>NZ_JBIALO010000042.1:0-69763 GCF_042873595.1 Streptomyces sp. NPDC004629 | reverse complement strand
CCGCACCCGCTCCGCGTAGCTCCCACCAGCAACATGATCATTCGGCACGAGACCGGGACTCTACCCGACCAAGATCAACTAATCGAACGACGTTGCAGTACGGGCAGCGTAACCGCCCACCATCCAGTCGACGCGGCTCCCCCTGTAATAACCCCATAACGCCAGAGTCGACAGCTCGGCGGCACATGCGTAGAGCGCGAATCGGACGAGACGCATGTGGCAGCCAACCACTGGCGAAACGGAACGCGACGCGGCAGGTGCTACCAGCAACCAGAAGCCGAGGGCGTGCGGCTGGTACGTGACGAAGCCCCCAGCCCATACGGACCGGAGGCTAATGGCCCTGTGCCACATCATGGGCGAGCGAGAGCCGGACAAGGTCAAGGACTTGCCGGGTACGACGAGTTGGTGCTCGTGCTGGACGAGACCCTGTTCTTGAAGAAGGGCAGCCGGTCGCGGGCGGGGTGGGTGAGTGCCGCGCGCGGCCCGGCGAGTGCACGTACGGACCGTGGTCCGGTGTCACGGTCCGTACCGGGGGTGCCGCGCTCAGGTGGTCAGCGGGCCTGGTTCACCATGCCCAGGGGCTCTGCGCGGGCCCGGTGGCCCACAGCTGGTCGACACGCGAGCGCTCGGTGGCGTTCGGGTAGCGGTTGGTGCAGGACGGGCCGGGGCCGGCGCCCGACATCAGCTCACTGCACGGCCCGCTGTAGTCGTCCGGCAGGCCCAGCACGTGCCCGGTCTCGTGGGTGACGACGCGGACCGAGTCGTTCTGCTGGATCTGGGCGTAGTCGAGGAAGATATAGCCGCTTCCGTGGCCGTTGGTGGAGGCGTAGGACCCGCGCGGATCGTTGCCCTCGTAGTAGGAGAAGTCGGCACCGCTCGACGCCGGCTGGAGCTTGACGTTGGACACGGAGCTGTTCCAGATCGAGGCCGCGCTCGATATCTGCGAACGGAAGCTCGGTGCCTGGGAGGCGTTGTAGTAGACGGTCACCGCCTGCGCGTTCGGCTGGGCGGCGCGCTTCTCGGCGACCGACTTGAGCACGGCCGCGATGAACGCCTTGTTGTTCGCGGTCTCCTCGACCGACCCGGTGTACCGCTCCACGGAGGTACTGGCGGCAGCGGACGGGGTGGCGGCCGTCTGGGCGCTCGCCGGCACCGCCGCGCCCAGCGCGGAGGCCAGACCCAGGCCGAGAGCGAGGGCGAGGAGTCTCGCGAACGTTCGGGACGACTTCATGTGGGGGGCTCCTACTCACTCGGTGACGCCGAGCGCCCGGTGCGTGGTCGACTCTGCGTGAGCACCGGTTCTGAACTGCGGCAACGTCCTGTGGGTCGTCATTCTTAGAACGGCTCGACAGGGAGCACAACGGGTCTCGCCACTACGTCGCCTCGTAGGTTCCCGGGACCTCGGCAGGGCTGTGTGCGGGGCTTCGGTCCGCATATGGCGGCAGGAGGGGAAGCTGTCGCGGCGTCAGAAGGGCTACGCCACGGGGCAACGGGCGTGCGGGCCGGCCGGGCGGAATCCCGGGACGCACGGCGGGATCCGAATGCAGGCCAAGACGGACAAATCCTCAGATGTCCGCCACGCCGCCTCTACTAAGTGCGCCGGTTGGTGGGTGGAGCGCTGTGACCGACGTCATAAAATATGGGAGTGTGACCCAGATACGCGCCAAAGGGGCAATGAACCCTTCTGCGCTCGGCAAGGGGTGGGTGGAGGGCCTGCGTCCCAGGTGCTGCGTTTCGCTCGCCGGCTTCCCGCCGGGCCGGGCCGGACATGAGCGGGCAGGGAAACCGGCGCCGCATTGTCACACCCGGTCACTACGCTCCGAGGTCATGGGACTTTCGATCTCCGTCGGGCTGCTTTACGACCAGGCGCGCAACGACCCGGAAGGGTACGACCACCACCGCCGCGCCTTCCTCCGCCTCGGCCGGGCGCTGCGCGCCGAGGGCGTCCAGTGGGAGGAGCCGGAGATCACCGCTCCGCCGAGCCCTCACACCTTCTCCGGCGGGTTCCCGTACGGGCATCTGACCCGTCTGCGCCGCATCCTTGTCCTCGCCGGGCAGGACGAGTCCGTCGCTCCCGCCCCGCGCCCCGACAGCGGGGCATGGCGCCGTGACCTTGCGAGGATCGACGACGAGACCTCGCTGCTCGCCTCCCACCTGCTGTGCCACGCGGACAACGCCGGCTACTACATCCCCGTCGACTTCGCCGATCCGCTCTTCCTGCCCCCGGAGTCAGGGGTCGCCGGTGCCGGGATGGTCGGCTCCAGCCATCGGCTCCTGGCCGAACTGGACAGCCTCGCGCCCACGTTGGGCATCCGCCTCACCGAGGCACATGCCTCGCATCCGGGTCCCGCTGCCCAGGCCGCATCCATCGGCCTGTCGGACGACGACCCGTTCGGCCCGGAGAAGTGGGCCCGGGACCAGCTCCGCCAGGCGTGCCGGTCGAGCATCGCCGGCGGTCACGCCGTGGTGTTCCACTGACCCGGCGCACCCTGGTGGGGCGACGACAGCGAACAGGACGACGGCCGGTAGGGGCCCGGACGCCCTCCGGCCTCACAGACCGTGTTCGTCCATGCGGCGCATCAGGTTCCGCTTGCGTTTCTGGGCAGTGCGCAGGGCCGTGACGTACGCGGTGAACTCGTCGGGCGTGCCCAGGCGGCGGTGGCAGTCTCGGATGCTCAGCAGGATGTCGACGAGCTGGTCGTAGACCGAGTTTCCGGTCTGCTCGGCGAGCGGCTCGGCCAGCCGCAGGTAGACAGCGAGCGCGTCGGCGGGACGGCCGGCGCGCGCCTGATCGGCGAGGGTGAGCCACTGCCGGTCATGGGCGCCGGTCCGGGTGGCGGCCTGCCAGGCGGCGTCGACGTCCTTGTCGTCGAGCAGGGCGTCGACCAGGACCGGGCCGTCGTACCAGCCCGCCTTCCGCCGCTCCGCATCAGCGCGCAGCAGGTCCAGCGCCCGTTCGCGCTCGGCCGGCCAGCAGTCCGCGGCCCGCGCGGCGGCCCTCAGCTGCTGGTAGGCACGCAGGGAGCGGCGGGCACCGAAGTGGTCGCGGCGCACGGTGAGGGCGTCCGACAGCCGGTCCGTCCGCGCGTAGCGCTCGCAGAGGTCGTCGACGAGGGCGGTGTCGACGGCGGCGAGGTCCCGGGTTTCCCGGAGGCCGCGTTCCGCCCAGGACAGGGCCTCGTCCGAGCGCCGGGCGGTATCCAGCTCACGAGCGATGACCAGGTGCGTGTGGCCGTTCGGCGCGAGATCGGCCGCCTGGACGGCGATCACCGCGTCGACATCGCCGCCCGCCTTGGCCAGGCGTTCCATCAGGTACTTCTCGGCCCAGCCGGTACGGTTGCGCCGCCATGCCTCGACCGCCGACTCCCGCAGGACGGCCATTCCCTCTTTGCCGAGGACGTCCTCGTAGTCGAGTGGATCGATGCCGGTCAGGCCGTCGTCGATGTCGCCGAGCGCATGGCCGACCAACCAGGACGCCAGCTCCTCGGGGTCGGGGCGCGCCGCACGGCATGCATCGAGGTGGGCATCGGCGAGGCCGGCGCCGATCTGCCCGAGCCGACCGTCGGAGTCGTCGACGCTCTCCACCGCCTCTGCCAGCAGCCGCATCGCCTCCCGAGCCAGAGTGATCGCCTCGACGGCCCGACCCGAGCCGGTGAGCCCGGCGATCGCGGACACGGCCTGCTTGGCCTGGTCGGCGTAGGCGCGGGCATCGGCGTACTCGACGTATCCGTACTGCGCGAAAGGGCCGATGTCGAGCAGGTCGCGGATGCGGGCCCGGACCGTGGCAAGGTCCCCGCGGACGCTCGCGGCCCGCAGTTCCAGGCGCCGCCGCAACTGCCGGTCCTCGCCGATCTGTTCCCGCAGCAGAGCGAGCAACTCGTCCTTTGACAGGGCGGACAGCCATCCGTCGAGGTCCTGCGCGCGCTCCCGCGCCGCCTTGCGCTGCCGCGGCAGGCTCTCCCGTTGGGCGAGCGCCGTCAGGCCGAGGGCCACAAGGTGCTTGCAGAAGTTGCCTTCCAGGCCGTACGGGCAGTCGCACATGCCTGCCAGGCCGCCGGGCCCTTCCAGGGTCAGCTCCGCCTCGTACCGCTCCGTGCCGTGAACGGTCGCGGTGATCCGGCCGTCACCGACCTCGACCCCGGACACCGCGTCCAGGTATCCGAGCCCGCGCTCGTAGGAACGGGCACCGGCCAGCGCCCTGAGGTTGTCCTCGGTGAGACTGCCCATGGTTTCCGCCTGCTCGGGGGTGCGTACTTGACTGACCATCAGCTTATGGCCGCCGACTACGAGTTCGGCGGCTCGACCGTCGATACCGCGTAGATCTTCAGCAGGACGCCTGCCGCGGGCTCACCACAGCCGCTTTGGTACGGGCCGAACCCGTCGATCGCGAGGCGGGGTTCAACTGCGGTACCCGGTACGCCCCCTGGGAGCCGCAGGAGAACTCGCTCTCCTGACCTGGACCTTTTGGCCAGGGCTGAAAGGCATGGCGACCTGCGCCGTCACTCACCAGACTCCTTTCCGGAAGCCCGGCAGCACGGCAGCACAACAGGACGACGAGACGACGGGACGACAGCGCGCCGGGCTGCCGTATCCATGGCGCAGCTCTTGGTACTGGACTTCGAATCGCCGGCGCGCGCTTCACATCCAGGTGGCGGTGGGGACGGGGGGAGGCGCGAACGGCACCACGGGCGACGCCAACCGCACTGGCAAAGGAGAGAAGATGATCATTAAGAGATTCGGCACGTGGGCACTGCGCTCCACGACGTTGGCTCTCACGCTCCCGCTTCTCGGTCTCGGGATGTCCGCTCCGGCGTCCGCCGGCACGTGCACCACCCAGGGTTGCGGAGGCGAGGTCACCAACAACTCCAGCATGCCCATTCGCATCACGAACTGCTGGTCCGACAGTTACGGCGCGTCGGAAGAGGGCGACAAGCTGGGTTGCGTCAAGAGCTACAACGTCAACTACTGGTTCGCCTACAACTCCGACGTGGAACTGCCCGCCCACGACGAGTCCAAGTGGCACTTCTATTACTACGACACCGACGCCTTCCGCGCCTACCGCGGCTGCGTGACGAAGTACCACTACTGGGGCGCGCCCACCTCTACCGCGGACCGGCGGGGCAAGGCGAGTCTCTGGATCAAGATCACCAACCTCGACCATGTGTACATCGACAGCATCAGCTGCTGATACGCCATTGGCTCGGACGGTTGCTTGACGTCGGTGCTGCCGCTTGACGTCGGTGCTGCCAAGGAGCGGCAGACCGGCCCTTGCCGGCTCTGGGCGCTCCTGTGCCGGAGAGGAATGGGGTTGATGAAAGCCCGCGGTCTCAAGCGCCGGCGGGGGATCTCCGACGCCGACGTCACCGGTGTGATCGGCTGGGCCGCGTGATTGCTCTCGCGGCAGTGCCGGCTTGATCCGCCGTGCAGAGGGGCGGGGTCACGCGCCCACCGCCGTGGCCCCCAGCCCGCCGGTATGTCAGGCTCGGGCAGGCGAAGGCGAGACCGGCCTCAGCGTCGGCGTGCCGATCCGCAGCGCACTGGCGCTTCCCACCGGTCCGCCGTCATTTCCGAGCGGGCAACAGCGGGCGGCGCCGCCCTGTCCTGGCGCCGCTCTGTCCTGGCGCCGCCGAGGGGGACTTGGGGCGGGGCCTGTCGGCCGTGCGTAGTCTCCGTCGGCCGGGCCTAGTCTCCGTCGGCCGGGCCGCCGCCCCGAGCGGCCTCCTCAAGCCGTCGTTCTGCCTGCCGCTCAAGTCGCGCTTCAGCGCCGGTCCCTATGGTCGCGTCCGGCGCTGCCCTCGGGTGAGTGGTGGCGAACACCGAAGGGGGTGCCATGGAGATCACGGTACGGCTGCGACAGGCCCGCGCCGCGCTGCTCCTGGTCTTTCTCGTCCACGGCGCGGTCTTCGCCCTGCTGGTCACCCGCATCCCGGCGGTCCAGGATCGGTACGGCCTCAGCGACGCCGCGCTCCCGCTGTTCCTCGCCGCCGTGCCGGTCCTGGCCGGTGCCAGCAGCGTCACCGTCTCGCGTGTGGTGCGCCGGGTTCCCGCTCCCGTGGTGGTACGCGTGCTCCAGCCCCTGATCTGTCTGTGCCTTGTCGGGGTCGGGGCGGGCGAGGCCGTCTGGCAACTCGTGGCCTGCCTCGGCGTGTTCGGGCTGCTGGTGGGTGCCATGGAGGCGAGCCTGAACATGACGGGCATCGGGATCCAGCGGGGCTACGGCCGCAGCATCATGCTCGGCTTCCACGGTGCCGCCAGCCTCGGCGGCATCATCGGCGCCCTGCTCGCCTGGGCCGGAGCCCACCGGCACCTCTCCCTGCTCGTCCTCTTCGCCGGTTCGGTCGCCCTGCTGCTGCCGTTCGCGGTGTCGGTCGGCCCGCGTCTGACCCGGCAGCCGGGCGGGCCGGACACGGCGGCCGGCGGCCGTGCCACGGCGGAACCGGCCGCGCGGCCCTCGTCCACGCAGCCCTCCTCCCCGCGGCCCGCTCGCCCGCGCGGCGTCCCCTGGAAGCCGCTGCTGCCGCTCTGCCTGATCATGACCGTGGCCGTCATCGCCGACTCCACCGCCACCAACTGGAGCGCGAAGTTCCTTGAGGACACCCTGCACAGCTCGGAGGCGATGGCGACCGTGCCGTACGCCCTCTACATGGCGGCCACCCTGGTGGGCCGTGGTCTCGGGGACGGCTGGGTGCAGCGCTGGGGAGCGGTGGCCGTAGTACGGGCGGGCGTCCTGCTCTCCGCGGTGGGGTTCGCCGTCATCGCCTCCGCACCGGAACCCGTGACCGGTGCGCTCGGTTTCGCCGTGCTCGGCGCGGGGTTGTCCGTGATCATGCCCCAGCTCTTCGTGGTCGGTGCGCAGCGACTGCCGGGGACGGTGGACACCGCCGTGGCCCGCGTCAACCTCTTCAACTACGTGGGCTTCCTGATCGGCCCGCCCCTGGTCGGGGCCGTCGGGGCGGCCGTCTCCTACCGGGCGGCCATGTGCGTGCCGCTGCTGCTCATCCTGGGCGTCCTCCTCATCACCGGCTCCCTGGCCCAGCCGGACCCGGCCGACTCCGGCGCCGAATCCGCCCCGCCCGTCCCGCGGTCCGAAACGACCAGGACGACCGCCGGCTGACGGAGTCCGCGGCCGACCGCTCGCCGACCGCCGGAGGGCCGTCGCCGCATCCTCGTTCGGTCGGGGCGGGCTCGGGGATCGGGGGTTTCAGTTTGCCGTCGCGGTCTTTCTGGCGGGTGCTCCACGGGGGGTCGTGCCGTCCAAGTGGACCACCACGGTGGTGTAGAAGCGGTGCACCGCGTCGTCGACGCTGCGGATGAAACCGGACTCCGCGTTGCCGCGGCTGCTTCCCATGCTTTTGAAGAGGGACAGGCGGAAGCCGATGATCTGGGTGCCGTTGTCCTTGGGCAGCATGTCCCCGGGCTCGGGGCGGAGCCGTTCGAGCGTTCCCCGTGGGCCGCCCGTTTCTCCTTCGACGAGGGTTTCGATGTGGAGATCCGCCGGCGCCTCGGCCAGGCGGCGGACGAGCCGCTTCGCCCACGCCAGGGGGTAGCCCTGCTCGGGTGCGGGGATCTCGATGAAAGTGCGGAGCTTGCCCGTACGCAGGTCCGCGCCGGTGGCCAGGACGCCCGGCATGCCCTCGATGCGCAGCTTCGCTTCGAGTTTGCCTTGGAGACAAAGCTGATCGGCGAGGCGGTCCCGCAGCGTCCTTGGGTCGGTACCGCGTTTGGCGCGTTGGACGGGCAGTACCTTCTGCCCCAGTTCACCGCCCAGGCGGAGACAGACCTGGCGAATGAGCCGTTCCCAGCTCTCGACGACCTCCAGTGCGCGCGGGTCTCCCTGGCACAGGGTCTCGTCGTCGATTCCGTTGCGTACCGGAACCCAGGCCGGGCCCATGTTCTGGAATCCGTGGCAGCCGGAGTTCTCGTGCTGCACGTAGTGCAGCAGTTCCTGGAGGAGCCATGCGTGTGCCGCATTGCCGACGCCCTCGTGCCGGATCAACATCTGGGCCTGATGGGCGACTTCGGCCCATGACAGGTGCCAGAGGGCCACCTTGTGCTTGCGCCGTCCGTCGATCTTCACGTCGACGAGCGGGCTGCCCTCCAACGCGACGTCGTTCGACACGGTGATCACGGCCTCGTAGCCACGGCGCGCGGCGATGTCCGCGTAGGCCTGTACTTGATCGGCCTTGAGGGCATTGCCGTTGGTCTTCGTCTCGACCAGCGCCGTCCACAGCTTGCCGGCCCGCTCGACTCGGATCACCCCGTCGGGGCGTCGCGGGGTGTCACCGTGCGGAAGGGTGACTTCGGTGAAGGTTTCCATACGACCGGCCGGCGCCCCGAACGCGGCGGTGAGCCTCCTGCCGAACTCCGGTACCTGCGCCATGACCGACAGCAGCACCGAGGTCGCTCGCATTTCACGGTCCCGGTCGCTCTTGAGCACCGACACGGGGAAGAGCCTGGCCTCTTTCCACGACTCGTTCTCCGCCAGCGTCTTCTTGACCGCCTTGGGCAGGGTGACCTTCTTCTTCGCGGTACGCGGTCGTGCGGTCGGCTTCGTCTGCCCGGCCTCGCTCTCAGGCCGGCGAGGTGCGGGGACCGCCTCCAGGGTCCCCGCTGGTGTCGGTCCGTCTGCTGACGCCGGTGCCGTCGCCCCCGCCTGCTGGTCAACGGCGGCGCCGGCCGGTGCCTCTTCTGCCACCGCGTCGTCGTCGATGTCGACCCCGAAGTCCGTCGCCAGGCCGGCGAGGCCCGTGTCGTAGCCCTGGCCGACCGCGCGGAACTTCCACTCCTGCCCACGCCGGTACAGTTCGCCGAAGATGATCGCGCTCATCGAGTCGGCGCCGTCGATGGAGAAGCGGAGCAGTTCCTCACCGCCGCCGTCCGCCAACGACAGCCTCACGCCTTCCAGTTCTCCGAAGCGGGCGCGCTCGTACCGGCTGGCGGCCACGACGATGCGGTCGATCTCGGGCGGGACCGCGGTCAGGTCGAAGCTGATCCGGTCCTCGCTGCCGTCCGCCGTCGGTGTCTTGCCCAGGAGCTGCACGCTCCCGTCAGCGGCGACCGGGTTGTTGTAGAAGTAGAAGTCCGTGTCGCTGCGGACCTTGCCGTTCGCGTCCAGCAACAGGACGGATACGTCGGCATCCCCTTCGCCCGTCGGGCTCCTCCAGCCCAGACCGACGATCACCGAACCGACGTTCTCGCTCAGGGCTGGCAGAGACACGTTCGAACCCTTGACCATCTCACACATAAAGCCCCCCAACACAACGCAGACCGGGCGTGCGAGCGCCCCTGCCCCAGTTGCCTGATGTACAGCGCTATGTGACGAGCCGCACACGGGCGACTGTAGTACCAACGGAGCGCAGTTGTAGGAGTTGCGGAGAATTCGTAGAGGTGGTGCGGGCCTAGGTCGAAGTGGCCCGTGGGTGTGCGGTGGGTCGGTGTCGTCCCGGTGGCCGTGGGGGCTTGTGGTCCTCCGGGGGGAGGCTCGCGGGTGCCTGCGTCCAGGGTGGGCTTGATTTACTCACCGTTGCGGGGCTGTCGGTGTTCGAAGGGGTGGCTCGGGTGCCCCTTGCACGGTGGGGCGCCCGAGACGATGTCCGACGGGATCGGTGGGGTCAGCGTGTGATGCGGATCGCTGCCGACGCGGTCGAGGGTGTGTGCAGGTCGTCACCGGGCCAGCTGACCGTGTAGGTCACGTCGCGCCGGGTGCGCGGGATGTCCTCGACGGTGAATGTGCCGTCCGCGGCGACGGTCACCGACGACAGGGTGCCGGTGCCGAGCCGGTCGGTCCGTTCGACCTTCAGTACGGCGCGGTCCGGCAGGGCCTTGCCCTGGGCGGTGAACGTGCCGGTGATGGTGATCCCGGCGTCCAGCGACCCCTCGTCCGGCGCGGTGAGGGCGATCGAGGTGGGCGCCTTTGCCACGGTGACGGTGTGGGTGATGTCCTCGGCGGGGCGGTGGGTCAGGTCGCCGGGGAAGGACACGGTGTAGGTGGCGTCGCCGACGAGGTCGGGCTCGTCGAGGACGGTGAAGGTGCCGTCCGCCTTGACGGTGGCGGTGCCCAGGTCATGGGTGCCGGTCGCGTCCGTGCGGGTCGCCGTGACCTTCAGCGGCGTACCGGGGGCGGGTCCGTCGGACTCCAGGCTGCCGCGCAGGGCCAGCGGCTCGCCCGCGACCGCCTGGGCCGGGCTGTGCGTGAGGCCGCCGGTGAAACGGGTGTCGTACTGCACCGCCGGCGGCTGGATGATGTGCAGCCAGAACTGGCCGCCTACCGCGTTGGTGGTGACCGCGAAGAGGCGGGAGCCGTCGGCCGACCACTCCATGCCGCGCGGGGCGACGCGGTCGCCGTCGAGGCTGCCCTCGAAGACGAACTCCAGCGGCGCCGTCGTATCGGCCGGGTCGGCGGGCTGGAGCAGCAGGTCGGGGGTGGAGCCGGTGGCGGCGGCGCCGCGGGCGAGGTACTTTCCGTCGCCGCTGAAGGCGACCGAGCTGGCGGTGGCACCGGCCGGGAGCGCCGGGTAGGCGTTCGCCGTGTCGGACAGGTCGTCGGTGTTGAGCAGCCGGGTGCCGTGGCCGGCGTCGGCGACCGCGACCTTGCTGCCGTCGGTGGAGAACGCCATGTCCTTCAGGTCGAGCGCGCCGTTGCCCGCGGCGTCGGCGAAGCGGCGGGCGGCGCCGCGTACGAGGGCGCCGTCGCGGGTGTCGTACACCGTGAGGAAGGGGTTGGCCGCCTTGTCGTTGCGGGGCTGGCCCATCAGCATCCGGTCGCCGGGGCCCGCCTCAAGTTCGAGTTTTCCGTAGTCGTTCCAACCGGTGCGGGTGTGCAGGCCGTCGACGATGCCGTCCAGGTAGGTCGAGGCGGTGGCACACGTGCCGACGTACTGCGAGTAGGGCGTGGTGAAGTACAACTGGCCGCCCGAGAAGGCGAGTTCGCGTCCGCATGTGTCGGTGTAGGTGGAGGCGACGACGGCCGGTTCGAGGGTGGTGGTGTCGTACGTCTGGATCTGCTCGCGCAGTCCGGCGTGGAGCTTGCCGCTGTCGGCGCTGAGCGCAAGGCCCGAGACATGGGCCGGGGTCTGGAGCGTGGCCAGGTGTCCGCCCTGGAAGTCGTAGACGGCGATGGTGCCCTTGTTGAGGTAGTAGTCGGTGTTGCTGTCCGCGATGAACACGCGCTGGTGCACGGAGTCGACGGCGAGCGCCGAGTACGACGAGATCGGCAGTTTGACCACTGCCTCGGAGGCCGCCGCGTGTGCCGCGGGTGCCACGGCGACGGTCAGGCCGGCCCCCGCGAGTGCGGTGGCGAGCAGCGTCGCCGCCAGGCGTCTGGGACGGTGTGCCGTGTTCTGACGGTGTGCAGTGTTCAACTGTGCCCCCACAGGCCTGTGTTGGTGCCGATCACGCTCGATGCGGCACCTGTGAAGCCCATGAAACAGCTGTGAAGATCTGCTGTCCAAGGGTTACACGCCTGTTGCCGGCCCGATGCACCGCACGTCACATCCCCGTCTCCCCATGCGCCAAGATGAGTTGATCGATGCACGCGCACCCCGGGCGGTGTCGTGTGCGGGCCGGGGCAAGCGGCGCGGGACGGAGGATTGTGACGTACGCAGGGGCGCTCAGGCGCGGAAGACGGGGGTCTGCGGTGCTGGTCTGTGCGACGTTGGCACTGCTGGCGGGGTGTTCGGGGGAATCGGGGAGCGGGGCCGGTCCCGGTGCCGCCACCTCGGCCGCGACGGGCGGCGGCTCGACGGGCTCCGGCACGGCCGACGGCGGTACGTCCTCGGCGGGCTCCGGCACGGACTCCGGTGCCGGCGCACAGGCCGGGCAGTCGGGTGCGGGCGCGGCCGATCCGCGGTTCCGGGCCGATGCCGCGCGGCTGCCCGAGACCCGCTCGCAGGCGCTGCGGCTGCTGCGTACCGTCACCGCCGGTCCGGACAGTTACGGGCCGGGCTACGAGCGCCGCACCCCGTACGAGAGCGATCCGGCCGACTGGCCGGTGCTGGGCTCCGACTGTGTCTGGCGGCAGGCGTCGCTCCCCGCCGATGTGCTCGGCAGCCTCACCCGCTATGCCCGGCTCCCGGCCGGCGGGGGCAGGGGCGAGGTGCGCACCGCCGCGACCGTCACCGTGCACCGCACCGCCGGCCAGGCCGACGGGGAGATGGCCGAGACCCTGGAGGAGGCGCTGCGCTGCCCCGACCAGCAGCTGCGGGCCACCGAGCGGATCAGCGGCCTGAACTCGATCGGCTCCGGCTACGGGACGAACGGGAACACCTCGGCCGACGATGTGCTGCTGGAGATGGGCGAGTATGTGAATCCCGCCCTCGGCAAGGGGGCCATGCCCTACTTCTGGGACCAGGTCCGGCTCGGGCCGGTGACGATCGCCGTGGTCGTCGAGGGCGGCAAGGGCTACGCGCAGGGCGATCTGCTGGCCGCGCAGGCGCGGGCGGTGGCCGCCATGGAGACCAAGGTGCGCGGCGAACTGGGGGCCGGCAAGTGATCGACCGCTCGCTGCGCCCCGACGACCCGTCCTTCGTCGGCGGGCACCGGCTGCTGGCCCGGCTCGGCGAGGGCGGCATGGGCGTCGTCTATCTGGGCCGGACCGACTCGGGGGCGCTCGCCGCCGTGAAGGTGATCAGGGCCGAGTACGCGCTGGACGACGACTTCCGTACCCGTTTTCGCCGTGAGGCGGACGCCGCCCGGCGCGTGGACGGCCCCTGGGTGGTCAAGGTCACCGGCGCCGACCCGGACGCCGCGCGGCCCTGGCTGGCCACGGTCTTCGAGCCCGGCCCCTCGCTCGCCGAGGCCGTCGGTCGGCACGGCCCGCTGCCCGTGCGGGCGGTGCGGGTGCTGGGCAAGACGCTGGCCCGCGCGCTGGCCGCGGTGCACGGGGCGGGGCTCGTGCACCGGGACGTGAAGCCGGGCAACATCCTGCTCGCCGCGGACGGCCCCCGGCTGATCGACTTCGGCATCGCCCGCTCCCTCGACGCGACCGGGCTGACCGCGACCGGACTGGTGGTCGGCACACCCGGGTTCCTCGCCCCCGAGCAGGCGGCGGGGGACGGCGACTGGGTCGGCCCGGCCGGCGATGTGTTCTCGCTGGGCTGTGTGCTGGCGTACGCGGCGACGGGCCGGCCGCCGTTCGGCAGCGGCCCGGTGGACGCTTTGCTCTACCGGACCGTGCACGACGAGCCCGATCTCGACGGCCTGGACCGGCAGGACGAGGAGTTGGCGGCCGTGCTGCGGCGCTGCCTCGCCAAGGACCCGGCCGGCCGGCCCGCTCCGGAGGAGTTGGACGCCGCGCTCGTGGAGGACGTGCCGTCGGGGACCGTCGACTGGCTGCCCGCCGCCGTCGTCCGCATGGTCGCCGACCGGTCGGCCGAGATGCTGTCCCTGCCCGAGATCGGGGCCACGATCATCGAGGGGCCGGTGCGGGACCGCGGCCCGTCGCGGCGCGGGTTCCTCGCGGTCGCCTCGGGGGGTGCGGCCGTCCTCGCCATGGGCGGCGGTGCCGCCGCCTGGGCCGCGCTGCACGACGGCACCGGGAGGCACACATCGGCCGGGCCCGGCTGGGCGATCGGCGTGCAGGCCGATCTGAGCGGCCCGGGGAAGGCGGCCGGGCGGGCGCAGGAGCAGGGGGCGCGGATCGCGGTGGAGGAGTTCAACGCGCGCCTCGGCCGGCCGTTCACGCTGCACCTGACGACCTCCGACGACGGGGGCCGGGCCGAGCGCGCCGCGGCGGCGGCCCAGCGGCTCGTCGACGACCCGGACGTCCTGGCGGTGATCGGGTCCAGCACGGACGCCACCACGCAGGCCGCCCTGCCCGTCTACGACGCGGCCCTGCTGCCCGTGCTGGGCATGTCCGCGGGGCAGAACCTCGCGCAGAACGTCCGCTCCTTCGTGCGCGGCCGGCCGCTGCACAACGTGGTCGCCATGAGCCTCGGCTACCAGTTGGAGGCGACGAGCGCGGCGACTCCGGTCGGGGTGCTGCTGGACCGCAGCGGCGGGGACCTCTCCTGGATGACCATCCAGATGGTCAACTTGGTCGTCCGCCAGTACGGCGACGCCACGCACCCGCGGGTGGTGCCGGCCGGCACCGGCGATCTGACCCCCGTACTGGCTCAGATGCGCTCCGCCGGCATCAAGGCGTTCGTGTACGCGGGCCCGCTCGACGGGGCGATCCGGGCGGCGCGGGGGCTGGCGGACTTCACCGGGCCGAAGTACGCGGCCGAGCCCGCCCTCGACGCCCGGTTCGCCGCCGAGCCCGCCGCGGCCGGGTGGACGGTGGTGGCCGGCGCGATCGGGCCGGGCGCGGCCGGCGTCCGTTCCTTCGCGCAGGCCTTCCGCACGCGGTACGGGCGCGCGCCCGGCTTCTGGGCCGCCGAGGGCTACGACGCGGCGAAGCTGCTGATCCGGCAGCTCGTCGCGACGAACGGGAAACGGCCGGCGCGCAAGGCGCTGATCGGCCCGTTGCGGAAGGCCACGTACCACGGCATCACCCGGGACTTCGCCTTCGACCAGAGGAGCGCGGGCCAGCCGGTGCTGACCACGCCGGCCAGTTTTGTGCACCAGGTCATCGACGGCGAGTTCCACTATCTGGGCCCGGCCCCGGACAAGGCGCCGCAGCCGAGGACGGTGTGACGGTGCGCCGGCCGGGGGGCGGGCGACGATGCGGCCGCTGACCGCCGCGGACCCGGAGTCGGTCGGCGGGTACCGGCTGCTGGCCCGGATCGGGGCGGGCGGCATGGGCGTGGTGTATCTGGCGCGCTCCGGGGGCGGGGCCCTGGCCGCCGTCAAGGTGATCCGTGCCGAGCACGCCGCCGATCCCGGTTTCCGGGCCCGGTTCCGCCGCGAGGCGGCCGCGGCGGCCCGGGTCGACGGCCGGTGGACGACGCCGGTGACGGCCGCCGATCCGGAGGCCCCCGAGCCGTGGATCGCCACCGCCTTCGTTCCCGGTCCCTCGCTCGCCGAGACGGTCGGCGGGCACGGGCCGCTGCCCGCGGACACGGTGCGGGCGCTGGGTGCCCGCCTCGCGGACGCGCTCGCCGCCGTCCACGCGGCCGGGCTCGTGCACCGCGACGTCAAACCCGGGAACGTACTGCTGGCCCTGGACGGCCCCCGGCTGATCGACTTCGGCATCGCCCGCGCGAGCGGCGCCACCGCGCTGACCGCGACCGACGTGATCGTCGGCACCCCCGGTTATCTCTCGCCCGAGCAGGCCCGGGTCCGCGACGGGGAAGTGGGCGCGCCGAGCGACGTCTTCTCGCTGGGCTGCCTGCTCGCCTACGCGGCTTGCGGGCGGCCGCCGTTCGGTAGCGGCTCAGCGGCGAGTGTGCTGTACCGCACCCTCCACGAGGCGCCCGATCTCGGCGGCGTCCCGGACGAGGCGCTGCGCGCGCTGCTCGCCCGCTGCCTCGCCAAGAATCCGGCCGACCGCCCGACCGTGCCCGAACTGCGCGCGGATCTCGGGGAGTTCGCCACCGACGACTGGCTGCCACCGGGTCTGCCCGCGGTCATCGCCGAGCGTTCGGCCGAGGTGCTGAACCTGCCGGAGCCGGAGCGGCCCGCGCCGGACGATGCGACACCGGCCGGTACGGCAGCCAGGGAGCGGACCGTGTCCGGCCGCCGCCGTTTCCTGGTGCTCGGCTCCGCGGCGGCGGGCGTCCTGGCCGCGGGCGGCGGCACCGCCTGGCTCCTCGGCGCTCGCCGCGGGGCGGACGCGAGCGGTCACCGGCCCTCGCGCACGATCGCCGTGCAGGCCGATCTGACAGGCCGGGGCAAGGCGCTCGGCACCGCCGTCGAGCGGGGCGTGCGGCTCGCGGTCGAGCAGCACAACGCGCGCGCGGACCGCGGCTTCGACCTGGCCCTCACCGTGCTCGACGACCGCGGGGACCCGGACCGGGCCGGGGAACTGGCCCGGCGGCTCGTGGCGGACGGAACGGCGTCCGCGGTGGTCGGACCGACGTCCGACGCGACCGCGCTCGCGGCCCGGGACGCCTACAACAAGGCCCTCTTGCCGATGGTGACCGCGTGGGCGGGCTCCGACGCCCTGTACAGCACGGTGTCGGTGACGGAGCCGGCCGTGTTCCAGGTCAGGCCGTCCGACGGCGCGATCGCCACGCCACTCGTCCGCTATCTCACCAGCGTCAGGCCGGTCACCCGTACCGCCCTGGTCGACGACCGGGCGACCCGCGACTACAGCTGGCTGATCGCCACCTCGCTGACGGCGGCTCCGCCGTCCGGTGGGTCGGTCACCACGTACCCGGTGGCCGCGGACACCGACGACTTCGGTGCCGTCGCAGCGCGGGCGGCCCGGGCCGAGGCGGTGGTCTACTGCGGCGGTTCGCCGCGGCGGGCCGCCGCCTGCGCCCGCGCGCTGCGGGCGGCCGGGTTCACCGGCACACCCGCCGCGACCGAGCCGGTGCTCGACCCGGTGTTCCTGGACGCGGCGGGCGCGGCGGCCGAGGGGTGGGTCTTCTCGGCGACGTTCGTGGACCCGGCGCGGCTGAAGTCGGCCGCCGGGTTTGTCCGTTCGTACCGGCGGCGGTACGGCGCCGGCGCGGTGGGGCGGGGCGCGGCGGAGGCGTACGACGCGGCCGGTCTCGTCGCCCGCGCGCTGACCGCGGTGAGGGCGGGTCCGGTGGACACCGGCACCCTGGTCCACCGGTTGCGGTCCCTGTCGTTCCGGGGTGTCACCAGGACCATCGGCTTCCAGTCGGACACCGGCACCGTGCAGATGAACCCGGGGCTGTTCCTGTGGCGGGTGACGGGCGGGACGCCGGTGTTCCTCGGGCAGTACCAGCGGGTGTAGGCGGCACCTGAACGCCGGCCGTGGCGGGAAAGCGCCGGCCCTGACCCACCGGGGGACGCCGCGCCGGGAACGCCGGGCGCGCGCCCGGGAGGCGCTGGAGCAGGTCGGCCTCGGCCACCGGATCCGGGCGCTGCCCACGACGCTGTCCCGGCGGTGAGCGGCAGCGCGTGGCCATCGCGCGCTGGTGGGCCGCCCGTCGCCGCTGCTGTGCGACGAGCCCACCGGGAACCCGGACACGGCGACGGCGGACGCTCGGCAGGTCGACGGCGACGACGACGGCCGCGGGACCGCTCGGCGACGGGACCAGGGCCGCAGCCTCGGGCCGCAGCCCGCCCCGCCCGCCGATCCCGACGATGCCGACGATGCCGACGATGCCGACGACGACAAGTCCGTCCTCCGGCTCCCGAACCGGCTGCACCGGTCCGGCACGACGATCGTGGTCATCACCCACGACCCGGCGGTGGCCGTGCACAGCGGCCGGACCGTGGCGCTCCGGGACGGCCTGCTGAGCGGGCCGGTGGGCGCGTGAGGATTCCGTTCCGGCGTGCCGCACGCCCTGCCCGCACGGTCCGCCGGTCCGGCTGCCCCCTGCGTGACCTCGTCTCGGTCTCGGAGGCCCTGGCCGGGATTCTGCAGCGGCCCGCGCGCTCCGCGCTGATCACGCACCCGCCGGGGCCTCGGCGGCGGCAGTCGAGGGACCGGGCGCGCGGCGTAGGGCCGCAGCGACCACGCGCCCAGGGGGCGGTCCGGCTCCACGCCCGGAGAGCCGCGTCGGCCTGCGGCACCGCCGTCTCCTGCCGCAGGGGAACACGGGCGCGCACCGCACGGGCAGCGGGCGCGGGGCCGGTGGTTCGTCCGGTGGCGCGGTCAGGCCGTGCGTTTGCGGGACGCGGTGGACTTCTTGGCCGTCGTCTTCTTGGCTGTGCTCTTCTTCGCCGCCGCGCTGTCGGCGGACTTGGCGGCCGACTTCGCCGCCGTCTTCTTGGCCTGGGCGGACTTGGCCGTCTTCTTCCCCGCGGCGGCCGTGGTCTTCTTCGCCGCCGTCTTCTTCCGGCCGCCGGTCTCCTTGGGGGCCGCGCGGGTGGACCGGCGCAGCGTGGTGACCTCGGCGTGCTCCGCCTCCTCCTCGCCGCGGGACTCCTTGGCGGCCCGGACGCTGTTCTCCAGCGCGGCCATCAGGTCGAGCACCTTGCCGCCCGCGGCCGGGGCGGGCACCTCGGGAGGCTCCTCGCCGGCCGCCTTCGCGGCGATGACCTCCTCAAGGGCCACCTGGTACTCGTCGTGCAGATCGGCCAGGTCGACCTCGCCGAGCGTGTCCATCAGGGCGTCCGCGAGATCGAGTTCCTTGTCACGGACCGTGACATCCGTCTCCGGCGCGACCCCCTCGGGGGCCCGCACCTCGTCCGGCCACAGCAGGCCGTGCATGGCGATGGCCTCGCCCACCACCCGCAGCATCCCGAGGCGCTCCCGGCCGCGCAGCGCGTACTTGGCGATGGCGACCTTGTTGCTGCGTTTGAGCGCTTCGCGCAGCAGGGTGTAGGGCTTGGCGGCCGCCGCCCCGCCGGCCGCGAGATAGTACGCGGCGCCCATCTGGAGCGGATCGATCCGTTCGGCCGGTACGAAGGCCACGATGTCGATCGTGCGCGCGGTCGGGATCGGCAGGTGGGCGAGATCGTCGTCGGAGATCGGGACGATCGTGCCGTCCGCGTCCTCGTACGCCTTGCCGATCTCCGCACCGCTCACCTCGCGGTCCTCCAGTTCGCAGAACTTGCGGTACCGGATGCGGCCGCCGTCCTCGGTGTGGATCTGGCGGAAGGAGATCGCATGGCTCTCGGTGGCGTTCACCAGCTTGATCGGGATGCTGACGAGGCCGAAGGAGATGGCGCCGTTCCATATGGATCGCACGTGCCGCACCCTTCCATCCGGTTCGTGGTGATGTGTCCGCGAATATCTGGGATTGTCATCGTATGACGCCGATCACCGAGGTGGAGGGGCGACGGGTCGCGCTCAGCAACCTGGAGAAGGTGCTGTATCCGGCGACCGGCTTCACCAAGGGCGAGTTGCTGCACTACTACGCGACCACTTCCCGCGTCCTGCTCCCCCACCTCCGTGACCGGCCGGTGTCCTTCCTGCGCTATCCGGACGGGCCGGGCGGGCAGGTGTTCTTCACCAAGAACGTGCCGCCGGGTACGCCCGAGTGGGTCACGACCGCCGAGGTACCCAGGTCGGAGGGGCCCGCGCGGATGGTGCTGGTGCAGGACCTGGCCTCGCTGATGTGGGCGGCGAACCTCGTCACCGAGTTCCACACGCCCCAGTGGTCGGTCGGGGCGCCCGCGCAGGCCGACCGGCTGGTCTTCGACCTCGACCCCGGGGCCCCGGCGACGGTCGTGCACTGCTGCGAGGTCGCGCTGTGGCTGCGGGAGCGGCTGGCGGCGGACGGGATCGCCGCGCACGCGAAGACGTCCGGGGCGAAGGGACTGCATCTGCTGGCCGCGGTGCGCGGGGCCTCATCGGAGCGTGCCTCGGAGTACGCGAAGGAGGTGGCCGTGGCGGCGGAGCGGGCACTGCCGCGGCTGGTGGTGCACCGGATGACCCGGAGCCTGCGGCCGGGGAAGGTGTTCGTGGACTGGAGCCAGAACGCCGCGCGGAAGACCACGGCCACGCCCTACACGCTGCGCGCCCGGACCGAGCCTTCGGTGTCCGCACCGGTCACCTGGGAGGAGGTGGCGGAGTGCCGGGAGGCGGGGCAGCTGGTGTTCCGGGCCCAGGACATGGCGGCGCGGTTGCAGGATTTCGGCGACCTGATGGCCCCGCTCCTGGACGGCGCGCACGCGGCCGAACTGCCCTGACGGGATACGGCGGGGCAGCCTGCCGCGCCGGTCCTCACACCCGCAGCCAGGTGTTCCGGTCGCGGGCCATCGCGTGCAGGGCCTCCACGTCCGCCGGCTTCAGCACCGCGCCCAGCCGGGACAGCGCCGGCACGTCCGTGTCCCGCAGGACGCGCAGCTCGCGCGGCGGGACGGTGACGGTGACCTCCGCGGCGCCCGCGAGGGCCAGGACCGGGCGGACCTCGGCGGTCAGCGCGTAGGAGGCACGGTCGGCGTCGGCGCGGACACGGCGCAGCAGCGGGTGCGCCTCGCGGCGGCCCAGCGCGACCAGCGGGTCGGTCACCAGAACGCGCTGCTTACGGGCGTACAGGCTGTGCAGGGCGAACAGTCCGCCGGGGCCGATCAGCAGGTGGTGGATGCGGTCGCCGCCCGGCAGCGGGATGGAGTGCAGGGCGTGCCAGCCCGCGCCGTCCAGCCCGTCCAGGGCCTCGCCGACGGTCTGCTCGGCGAGCAGCGCCCGGCGCCGCGGGTCCGGGCGCAGCCGCCGGGCCGGGCCGGGATCCCGGTCGAGGGCCACCAGCAGCGCCTCGCCGGGGCGGTTGGGGGCCAGGTCGTCGTCCGGGTGCAGGGAGAGCCGGGCCAGTTCCGCGGGCGTGGGGACGGGCGGCGGGCCCACGGCCACCGGGCCGGTCAGGAAGGGGCCCAGGGCCTCCAGTACGTCCTCCCTGCGGTCCTCGCTGAGCAGGTTGACCCGGGCCGCCTCACGGTCGTACCAGGCGACGTTCCTGCCGTCGACGAGGCATACGTACAGCCGCTCCCGGCCGTGCCGCCGGTCCGGCACCACGCGCAGTCCGCTCATGCGGCATCACCCCTCGACCATGGGAACAGGCGGGCACGCCAGGGGCAAGGGCCGACGTGGGACTGCGTCGCGAGTGCGGGGTGCGGGGCGCTTGTGGCTTCTTGCGCCGTTCCCCGCGGCCCTGGCGGGGCGGCTCGGGGGTGCGCGTGGGATGCGGAGTGCGGGGCGTGGGTGGCTTCTCGCGCCGTTCCCCGCGCCCCTGAACGGGGGCGGCACGGGGGTGCGCGTCGAGTGCGGAATGCGGGCCGCATGTGGCTTCTCGCGCCGTTCCCCGCGCCCCTGAACGGGGGCGGCACGGGGGTGCGCGTCGAGTGCGGAATGCGGGCCGCATGTGGCTTCTCGCGCCGTTCCCCGCGCCCCTGACGGGGGCGGCACGGGGGTGCGCGTCGAGTGCGGGGTGCGGGGCGCTTGTGGCTTGTCGCGCCGTTTCCCGCGGCCCTGGCGGGGGCGGCGTGGGTGGCTTGGCGCGCCGGTCCCTGCGGTCCTGGCGGGGGTGGCTGGTTGCGGCTCTGGGGGTAGTGGATTGGTTCTGTTGGGTCAGTGTGGGGGGACCGGGGGGAGGGGGGCTTCTAGCGTGGCGAGCAGTCGAACTTCTTCTCGTTTCCCCTCGGAGGTTTTCATGGCCCTGCGTTCCGTCCTCGTCCGCGGTCTCGCCATGGGCGCCGCGGCCTGTGCTCTGGTCGGCGCGTTCTCCGGCGCGCCCGCCGCCGCGGCGTCCCATGCGGGTGAGGACCACCACTACCGGGGCGTGGTCACGGCGGACAGCGGCCTGTGGCTGCACGCCCGGCCCGACCGCGACAGTCTCCGGATCGGCTTCCTCCAGCGAGGCGAGATCGTCTCGATCCGCTGCGCGGTCCGCGGCGACAACGTCCGCGGCAACCCGCTGTGGTACCTCCTCACGGACGGCACCTGGGCCTGGGCCTCGGCCCGGTACATCGACAACATCGGGCCCGCGCCACGCTGGTGCTGACACCCAAAGCCCGCAAGCCCCCCGGTACGGGTAGGTTCCGGACATGACGAAGGCCGGAACCGCCGTGCCGGCGGCGGAAACCCCCACCCCCGTCGTACCGCTCCCCCGGCGCCGCGGCATCGAACTCGCCCTCATCGTGCTGGCCGTCCTGCTGTGCGTGTACGGCTACTGTGCCGTCGGCCTCGCGCGCACCGGTGCCGTACCGCCCGGCGCCGTCGGCTACGGCGCCGGGCTCGGGGTGCTCGCCCTGCTGGCGCATGCGGCGGTCCGGCTCCGGGCGCCCGGAGCGGACTGCCTGCTGCTGCCGATCGGCGTGCTGCTCAACGGCCTCGGCCTGGTGCTGATCTACCGGCTCGACCTGGAGACGCCCGGTGACCGGGCGGCGCCCGCCCAGCTCGTGTGGTCCACGCTCGGCGTGGGGCTGTTCATCGTGGTGGTGGTGCTGCTGCGCGACCACCGGGTGCTCCAGCGCTACGCCTACGTCAGTGGCGCCGCGGCCCTAGGCCTGCTGATGCTGCCGATCCTGTTCCCCGCGGTGAACGGCGCCCGCATCTGGGTCCGGATCTCCGGATTCTCCATCCAGCCGGGCGAGTTCGCGAAGGTGCTGCTCGCGGTGTTCTTCGCCGCGTACCTGGCGGCCAACCGCAGCGCGCTCGCCTACGCGGGCCGCCGCGTCTGGTTCATGCAGCTGCCCACCGGCCGGGTCCTCGGCCCGATCGTCACCGTCTGGCTGATCAGCGTCGGCGTCCTGGTCCTGGAGCGCGACCTCGGCACCTCGCTGCTGTTCTTCGGCCTGTTCGTGGTCCTGCTGTACGTCGCCACCGGCCGCACCGGCTGGATCGCGGTGGGCCTGCTGCTGGCCATGTTCGGCGCGGTCGTGGTCGGCTGGCTTGAGCCGCACGTGCACACGAGGATCGAGGACTGGCAGCACCCGTTCGCGACGATCGAGGCGGGTGAGGGTCCCAACCAGCTCGCGCAGTCCCTGTTCGCGTTCGCCGCGGGCGGTGTTCTCGGCAGCGGCCTCGGCCTCGGCCACTCCGTGCTGATCGGCTTCGCGGCCAAGTCGGACTTCATCCTGGCGACGGCGGGCGAGGAGCTGGGGCTCGCCGGACTGTCGGCGATCTTCCTGCTGTACGGGCTGCTGGTGGAGCGCGGCTACCGGACCGGGCTCGCCCTGTGCGATCCCTTCGGCCGGCTCCTCGCCACCGGCCTGGCCTCGCTCGTGGCGCTTCAGGTGTTCGTCATCGCGGGCGGGGTGACCGGGCTGATCCCGCTGACCGGCATGGCGATGCCGTTCCTGGCGCAGGGCGGCTCCTCGGTCGTCACCAACTGGACGATCACCGCGCTGCTCATCCGGGTCAGCGACTCGGCCAGGCGCCCGGAAGAGCGGTGGGCTGACCGATGACGCGGCACATCCGCCACGCCGCCGTGTTCTGCGTGCTGCTGCTCGCGGCGCTCCTCGTGAACGCCGCCCGGGTGCAGGTCGTCGAGGGCCCCGCCTACGACGACAATCCGGCCAACCGCCGTGCCACGATCGCCCGTTACGGCCAGCCCCGCGGCGACATCCTGGTCGAGGGCGCCCCGGTGACCGGATCCCGGGACACCGGGGAGCAGCTGCGCCACGAACGGACGTACGCGAACGGCCCGTTGTACGCCCCGGTCACCGGCTTCGCCTCGCAGGTGTACGGGAGGACGTTCCTGGAGCACACGGAGGACGGCATCCTCTCGGGCTCCGATCCGCTGCTGGCACCGTTCCCGCTGTGGAACGACGTGACCCGGGCCCGGAACCAGCCGGGGAACGTCGTCACCACGCTCGACCGGGCCGCACAGCAGGCGGCGTACCTGGGGCTCGGCGGGCGCAAGGGCGCGGTGGCCGCCGTGGAGCCGTCGACCGGCCGGATCCTGGCGCTGGTGTCCAGCCCGTCGTACGACCCGGCCGTGCTGTCCGGGAACGACGACTCGGTGACGTCGGCCTGGGCCCGGCTCAACCGGGACCCGGACAAGCCGATGCTCAACCGGGCCGTGCGGCAGACCTATCCGCCGGGTTCCACGTTCAAGGTGGTCACCGCGGCGGCGGCGCTGGACGCCGGCCTGGTCCAGGACCTGGACCGGCCGACGGACTCCCCGGACCCGTACACGCTGCCCGGCACCCGGACGCGCCTGACGAACGAGGGCGAGGGCTGTGCGGACGCCTCGCTGCGGGCCGCGTTCGAGTGGTCCTGCAACACGGTGTTCGCGAAGCTGGGCGTGGACGTCGGGGTCGAGGACATGGTGTCCACGGCGCAGGCCTTCGGTTTCAACGACACCGATCTGAAGGTCCCGTTCTCGGTCGCGCCGAGCACCTTCGACACCTCGGTGGACAGGGCGCAGCTGGCGCTGTCGTCGATCGGCCAGTACAACACGCGGGCCACGCCGTTGCAGATGGCGATGGTGGCGGCGGCCGTCGCGAACGGCGGGCAGGTGCGGGCGCCGTATCTGGTGGAGCGGACCACCCGCAAGGGCGGTGAGACGCTGGGCACCGCCGGTCCCCGTGCGCTGCGCCAGGCGATGAACCCGGCGACGGCCATGCGGATGAAGGAGCTGATGACCGGCGTGGTCCGCGACGGCACCGGCACCAACGCGGCCATTGCGGGTGCCACCGTGGGCGGTAAGACGGGCACCGCGCAGCACGGCCTCGGCAATGCCGGTGTGCCGTATGCCTGGTTCGTGTCCTGGGCCAAGGCCGACGCCGATCTGGAGCCGAAGGTGGCCGTCGCGGTGGTGGTGGAGGACGCCTCGGCGGACCGCGGCGAGATCAGCGGCGGCGGTGACGCCGCGCCGATCGCCAAGGCGGTGATGCGGGCGGTACTCGGACTGTGAGACGGGGGTCGCAGCAGCCCGGCGCCCGCCGAGGGCGACGTCCCGTCAGTCGTCCGCGCCCGCCTCGATGGCCCGCTCCACCTCCGCCACCCGTTGCCGTTCCTCCGCCGCGAAGCGCTCCGCGTCCAGTTTCTCGGCGATCTCCTCGTCCTCGGCCATGAGCCGGTCGAGGTCGGAGTCGCCCAGTTCCAGGACGCCCATGTCGACGTAGGCCTGCTGGAGGCGCCTGCCCCACAGGCCGATGTCCTTGACACAGGGGACGATCCGGCTGAACAGGAGCTTGCGGAACAGCTGGAGGAACTCG
This sequence comes from Streptomyces sp. NPDC004629, assembly GCF_042873595.1. NCBI lineage: Bacteria > Bacillati > Actinomycetota > Actinomycetes > Kitasatosporales > Streptomycetaceae > Streptomyces > Streptomyces sp. NPDC004629. Next base: position 45,142 of record NZ_JBIALO010000042.1, on the reverse strand, counting down.
GACCGCTCGCTCAGCTCCGCCGCCTGCGGCCCGGGGATGCCGAAGTTCTCCAGCACCTCCACCCCGCGCAGCCGGTCCCGCATCAGATAGCAGCCCTCGATGACGAAGTCCTCGCGCTCGCGCAGTTCGGCGTCGGTGAGCTGTTTGTAGTAGTCCCGCAGCGCCATCCGGCCGAAGGCGACGTGCCGGGCCTCGTCCTGCATGACGTACGCCAGGATCTGCTTCGGCAGCGGCTTCTCGGTGGTGTCGCGGATCATGCCGAACGCGGCGAGGGCAAGCCCCTCGATCAGCACCTGCATGCCCAGGTACGGCATGTCCCAGCGGCTGTCGCGCAGCGTGTCGCCGAGCAGCGACTGAAGGTTGTCGTTGATGGGGTAGACGAGCCCGATCTTCTCGTGCAGGAACCGGCCGTAGATCTCGGCGTGCCGTGCCTCGTCCATGGTCTGGGTCGCGGAGTAGAACTTGGCGTCCAGGTCGGGCACCGACTCCACGATCCGCGCGGCGCAGATCATCGCGCCCTGTTCCCCGTGCAGGAACTGGCTGAACTGCCAGGAGGCGAAGTGCCGCCGCAGTTCGCCCTTGTCGCGGTCGGTCATCTTCGCCCAGTAGGGGGTTCCGTAGAGGGTCATCGCCTCGTCGGGGGTGCCGAGCGCGTCGTACGGGTCGACGTCGATGTCCCAGTCGATGCGCCGCATGCCGTCCCACTGCTTGTCCTTGCCCTTCTGGTACAGGGCGAGCAGCCGGTCACGGCCGTCCTCGTACTCCCAGCTGAACCGGGCCGCGCCGGTCGCGGGCACCTGCCAGAGGGGTTCTCCCGGGTCATTGGCGTACACGTCATAGGTGGGCATGTCTCGCAGGCTCACATGTAGACGCCGAGTCAACAAGTCGTGTGCGAGGGATTGACGGGCTTGCTGACAAGCAGTCTCATAAGTGCGGAGAGGTTGGACCCTGGGCAACGAGGTGACGGAGAGCCATGACGACCCTGACGGAAGCGGACGCCCTCGACGGGCTGCGCGACGCGCTCGGCCCGCTCAAGGACCGGGAGCAGGTGGCCGAGCGGCTGCTCGCCTCTTCCGCCAAGCACTCCTTCGATCCCGACCAGGAGCTGGACTGGGACGCGCCCTTCGAGGAGGGCAAGTGGTTCTGGCCGCCGGAGCTGGTGTCGCTCTACGGCACCCCGCTGTGGCAGCGGATGAGCGAGGACCAGCGGATCCTGCTCTCCCGGCACGAGGCCGCGGCACTCGCCTCGCTCGGCATCTGGTTCGAGACCATCCTGATGCAGCTGCTGGTCCGGCACATCTACGACAAGGCGGCGACCAGCGCCCATGTGCGCTACGCACTGACCGAGATCGAGGACGAGTGCCGGCACTCCAAGATGTTCGCCCGTCTGATCTCCCGCAGCGACACGCCCTGGTACCCCGTGGGCCGCGCGCACCAGACCCTGGGCCGGGTCTTCAAGACGATCTCCACGACTCCGGGCTCCTTCACGGCGACGCTCCTCGGCGAGGAGGTCCTCGACTGGATGCAGCGGCTCACCTTCCCCGACGAGCGGGTCCAGCCGCTGCTCCGGGGCGTGACCCGGATCCACGTCGTCGAGGAGGCCCGGCACGTGCGCTACGCCCGCGAGGAGCTGCGCCGCCAGATGATGACCGCCCCCAGGTGGTCCCAGGAGTTCACCCGGGTCACCTCGGGCGAGTTCGCCCGGGTGTTCTCGGTGGCCTTCGTCAACCCCGAGGTGTATGCGAACGTGGGCCTGGACAAGCGGGAGGCGATGGCGCAGGTGAAGGCCAGCGGCCACCGCCGCGAGGTGATGCAGACGGGGGCCAGGCGTCTGACGGACTTCCTGGACGACATCGGGGTGCTGCGCGGTGCGGGCCGCCGGCTGTGGCGGTCGTCCGGGCTGCTGGCCTGAGCCGCGGCCGGGGGCGAGGGCCCCACGGTCGCCCCCGCCGAAAGCGGTTACGCTGCCGGTCATGACCCCGCAGGCCCCCAGCCCCGCCTACCGTCGGCTCAGCGTCGAGGAGCGCCGCAGTCAGCTCATCGACGCCGCGCTGTCGCTGTTCGCGCACCGCGCACCCGAGGACGTGTCCCTCGACGACGTGGCGGAGGCGGCCAAGGTCTCGCGCCCGCTGGTCTACCGTTACTTTCCCGGCGGCAAGCAGCAGCTGTACGAGGCCGCCCTCGGGTCCGCCGCCGAAGAGCTGGAGCAGTGCTTCGACGAGCCCCGCGAGGGTCCCCGGCTGGCCCGCCTGGCCCACGCCCTCGACCGCTACCTCGCCTTCGTCGACCAGCACGACACCGGATTCAGCGCGCTCCTTCAGGGCGGCAGCGTCGTCGAGACCAGCCGCACCACCGCGATCGTGGACGGCGTCCGGCGGGCCGCGGCCGTGCACATCCACCACCACCTCGGCATCACCGACCCCGGCCCCCGGCTGCGGATGACCGTGCGGATGTGGATCACCGCCGTGGAGGCGGCCTCGCTGATCTGGCTCGACGAGGGCAAACAGCCGCCCCTCGACGAGCTGCGGGACTGGCTGGTCGAGCAGTTCGTGGCCGTCCTGACGGTCACCGCGGGCCGTGACCCGCAGACGGCGGCGCTCGTCACCGCGCTCGCCGAGGATGGCTGACACTGGTGCCGTGAAGAGTCAGGACATCCCGTTCGAGGGCGGGCCCATGGACGGGCGCGTGCTCCCGGTGCTGCTGGGCCCCACCGGTCACCCGCCGAAGACGTACCGCATCCCGGTGCCGGACGCGCACGGCGGGCCGCCCACCGTCCTCGTCTACCGCCGCGCGCCCCGGGCCCACAGCAAGCGCATGGGGCTCGTGCAGGGCTGGAAGTACACGTTCGACGCCGAGGGCGGCAAGGCGGCGAAGGGCGGTGCCGGGCTCCGGTGGCCCTGGTCCCGGCCGGCGGCCGGAGCGGACACCGCGTCGCCCGGCAAGCCGGATGACACCGACGGGTGACGCGATTGCGCCGAACCGCGCACGTTCGGCGCGCGGGTCGCGCGCGTACCCCTGATGTTCGCGGCGCGGAGGCGAAGATACGACAAACGCCCGCCCGCACCGGAGGTGACAACGTGTCAGAAAGGTTGCTGCGCCTGGTGGGTACGGCCGCGGTCGCGGCCCAGGCCGCCCTCGCGCCCGCACCCGCCGTGGCCGCACCGGCACCGCAACGGCCCGTGGCCGAGCTGCTGACGGACCTTCAGAAGCTGTACCGGCAGGCCGAACGGTCCACCGAGACCTACAACGCCACCGCGGAGCGGCTGACCCGGCAGCGCGCCGAGGTCAAACGGCTCGGCGGGGAGCTGGCCCGCGCCCGGCGATCCCTGCACGACAGCCGCCGGGACGCCGCGCGGCTCGCCCGGCAGCAGTACCAGAGCAGCACCGCCCTCTCCCCGTACGTACGGCTGCTGCTCGCCCGCGATCCGCAGCATGCGCTCGACGAGGGGCATGTGATCGGGCAGGTGGCCCGGGATCGCGCGCGGACGGTGGACCGGCTCCGAGCCGGTGAGAAGAAGCAGGACGCCCTGGTCCGCAAGGCCCGTAAGGCACTCGACGGGCAGCTCCGGCTCGCCGAGCGGCAGCAGCGGCAGCGGGACGACGTGCGCACCCGGCTCGCCGACGTCGAGAAGCTGCTCGCCTCGCTCAGCGCCGACCGGCTCGCCCAACTCGCCCGGTTCGAGCAGGACGGCGTCGACGACGCACAGCGCAAGCTCGTCGCCTCCGGCTCGCTCAGCAGCGCGCGGCGCCCGTCGCAGCAGGGCGACCGGGCCGTGCGCTACGCCGTGCGGCAGCTCGGCAAGCCGTACCAGTGGGGCGCGCAGGGGCCCGGCGCGTACGACTGCTCGGGGCTGACCTCACAGGCGTGGGAGCACGCCGGCACCCCGATCCCGCGGACCAGTCAGGAGCAGTGGGCGCGGCTGGCCCATGTCCCGCTGAACGAGCTGCGCCCGGGCGACCTCGTCGTCTACTTCCCCGATGCCACGCACGTGGCGATGTACCTCGGCGACGGAAAGGTCGTCCAGGCCCCCCGCACCGGCGACCGAGTCAAGATCTCCCCCATCGCAACCAACCCCATCCTGGGCGCAGTACGCCCCGACCCAACCCCCGCCCCCTAGCGGACACGGGAAACGCACCCAGGGGCGCGAGGAACTGCGCGACCAGCCACAACAAACCCGCACCAACCCACCCACACCAACCCCCCACCACCCAGGGGCGCGAGGAACTGCGCGACCGGCCACAACAAACCCGCAGCCGCCCGCGCACAAAGCCCCCCACGGCGATTAGGCCCCCGCCACAGCCCCCACGTACGCCTCCGACTTCTCCGCCTCATAGAAGAAGTTCTCGAAGTCGGCCGGATCATTGAACCCGTTCGCGAACCGGTCCGCGACCGGCTGCAACTGCCCCGCCGCCCCGATCAGGTTCAGCACATGCTCCGGCGGCGGCGCGAGCATCGCATTGGTCCACTTGGTGACATGCCGGGCCGTCTCCCAGTACCGCTCGAACGTGGCCCGCATCCAGGCCTCGTCGAACTCCTTCTCCCCGTGTTCGAGGATCGACGCGAGATAGGAGGCCGCGCACTTCGACGCCGAGTTGGAACCCTGGCCGGTGATCGGGTCGTTGGCGACGACCACGTCCGCCACGCCGAGGACCCGACCGCCGCCGGGGAGCCGGCCGACGGGGTTGCGCACGGTGGGCGCGTAACGGCCCGCCAGCACGCCGCCCGCGTCGGTCAGTTCCGCCTTCGTGGCCCGCGCGTGCTCCCAGGGGGTGTACCGCTCCATGAGTTCCAGGGTCAGGGAGAGGTGTTCGCCCGGGTCCTTGATGCCGGCGAAGGCATCGAGCGGGCCGCCCGGTATGCCCTCCCAGAACAGGATGTCCGCGCGGCCGGAGGTGGTCAGGGTCGGCATGACGAACAGCTCGCCGACGCCGGGCACCAGGTTGCAGCGCACCGCATCGAACTCGGGGTGCTCCGGGCGCGGTCCGAGGCCGTGGACGTAGGCCACCGCCAGGGCGCGCTGCGGCTCGCTGTAGGGCGAGCGCTCGGGATCGCGGGCGAACATGGACACCAGCTCGCCCTTGCCCGCCGAGACCAGCACCAGGTCGTAGGTGCGGGAGAAGTAGTCGAGGTCGCCGACCGCCGCGCCGTGGATGACCAGTTGGCCGCCGCGCTGCGCGAACGTCTCCATCCAGCCGGCCATCTTCACCCGCTGGTCGACGGACTGCGCGTACCCGTCCAGCTTGCCAACCCAGTCGATGGCCCGCTGCGCGGGGCCGGGGTCGAAGGAGCCGGGGGCCGCGACCGAGACGCCGAGTCCTTGGATCTTCGGGGCCTGGGACTCCCAGAAGTTCAGCTGGAGATCGCGCTCGTGCTGCAACGCCGTGTGGAACATGCACTGCGTCGACATGACCCGGCCGGAACGGATCTCGTCCGCGGTCCGGTTCGACATCAGGGTGACCTCGTAGCCGTGGGACTGGAGTCCGAGGGCGAGCTGGAGACCGGACTGGCCGGCTCCGACGACGAGTATCTTCCGCATGCGGGTGGTGCCTCCTGGAGGGCGACGGTGGGCCTACGGCCTACTCGGGGGTTTCCTCAAGCGCGTGGGCGACGAGGGCGAGGAGGGTCTCGATCACCGATATCCGGCGCCGCGCATCCATGATCATGACAGGTACGCGCGCGGGGACGGTGAGCGCGTCCCGGACGTCCTGCGGGTCGAACAGCTCGCTGCCGTCGAAGTGGTTGACGGCGACGACGTACGGCACCCCGCAGCTCTCGAAGTAGTCGAGCGCCGGGAAGCAGTCCTTGAGCCGGCGGGTGTCGGCGAGGACGACGGCACCGATGGCACCCCGCACCAGGTCGTCCCACATGAACCAGAACCGCTGCTGACCCGGCGTGCCGAACAGGTAGAGCACCAGGTCGTCGTCGAGCGTGAGCCGGCCGAAGTCCATGGCCACGGTGGTGGTCAGCTTGCCGGGCGTGGCGGTGAGGTCGTCGGTGGCCTCGCTCGCCTCGGTCATCAGCGCCTCGGTCTGCAACGGCGTGATCTCCGAGACGGCGGTGACCAGCGTGGTCTTGCCGACGCCGAAGCCGCCCGCCACGACGATCTTCGTGGCCGCGGGCGCCCGGGTGCGGTCCGTCTGCCAGGACTTCAGCTCCTCGTCGGGCTCGACGACGAGGGGGGCGACGCCGACGGCGTCAGAGACGGCGGAGTCCACTCAGCACCCTTTCCAGCAGAGCGCGGTCCGGCCGGCCGACACCGTGACCGGTTCCGGTTCCGTACACACGGATCTTTCCTTGGTCCGCGAGGTCGCTCAGGAGCACCCGGACCACGCCGAGCGGCATGTGCAGCAGCGCGGCGATCTCGGCCACCGTACGCATGCGGCGGCACAGTTCGACGATGGCCCGCATCTCCGGCATGACCCGCGAGGTGAGGTTACCGTTCGTCAGTTCCTTGCGCTCCTCCGGGGATTCCAGGGCCTCCGTGCTGGCCACGAACGTCTCCACAAGGAGGACATGACCGAAGCGGGTGCGGCCGCCGGTGAGCGAGTAGGGGCGGACCCGGGCGGGCTTGCGATCGCCGCCGCGGACCGGGAGTTTCTTCGGAGCGCTGCTCATCGGGGACTCCCCGTCGACTCGGACTCCAGGGATTTTCGCAGCTCGCTGCGGAGTTCCGGGGTCAGCACATGGCCGGCCCGGCCCACGAACAGCGCCATGTGGTACGCCACGACGCTCATGTCGCAGTCCGCGGAGCCGTGCACTCCGAGCAGCGAGCCGTCGCTGATCGACATCACGAAGAGGCTCCCCTCGTCCATCGCGACCATCGTGTGCTTGACCGCGCCGGAGTCCATCAGCTTGGCGGCACCGAGGGTGAGGCTGCCGATACCGGAAACGATGGTGGCCAGGTCGGCGGCGGAGCCGCGGGGGCCGGTGCGCGGCGTCTCGCCGGCCTCGCGGGCCGCGGCGGCGCGGGCGGGGTCGGAGGACAGGAGCAGCAGGCCGTCGGAGGAGACCACCGCGACCGACTGGATGCCGGGCACCTCCTCGACCAGGTTCGTCAGCAGCCAGTGCAGGTTGCGGGCCTCACTGCTCAGTCCGAAGGTACTGGGCGCGGTCAACTGCTTGCCTCCTCGACGGTGCCCCCCGTGGCTTCTCCGGCGGTGCGCTGCGCGGCCTGGGCCGCGGGTGTGCTGGTCTCGCCTGTCTGTTCCGCTATCTCCGTCGCGACGTCGCGGCGGCCGGCCTCCGCTCCACGGCGGAATCCGCCGAGCCTGCGGCGCAGGGCGTCGGCGTCCACGGACCCGGACTGCCTGCGGGGGGCCGGGGCGGTTGCGGTGATCTTCGGGGTGCGTTTGGGCAGGCCCTTGGCGGTGAGCAGGTCGGGCGTACGCTCGTGGGCCGCCTCGTCGCCGCCGGACGCGGCACCGGCGGTGTCCTCCTCGGCGGCGGTGGCCGGCGCCTGGGCGTCGTCGCCGGACCTTTGGGTTCCGGGGGCGGGGAACCCATGGGTCCCGGCCTCCGTGGCGGGTGCGCCCTGCCGGGCCGCCGCGGCGTCGACGGCCGCCGGGTTCGGCGCCAGCAACTCCATGGTCGTCTCAGCGAGCCTTTCCGAGGCCCCGCCGGCCCCCGGCACGGCACCATGCCCCACCGGACCACCCGCATACTCCACCGGACGCTCAGGCACCACAGCATGCCCGCCGACCCCACTCCCGCCCACCGTGGCATCCCCGTGCCCCGCCTCAGCGTGCCCGGCGGGAGCACCCCCGTACACCGACGCATCCACGTCCCCCGGCTGCCCGGCCGGGTGCCCCGGGACCGCAGCATGCCCGCCCGGACCACCCCCGTACACGGACGCGTCCCCGTGCCCCGCCTCAGCGTGTCCGCCGGGAGCACCCCCGTACACCGACGCATCCACGTCCCCCGGCTGCCCGGCCGAGTGCCCCGGGGCCGCGGCGTGTTCGTCGGGGCCGCTTTCGGGGGTCGGGGCGTTTGTCTGTTCTGGCCGGTATCCCGGGGCCGCGGCGTGCTCGGACGGGCCGTGGCGGTCCGCCGGTGCCTCCGTCTGGCCTGCCGGGTGCTCCGGTGCCTGGGCGTGTTCGGACGGGGTGCTCTCGGGCTCCGGGTGGCCGGTCCGGGGGCTGGGGGGCGGGGGGCCGTCCGTGACGGCCGCCTCCCGTACGGTCTGCTCGGCGAGCGCGACCAGCGGGTCGGTGTCGGCCGTCCGGCCGTGCAGCACATTGGAGTTGGCCTCGGCGTCCGCGCCGGGCAGGGAGACGGGCCGGGCACCGCCGGCCACGGTCGCCGGGGACGGGACGGCCTTCGCCGGGGCGTTCGTCAGCAGATCCTGGGTGAGGACCACGACCGCGGCCACACCGCCCTGCTTCTGCTCGCGCAACTGCACCCGGACGCCGTGCCGGTGCGCGAGGCGGGCCACGACGTACAGGCCGAGCCCGAGGCCGTCCTCGCTCTCCTGGCCGTACGCCGCGTCCGGGTCGAAGTCGGCGAGGCGGGCGTTGAGCCGGTCCAGGCGCTCGGCGGCCATGCCGATGCCCTCGTCCTGCACCGAGAGCATCACCTCGCCGCTCTCCAGCAGCCAGCCGGAGATCTCGACGGGCAGGTCGGGCGGGGAGAACGAGGTGGCGTTCTCCATCAGCTCGGCCAGCAGATGAGAGACGTCGTCGGCCGCGAAGCCGGCCACGTGGGCGTGCGGCGGCAGCGCGGCGATGCGGACCCGCTCGTAGCGTTCGATCTCGCTGACCGCGGCCCGTACCACGTCGACCAGCGGCACCGGGCCGTGGTGGTTCTGGACGTGTTCGGTCCCGGCGAGGACCAGCAGGTTCTCGCTGTGCCGGCGCATGACCGTGGCGAAGTGGTCGAGCTTGAACAGCGTGGCCAGCCGGTCGGGGTCCTGCTCGCGTTCCTCCAGGCCCTCGATGACGGCCAGCTGCCGCTCGACCAGGCCGAGCGTGCGCAGCGCCAGGTTCACGAACGTGCCGCCGATGCCGCCCCGCAACTGCTCCAGGTGTTCCTGCGAGGCCGCGAGTTCGGCCCGCAGTTCCTCGCGGATGTCGGCCATCTTCTGGCGCTGGCCGACCAGGTGCTTGCGGTCGGCCTCCAGGGTGGCGATGCGCTCGTGCAGGGCGGCGGCGCGCGCGTGCAGGGCGTTGACGGAGCGGACGGCCTGGGCGAACTCGTCGTTGCGGCCGGTGAAGGCGATGGGTTCCTCGGCCGACGGGTTCTCGGCCTCGGCCAGCCGTGCGGAGCCGCGGCGCAGCACCGAGAGCGGGCGGGTGAGGGTGCGGGCCAGCGCGGTGGCGACGCCGACGGCGATCAGCAGCAGGGCACCGAGGGCGGCGATGCGGATCTCCAGCGCGGTGACATCGTCGTCGCGCAGCAGTTCCAGGTCTTTGGTGCGGCGGTCGTAGAGCGAGGACTCCACGCCCCGCATCAGATCGACCCGCGCGGACAGCGCGGCGTCCAGCTTCTTGGTGCCGGTGGCCAGTTCACCATCGGAGAGCGTCGGCTGGTCGGTGAGGGCGGCGAGGTACTTGTCGGCGGAGTTGACCTCGGGGCCGGTGACCGTGGAGTCGTATGTCGTGACGGCCGGCTTGGGCGCGCCGTCGCGGAAGTCGGCGAGGGCGGCGTCGGCACGCAGGCGGGCCTGCTGCGCGGCGGCGGTGAGGGCGTCGCGCTGCTTCTTGTCGGCCTCGGAGGTGACCGCGGTCGTCGTGGGCAGTCCGGTGATGGGGTCGATCACCGTCTGGGTGGTGCTCGGCACGTTCAGGGCCGCGAGGAGCAGCCCGCGGGCGGCGGCGGACTGCTGGACGGCAAGGTCCAGCTCGGCGAGTGCGTAGGTGCCGGAGCCCGCCCGCTCGGGCATCCGTTCCGCCAGTTCCCCGGCCAGCCGGTGCAGGTCGGTGATGGTGGCGGTGTAGGCCTGGTGGGCTTCCAGCGCGGTGCTCTTGCCGGTGAGCGCGGCCCGGCGTACGGAGGCGACGGTGTCGAGGTCCGCGCGCAGCCCGGCGGGCGTGTCGGGGTCGGTGCGCAGGTCCTCGACCTGCTGGTCGACGCGGGCGCCGCGGTCTTCGGAGGGCGCCTTGGACTTGGGCCGGCCCGCGGCGATGTAGGAGGTGACCTCGTCGCGTTCGTCGGCGAGCGCGTGCGCGAGGGTCAGCGCGCTCTCGGTGCGTCCGGCGAGGGTCACCAGTTCCTGGGTGTCGCTCAGCTGTCCGGAGGCGGTGAGCAGGGACGGGGCGCCGGCCCCGGCGACGGCCGCGGCCACCACGGCCACGGCGACGATCAGCCGGTTGCGTACGTGGGTGGGGCGGCCGGTGCCGACGGGTGTGCGCCCGGCGCTCCCTTCGGGGGTCGTCTGCCTGCCTTTGCGCCGAGGCCGCTTCATCTGCACCGGTGCTCGCATTCCTGAACTCGTCTGCCCATGGGTCCGGGTGGCACCCCGCCGTGTCGATGCTCGTCGTCGATGCCAAGGTGGTGTGTACACCCGGTACGGTCCGTTCCGACCCTCCCAGTGCCGGTGGTCGGCGGTCATGCATCACCTGGCCCGCCACCCGAAGGAGTGAACCTCGGAGGGGAGTTGGCGGGCAAGTTCCTCCGGCAAGCGCGGGAGTGGTTTCGGGCGGGCCGGTTGGACGCGGGCGGCAGGCTTTGGCAGTATTCGCCGCCACGCGTTCCCGGAGTGTGTCATTCCTGCGCAAACCAGGCGGCTGACCTGCGTTGCTGCCTCAATGCGGCAGCCGTGGCGGGCCTTTGACAGGCCTTGTGAAGGGCTCGTGCAGACTGGCTGGATGCGTACTGAAGTCGTTTCCGAGCCCGGCGACCCCGACCGCCCCGACGAGGACTTCGCCGGTGTCGGACTACCGGCCTGCGGACAGGGCGGTTGCGTGATCGTCCTGGACGGGGTGACCCCGCCGAAGGACGGGACGGGATGTCTGCATTCCGTCCCGTGGTTCACCGCGCGACTCGGCGGCGCACTGACCGAACTGACCGTTTCCGACCGAGATCTGACGCTGCAGGAGATTCTCTCCCAAGCGATTCTCCGTACGGCCGAGGCGCACGCGTTCACCTGTGACCTTTCTCACCCGCGCACGCCCCAGGCGACCGTCGTCCTGGTCCGCTGGTCGGCCGACCTGCTGGAGTACCTGGTCCTGTCCGACTCCATCCTGCTGCTGGAGTCCCCCGCCGGCGCGGTCACCCCGGTCCAGGACGACCGGCTGGCCCGGCTGCCCCGCGCCGCGCTGGCCACGGACGCGGTGGCGGACGCGACGGTCCGCAACAAGGAGGGTGGCTTCTTCACGGCCGCGGCGGACCCGTCGGTCGCCGCCCGCGCGGTGACGGGGAGCGTGCCCCGCCACCGGGTCCGCGCCCTGGCCGCACTGACGGACGGGGCGACACGCTGGGTGGAGAAGTTCCACGAGGGCGACTGGGCGGACTGCTTCACTCTGCTGCGGAAGGAGGGCGCACGGGCCCTGGTCGACCGGGTACGGGCCCTGGAGGCGGCCGACCGCGAGGAACGCAGGCATCTGGGGCGCAGCAAGACGCACGACGACGCGACGGTGGTCTACGCGGAACTGCGATGACCGCGGCCGTCCTGAGATCCGGGCCCCACTCCGCATGACCGAGCCACGTCCGCTCCCCCTCCACGGCCTACGCCGCCAGGACCCACCTCTCCATGACCCGTCCCTCCAGGGCCCACCTCTCCAGGACCTGCCTCTCTACGACCTGCCTCTCCTGCCCCTCGATGGCCTACTTCTCCATGACCCCGTTCAACTGGTGGAGCAGGCGTGCCAGTTCCGCGACCTCGCTCCGGTCCCAGTGGGCGAGCTGCCGGACGTAGCGGGCGCGGCGGGCCTCGCGCACCCGGACGACCCGGCCGCGGCCCTCCTCGGTCAGCTTCACCAGCCAGGCGCGGCCGTCCGCGGGGTCGGGCTCGCGGCCGACCAGTCCCAGCTGCTCAAGGGCGCGCAGCTGGCGGGACATGGTGGCCTTGCCGACGCCGATGTAGCCGGCGAGGTCGGTGGCACGCTGCCGGCCGTGTTCCTCCAGCAGGACGAGCAGGCCGTACGCGGCGGGCTCCAGGTCGGGGTGGACCTCGCGGGCCATCTCGCCCTGGTTGGCCCGAGCACGCCGCAGCAGCATCGTCAACTCGCGTTCCAGCGCCAGGAATTCCTGGTCTGCACCACTCGCCGACAGCCGGCCGGCGACGGGCCGTCCGTCGCCGTTCGCGTCCTCGTGCACGTCAGCACCCCTGATCGGTTTCGCGGTTCTGAAAGTTTCCGCCACGTGCCGCCATCGCCGCAGCTCCATAAGTATTTCGCAGGCGTAGACCAACGGCAGCCTCCGGGGCCCCTTCCCATGGCGCGGTCTACGTGCGTAGCTTCCTGCCAGACATGTCGCTGGCATGTCCACGCCAGTAGGCCATTCGTGGTCCCCCCACAACTCCTCGGAGGCACGCCATGCCCCTGAACAGACCCGGTACCACCCGCCGCAGACTCACGGCCCTGTTCGTGACGCTGCTCGCGGCCCTGTCCCTCACCCTCCCCCTCACCAGCGCCCAGGCGGCCACCACGCCCGCCCCCGGCTCCGCCCACATGGGCATGGGCGTCCTGGCGCACGAGGGCCGGCACGGCATGCCCCGCACCGCTGACGCCACCCAGACCGAGGGCGTCGACGTCGCCAGCTACCAGGGCAACGTCGACTGGTCGACCCTGTGGAACAGCGGGGTCAAGTGGGCGTACGCGAAGGCGACGGAGGGCACGTACTACACGAACCCCTACTTCGGCCAGCAGTACAACGGCTCCTACAACGTCGGCATGATCCGCGGCGCGTACCACTTCGCGACCCCGAACACCACGAGCGGTGCCGCCCAGGCCAACTACTTCGTCGACCACGGCGGCGGCTGGTCCCGGGACGGCAAGACCCTCCCGGGCGTCCTCGACATCGAGTGGAACCCGTACGGCGCCGACTGCTACGACAAGTCGGCCAGCGCGATGGTCAGCTGGATCGCCGACTTCCTGAACACGTACAAGGCCCGCACGGGCCGCGACGCCGTCATCTACACGTCCACCAGCTGGTGGACCCAGTGCACCGGCAACTACAGCGGCTTCGGGTCCGCCAACCCGCTGTGGATCGCCCGCTACGCCTCCAGCGTGGGCACCCTCCCGGCCGGCTGGGGCTCCTACACGATGTGGCAGTACACCGAGAGCGGGCCGCAGGTCGGGGACCACGACAAGTTCAACGGGGCGCTGGACCGGGTGCAGGCACTCGCGAACGGCTGACCCTCCCCAGGCAGGTGAAGGCCCGGGTCCCCGGCAGGGGCCCCGGGCCTTCCTTCATCCGGTGGCGTCCGTCACGCCGCCACCGGAACCTCGGGCTGCGCGCCGTTCACGGCCGGCGCGAGGGCCAGCTCCAGGACCTGGCGGACATCCGTGACGGCGTGGACGTCGAGCTTGTCCAGCACCTCGGCGGGGACGTCGTCCAGGTCGGGCTCGTTGCGCTTCGGGATGACGACGGTCGTCACCCCGGCCCGGTGTGCGGCGAGCAGCTTCTGCTTCACACCGCCGATGGGCAGCACCCGGCCGGTGAGCGAGACCTCGCCGGTCATCGCCACGTCCGTGCGCACCAGCCGGCCGGACAGCAGCGAGGCCAGGGCCGTCGTCATGGTGACGCCGGCGCTCGGACCGTCCTTGGGCACCGCGCCCGCCGGGAAGTGGATGTGCACGCCCCGGTCCTTCAGGTCGGCGACCGGCAGTTCCAGCTCGGCGCCGTGACTGCGCAGGAAGCTCAGCGCGATCTGCGCCGACTCCTTCATCACGTCGCCCAGCTGCCCGGTCAGGGTCAGGCCCGCCGCGCCGGTCTCCGGGTCCGCGAGGGACGCCTCGACGAACAGGACGTCGCCGCCCGCCCCGGTGACCGCGAGGCCGGTGGCCACGCCCGGCACGGCCGTACGGCGCTCCGCCGGGTCCTGGGCGGACTCGGGCACGTGGTGCGGCCGGCCGATCAGGGCCCGCAGATCGGCGTCCGTGATGGTGAACGGCAGCTTCCGCTCGCCCAGTTCGTGCTGGGCCGCGACCTTGCGCAGCAGCCGGGCGATGGACCGTTCCAGGGTGCGCACGCCCGCCTCGCGGGTGTACTCGCCGGCCAGCTTGCGCAGGGCGCTCTCGTCGAGGGTGACCTCGTCCTTGTCCAGGCCCGCCCGCTCCAGCTGGCGCGGAAGCAGGTGGTCGCGGGCGATGACGACCTTCTCGTCCTCGGTGTAGCCGTCGAGGCGGACCAGCTCCATGCGGTCGAGCAAGGCCTCCGGGATGGCTTCGAGCACGTTCGCCGTCGCCAGGAAGACGACGTCGCTCAGGTCGAGTTCGACCTCCAGGTAGTGGTCGCGGAAGGTGTGGTTCTGCGCCGGGTCCAGGACCTCAAGCAGGGCCGCCGCCGGGTCGCCGCGGAAGTCCGAGCCGACCTTGTCGATCTCGTCCAGCAGGACCACCGGGTTCATCGACCCGGCCTCCTTGATCGCGCGGACGATCCGGCCGGGCAGCGCGCCGACGTAGGTGCGCCGGTGGCCGCGGATCTCGGCCTCGTCCCGGACGCCGCCGAGGGCGACGCGGACGAACTTGCGGCCCATCGCGTGCGCCACGGACTCGCCCAGGCTCGTCTTGCCCACACCGGGCGGCCCGACGAGCGCGAGCACGGCGCCGCCGCGCCGGCCGCCGATCACGCCCAGGCCCCGGTCGGTGCGGCGCTTGCGCACCGCCAGGTACTCGGTGATGCGCTCCTTCACGTCCTCCAGGCCCGCGTGCTCGGCGTCCAGGATCGCCTTGGCGCCCTGGATGTCATAGGCGGAGGCCTTGTCATCGGTTCGCTCGTTCCACGGCAGTTCGAGGACGGTGTCGAGCCAGGTGCGGATCCAGGAGCCCTCCGGGGACTGGTCGCTGGACCGCTCCAGCTTGTCGACCTCCTTGAGCGCGGCCTCGCGGACCTTCTCCGGCAGGTCGGCGGCCTCGACGCGGGCGCGGTAGTCGTCGGACTCCTCGCTGTCCTGATCGCCGTTCAGCTCCCGCAGTTCCTTGCGGACGGCCTCCAGCTGGCGGCGGAGCAGGAACTCGCGCTGCTGCTTGTCGACGCCCTCCTGGACGTCCTTGGCGATGGTCTCGGCCACGTCCTGCTCGGCGAGGTGGTCGCGCAGCTGCTGGCTGGCCAGCCTGAGCCGGGCCACCGGGTCGCCGGTCTCCAGCAGTTCGATCTTCTGTTCGGTGGTCAGGAACGGCGAGTAGCCGGAGTTGTCGGCGAGCGCGGAGACGTCCTCGATGGCCTGCACGCGGTCGACGACCTGCCATGCGCCGCGCTTGCGCAGCCAGGCGGTGGCGAGGGCCTTGTATTCCTTGACGAGTTCGGCGACGTGGCCCGGCAGCGGCTCCGGCACCTGCTCGTCGATGCGGGTCCCCTCGACCCACAGCGCCGCGCCCGGCCCGGTGGTCCCGGCGCCGATCCTCACCCGGCTCCGGCCGCGGATCAGCGCGCCGGGGTCGCCGTCGGCCAGCCGGCCCACCTGCTCGACGGTGCCGAGCACACCGGTGCTCGCGTACGTCCCGTCGATGCGTGGGACCAGCAGGACCCTGGGCTTGCCCGGTTCCGCGCGCGCGGCGGCCTGGGCGGCCTCCACCGCGGCACGTACGTCGGTGTCATTGAGGTCCAGCGGTACCACCATCCCGGGCAGCACGACCTCGTCGTCGAGCGGCAGCACGGGCAGGGTGAGCGTTGTGAACGCCGCGGACTCAGCAGCCATGATCTCCCCTTCGGCAGTCAAGTTGAGCTATGCCGACTCAATGCACCTGAGCCCCGGAATGTTCCCCACCCCGCGTTCGCTCTGAGCGATCACCAGCCGGCGCCCCAAAGGGGCGCCGGGAACTGGGCGAGCAGCCACCACGCACTCGCACCCGACCACCAACCCCCGCCACCAACGGCGACGACCGCCCAGCCCAAGCGGCAGCGCTCAGTCCCAGCGGCGTACCAGGGGCCAGGTCGCCACACCGACGGCCAGCGCGATGAGATGACCCCAGTCCGTCATCGGGTCGGCGAACTCGATCAGGTCCGCGGCGACCATCCCACCGCACAGGGCCAGCAGCATCCAGCGCAGCCAGGGCGCGACGAGTCCGGCCAGCGCGCCGGTGACGGCGGCCACGCCGAAGCTGATGCCGTAGTCGAGGCGGTGCAGCGAGGTGACCGGCAGATGCCCGGCGAGCACGGCGAGCCCCACGGGCACCTCGGTCGCCAGCGTGGCCGGCACATGCCCGAGCAGGAAGATGCCGGCCGCGCGCAGGGCGCCGACGCGCCGCTCCAGCGCGGTGAGGACCAGCAGGAAGCCGAGCACGTACGGCGAGGCGACCCCGCCGGCGATCCACAGCGCGCTCGCCACCAGCACCGCGCCGGGCGCGCCCACCAGGTGGGCCACGTCCGTGCTCGATCCCTGCTGGAGGGCGTGCACGAGGGACGGGTCGGCGAACGAGGCGACCAGCGAGGTCACGGCGAGCAGGGCCGCGTAGGCGAAGGTGAACGGCGTACCGGTGGGCGTGGGCAGCAGCCGCCAGGGCCGCGGGGCGCAGGGCGTCCGGGTGACAGACGGTGCCGCCGACGGCACGGGGCCCCGCTGACGCGGCATCCCGTCCAGCAGCTCGGCCGTCCGGTTCCCGACCGGCTCGGGGGCGTCCGTGAGGCGTGTGGGCGGGGCCGTGGTCGCGGCCGCCGCGGTCTGTTCCACCGTCAGGCGCTCCTTCCACTCGGCCCCACCCTTCGCGCCACGGGGGCCGCTGTCTATGACCGACGCCACGCGTAACCGGATTCACCGGATGCTCCGGGGAACCGGCTCGGCCGTACGGGGAGCACGGCCGCGGCGCGCCGCTCGTCCGGGTGACGCGCCGCCGCTCCCGCCGACCGGGGCCGGACCGCAGGACCGGCCCGGGGTGTCGGGCAGGATGGGGCCATGACCGCCGCGTACGCCATTCCCGAAGTCCTGGACCGCCGCGAGGGCCCCTACGGCGAGGTGGTGCTGCGCCGGCACGGCGCGCTGCTCCAGATCATCGCCAACGGCTGCTTCCTGATGGACACCTCCGACGGGCGCTCGGAGCGGCTGCTGGTGGACGCCGCGCTCGGCGCCCTGGACGACCGCCCGGCGCCGGAGGTGCTGATCGGCGGTCTGGGAGTCGGGTTCTCGCTCGCACACGCCGCGGCGAACCCCCGCTGGGGACGGATCACGGTCGTCGAACGGGAACCCGCGGTCGTCGACTGGCATCGCGGTGGGCCGCTCGCCGAGGTGTCCGCCGCGGCCCTGGCCGACCCGCGCACCCACATCGTGGAGACGGACCTGGTGGCGTACGTCCATGAGACGTCCACCACGTTCGACGCGCTGTGCCTGGACATCGACAACGGGCCCGGCTGGACGGTCACCGAGGGCAACGGCGGCCTCTACGCACCGGCCGGACTGGCGGACTGCGCAAGGGTGTTGAGGCCCGGCGGGGTGCTCGCCGTGTGGTCGGCGCAGCCCTCTCCGGAATTTGAAGGAACCTTGGGGAATGCCGGGTTCCAGCAGGTGCGTACCGAAGAGATCCCCGTTGCCCGGGGCGTTCCGGACGTCGTGCACCTCGCCGTACGACCTGGATAGCGACGGCACGGTCTGTCGCCGTAGTGTGCTTCCCTGACGCGGATCATTCAAGCGTCAATCGCAGTCATGGGATCACCCCACGGATTCCGGAAAGCACACTTCAGGGGCGGGCGATGGAGCAGACACACACCTCCCACAACGGCACGTCGGCGGCCAGCCCGGGCGCGCAGCGCCGGGTCCTGGTCGTCGAGGACGACCAGACGATCGTCGACGCCATCGCGGCCCGGCTGCGCGCCGAGGGTTTCCTCGTGCAGACCGCGGGCGACGGTCCGGCAGCCGTCGACACCGCCGAGGCATGGCAGCCCGATCTGCTGATCCTCGACATCATGCTGCCCGGCTTCGACGGTCTGGAGGTCTGCCGCCGGGTGCAGGCCCAGCGCCCGGTACCGGTGCTGATGCTGACCGCGCGGGACGACGAGACCGACATGCTGGTCGGGCTCGGGGTCGGGGCGGACGACTACATGACCAAGCCGTTCTCCATGCGGGAGCTGGCCGCGCGGGTGCATGTGCTGCTGCGCCGGGTGGAGCGGGCCGCGCTGGCCGCGGCGACCCCCCGCTCGGGCATCCTGCGCCTCGGTGAGCTGGAGATCGACCACGCGCAGCGCCGGGTACGGGTACGCAGCGAGGACGTGCACCTCACGCCGACCGAGTTCGATCTGCTGGTCTGCCTGGCGAACACCCCGCGCGCGGTGCTCTCCCGTGAGCAGCTGCTCGCGGAGGTGTGGGACTGGGCGGACGCCTCCGGCACCCGGACCGTCGACAGCCACATCAAGGCGTTGCGCCGGAAGATCGGCGCCGAGCGGATCCGCACCGTGCACGGGGTGGGCTACGCGCTGGAGACACCGACGCCATGAGCGAGGGGCGGTCGGCCGCACGGAGGAGCCCCGGGGAACCCTGGGGCGGCGTACGCCCGTTCTCGATCAAGACCAAGCTGGGCGCGCTGGTCGTCATCTCGGTGCTGATCACGACAGGTCTGTCGATGATCGCGGTGCACACGAAGACGGAGCTGCGCTTCATCACGGTCTTCTCGATGATCGCCACCCTGCTGATCACACAGTTCGTGGCGCTGTCGCTCACCTCGCCGCTGGACGAGATGAACGCGGTGGCGCGCTCCATCTCGCACGGCGACTACACGCGCCGGGTGCGCGAGAACCGCCGCGACGAACTGGGCGACCTGGCCCAGACGATCAATGTCATGGCGGACGAGTTGGAGGCCCAGGACCGTCAGCGCAAGGAGCTGGTGGCGAACGTCTCGCACGAGCTGCGCACCCCCATCGCGGGCCTGCGGGCGGTGCTGGAGAACGTCGTGGACGGCATCGCGGAGCCGGACACCGAGACCATGCGCACGGCGCTCAAGCAGACGGAGCGGCTCGGCCGGCTGGTGGAGACGCTGCTGGACCTGTCCCGGCTGGACCACGGGGTCGTCCCGCTGCGCAAGCGGCGTTTCGAGGTGTGGCCGTATCTGTCGGGCGTGCTGAAGGAGGCCAACATGGTCGCCTCGGCGCGTGCCGCCATCGCCTCCGGCTCGGGCAGCCACACCCGTACCGACGTCCATCTGCACCTCGACGTCTCGCCGCCGGAGCTGACCGCGCTCGCCGACCCGGAGCGCATCCACCAGGTCGTCGCGAACCTCATCGACAACGCGGTCAAGCACAGCCCGCCGCACGGCCGCGTCACCGTGAAGGCGCGGCGCGGGACGCAGCCCGACTCGCTGGAACTGGAGGTCCTGGACGAGGGACCCGGCATTCCGCGCTCGGAGTGGCGCAAGGTCTTCGAGCGGTTCAACCGGGGCGCCGTCAGCCGTCCGCACGGTCCGGGCAGCGACGGCGGCACGGGGCTCGGGCTTGCGATCGCCCGCTGGGCCGTCGATCTGCACGGCGGCCGGATCGGGGTGGCCGAATCCGAGCGGGGCTGCCGGATTCTCATCACCCTTCCGGGAGAGCCTTCTCTGCCAAGTTGACGTAAAGTTCGAAGCGGAGCCACAAGATCCACGAGCGTCCCGGCCGACGGGTGCGTGGATCCGCGCGGAGCTACGCCCTTGCGCGCGCCGAGGCACGGGTCGAGGCATCCCTCGCACAGCTGAATCCCGCTTGTTTCCCGCCATTTCAAGGCTCGAAACCCAGTTTCTGATGTGACTTACGCGACGATGAACCGGCCCGACCTGACCTTCCCGCTCATGGAGGCGTAGCCTTTATTCCCGCTGTCCATCACCTTGTGAAGCGGAAGAGGGCGGTTGCCGCCGTGTCGCCACAGTCCCCCAGTAACCCGAGCTCCGCCGGCCTTCGGTCGGGCGGTGCCACCACGACCGACGAACAGGCCGGGAAGAATCCCACCGCCGCGTTCGGCGCGAACGAGTGGCTCGTCGACGAGATCTATCAGCAGTACCTCCAGGACCCGAATTCGGTAGACCGCGCCTGGTGGGACTTCTTCGCCGATTACAAGCCCGGAGCGGCTGCCGCCCCGGCCCAGGCGGGTACTGCGACCGCGGGGGCCGCAGAGACCTCCGCACCGGCCGCACCGGCCCAGCCCGCCGCCCCGGCGGCGCCCGCGCCCGCCGCACCGGCGCCTGCCGCACCGGCGCCTGCCGCCCCGAAGCCCGCGACCCAGGCTCCGGCCCCGGCCGCCCCCCGGCCCGCCGCTGCCGCGCCCGCGCCGGCCAAGCCCGCCACGCCGGCGGCCAAGCCGGCAGCACCGGCCGCCGAGGCCCCTCAGGGCCCCGAGTACGTGACGCTGCGCGGCCCCTCCGCGGCGGTCGCCAAGAACATGAACGCCTCGCTGGAACTGCCGACCGCCACCTCGGTCCGCGCGGTCCCGGTGAAGCTGCTGTTCGACAACCGCATCGTCATCAACAACCACCTGAAGCGGGCGCGCGGCGGGAAGATCTCCTTCACGCACCTCATCGGCTTCGCGATGGTCCAGGCCATCAAGGCCATGCCGTCGATGAACTGGTCGTTCGGCGAGAAGGACGGCAAGCCGACCCTCGTCAAGCCGGCCCACGTCAACCTCGGCCTCGCCATCGACCTGGTCAAGCCCAACGGCGACCGTCAGCTCGTCGTCGCGGCGATCAAGAAGGCCGAGACGCTGAACTTCTTCGAGTTCTGGCAGGCCTACGAGGACATCGTCCGCCGTGCCCGCGACGGCAAGCTGACGATGGACGACTTCACCGGCGTCACCGTCTCCCTGACCAACCCGGGCGGCCTCGGCACCGTCCACTCCGTGCCGCGTCTGATGCCCGGTCAGTCGGTCATCATGGGCGTCGGCTCGATGGACTACCCGGCGGAGTTCCAGGGCACCAGCCAGGACACCCTGAACAAGCTCGGCATCTCGAAGGTCATGACGCTCACATCGACCTACGACCACCGGGTGATCCAGGGTGCCGCCTCCGGCGAGTTCCTGCGCCAGGTCGCCAACCTGCTGCTCGGTGAGAACCGCTTCTACGACGAGATCTTCGAGGCGCTGCGCATCCCCTACGAGCCGGTCCGCTGGCTCAAGGACATCGACGCCTCGCACGACGACGACGTCACCAAGGCCGCCCGCGTCTTCGAGCTGATCCACTCCTACCGGGTCCGCGGCCACGTCATGGCCGACACCGACCCGCTGGAGTACCGCCAGCGCAAGCACCCGGACCTGGACATCGTCGAGCACGGCCTGACGCTGTGGGACCTGGAGCGCGAGTTCGCCGTCGGCGGTTTCGCCGGCAAGTCGATGATGAAGCTGCGCGACATCCTCGGTGTGCTGCGCGACTCGTACTGCCGCACCACCGGCATCGAGTTCATGCACATCCAGGACCCGAAGCAGCGCAAGTGGATCCAGGACCGCGTGGAGCGCCCGCACTCCAAGCCGGAGCGCGAGGAACAGCTGCGGATCCTGCGCCGGCTGAACGCCGCGGAGGCATTCGAGACCTTCCTGCAGACGAAGTACGTCGGGCAGAAGCGGTTCTCCTTGGAGGGCGGCGAGTCCGTCATCCCGCTGCTGGACGCGGTCCTCGACTCGGCGGCCGAGTCCCGTCTGGACGAGGTCGTCGTCGGCATGGCCCACCGTGGCCGCCTGAACGTCCTCGCCAACATCGTCGGCAAGTCGTACGCCCAGATCTTCCGCGAGTTCGAGGGCAACCTCGACCCGAAGTCGATGCACGGCTCCGGCGACGTCAAGTACCACTTGGGCGCCGAGGGCACCTTCACCGGCCTGGACGGCGAGCAGATCAAGGTCTCGCTGGTCGCCAACCCCTCCCACCTGGAGGCCGTCGACCCGGTCCTGGAGGGTGTCTCCCGCGCCAAGCAGGACATCATCAACAAGGGCGGCACCGACTTCACCGTGCTGCCGGTGGCGATCCACGGCGACGCGGCCTTCGCCGGCCAGGGCGTGGTGGCCGAGACCCTGAACATGTCGCAGCTGCGCGGCTACCGCACCGGCGGCACGGTCCACGTCGTCATCAACAACCAGGTCGGCTTCACCGCGGCCCCCGAGTCGTCGCGTTCCTCCATGTACGCGACGGACGTGGCCCGCATGATCGAGGCCCCGATCTTCCACGTGAACGGCGACGACCCGGAGGCGGTCGTGCGCGTCGCGCGCCTGGCCTTCGAGTTCCGCCAGGCGTTCAACAAGGACGTGGTGATCGACCTCATCTGCTACCGCCGCCGCGGTCACAACGAGTCGGACAACCCGGCCTTCACCCAGCCGCTGATGTACGACCTGATCGACAAGAAGCGCTCGGTGCGCAAGCTCTACACCGAGTCCCTGATCGGTCGCGGCGACATCACCCTGGAAGAGGCCGAGCAGGCGCTGCAGGACTACCAGGGCCAGCTGGAGAAGGTCTTCACGGAGGTCCGCGAGGCCACCTCGCAGCCGGCCGCCGCGGACGTCCAGGAGCCGCAGGACGGCTTCCCGGTGGCGATCCCCACGGCCGTCTCCTCGGAGGTCGTCAAGCGCATCGCCGAGTCCCAGGTCAACGTGCCCGACCGGGTCACCGTCCACCCGCGGCTGCTGCCGCAGTTGCAGCGCCGGGCGGCCATGGTCGAGGACGACACGATCGACTGGGGCATGGGCGAGACGCTCGCCATCGGCTCGCTGCTGCTTGAGGGCACCCCGGTCCGGCTGGCCGGCCAGGACTCGCAGCGCGGCACCTTCGGCCAGCGCCACGCGGTCCTGATCGACCGGGAGACGGGCGAGGACTACACCCCGCTGCTGTATCTGTCCGACGACCAGGCCCGCCTCAACGTCTACAACTCCCTGCTCTCCGAGTACGCGGCGATGGGCTTCGAGTACGGCTACTCGCTGGCCCGGCCGGACGCGCTGGTGATGTGGGAGGCCCAGTTCGGCGACTTCGTCAACGGCGCGCAGACGGTGGTGGACGAGTTCATCTCGTCGGCGGAGCAGAAGTGGGGGCAGACGAGCGGCGTGGTGCTGCTCCTCCCGCACGGCTACGAGGGCCAGGGCCCGGACCACTCCTCGGCCCGCCCCGAGCGTTTCCTTCAGCTGTGCGCGCAGAACAACATGACGGTCGCGATGCCGACCCTGCCGTCGAACTACTTCCATCTGCTGCGGTGGCAGGTGCACAACCCGCACCACAAGCCGCTGGTCGTCTTCACCCCGAAGTCGATGCTGCGCCTGAAGGCGGCGGCGTCGAAGGCGGCGGAGTTCACGAGCGGCCAGTTCCGCCCGGTCATCGGCGACGACTCGGTCGACGCGGCGGCCGTGAAGAAGGTCGTCTTCTGCGCCGGCAAGGTCTACTACGACCTCGACGCCGAGCGGAAGAAGCGCGGTGTGACCGACACGGCGATCATCCGGATCGAGCGGCTGTACCCGCTGCCGGGTGCCGAGTTGCAGGCCGAGATCGCCAAGTACCCGAACGCCGAGAAGTACCTGTGGGCCCAGGAGGAGCCGGCGAACCAGGGTGCCTGGCCGTTCATCGCCCTCAACCTGATCGACCACCTGGACCTGGCGGTCGGCGCGGACGTCCCGCACGGCGAGCGGCTGCGCCGCATCTCCCGTCCGCACGGCTCGTCCCCGGCGGTCGGCTCGGCCAAGCGGCACCAGGCCGAGCAGGAGCAGTTGGTGCGTGAGGTGTTCGAGGCGTAGGCCTCCGGCGGTTTGGCCGATGGTTGGAGGGCCCGGGGTCGAGTTCTTGCTCGGTGTCGGGCCCTTCGCCTATGCGTGGGGGTGAGTGCGGAGCATGCGCGAGTGCGGGTCGGTGGGGATTGCTCGCGCAGTTCCCCGCGCGCCTAAAGGGGCGCGGGGAACTGCGCGATCAGCCACGACGGTGCCGCATATGACCGACTGCCTATCCCGGCGTATCCAGCGGAGCGTTTAGCTTAGGTAGGCTTCGAAGTCCCAGTAGGGGCGGGTTCGTTGGCGGGCCGAGATGGTGTGGGGGTGCTGGGCTCCTAGCGTGCGGGTCAGGGACAGCAGGCCGTCGTCCTCCAGCTTTCCGGCCTCCTCCTGCTCCCTCGCCGCCCGCAGGTCGGCGGCGAGGGCCAGCTGGCAGGAGAGGGTGAGCGGATGCTCGTCACCCAGCACCCGGCGGGAGCGGCGCAGGGTGTCCCGGCTCAGCTCGACGGCGTCGGCGATACGGCCGTTGAAGTTCCGTGCGCTCGCCGCGTTGAGCGCGCAGCCCAGGACCCAGGGATGGTCGGCGGTCAGGGTGGCGGTGAGCCCGGCGAGCGCGGATTCGAACATGGCCATCGCTTCGGCGCGTTCGCCCGCGGACTGCATCACCAGACCAGTGTTGGTCAGCATTCCGGTGGCGACGGGGTGGGCGGGTCCGAGCAGGGCACGGTAGCCCGCCTCGGCCTCGGCGATCAGGTCGCGCGCCAGGCCCAGGTCACCGTGTTCCCGCAGGTAGTTGCCGTAGTTCGTGAGGAACGACAGCGTGCGGTAGTGCTCTCGGCCGTGCACCTGGCTCAGCTGTTCGAGCAGGCTGACCATGGCGGGCCCGGTGTCCCGCGCCTGTCCGCCCTCACGGCGCCGGCACATGATCAGCTGGGCGCGGGCCTCCAGCGTCTGCGGATGCTGCGGCCCCAGCACCTGTACATGCAGGCGCAGCACGGGTTCCTGGCGGGCCAGCGCGTCCCGGTAGCGGCCGAGCAGACGCAGGTCGTGGGTGACGGCGTTGCCCGAGCTGAGCGTGTTGATGTGCCGGGCGCGCAGCGTGTTCTCGCGCCGGGAGAGGGTCTCCAGGTCCATCTCGTACGCCTCGGCGTACCGGCCGAGCAGGCGCAGCACGACGCCCAGGTTGTGCCGGGCGATCAGGGTGAGCGTCTCGTCCGGCCCGAGGAGCCGGGAGTTGCCGTCGAGGACTTCCTGCTGGAGTTGGTACGCCTCCTGGTAGCGCCCCAGCTGCCGCAGGCTGCTCGACATGGTGCCCTTGGTGGTCAGCTCGGCCAGTTCGTTGCGCACCGGCGCGGCCTGCAGCTTGTCCAGGATGCCGCGGTCCAGCTCGTGCGCCTCGCGGAAGCTGCCGCTGGCCCGCAGGATGTTGCTCTCCTGGGTGGTCAGATCGAGCATCGACTGGTCCAGCGGGTCGGACGTCCCCGACCAGTTCTCCCGGATCCGCCGGGCCAGGTCGAGTCCGCTCCGGTACTCCCCGCTGCGGAAGCAGTAGCGCAGGCAGTTGAGCACGGTCTCCCGGACCCGGGGCCGGGTGCTGGAGAGCGCGCCCGAGGGCTCCAGGTGCGGCAGCAGCTCGGCGTAGCGCGGCCAGTTCCGGCTGTCCATGGGGTTGCCGGGGTCGGCCTCCGCGAGCAGGGTGCGCACGACCCGCTGGTGGTCCGTGCGGCCCTGCTCGCTGACCAGTTTGGAGACGATGTCGTGGACGAGCCGGTGCATGTGCACGGACTCCTGGTGCGGGCCCATCTCGACGCCCGCCGGGCCGCGGGTCTCGCGGGTGAGCACCGAGTAGTTGACGAGGGTGTCCAGGGCCCTGGTCCAGGCGGCCAGGTCGGTAGTCATCCAGCGCAGGTCCTCCGGGAGGTCCGCCTGGGGGTAGGCGCGGATCAGGCCCAGCGGGATACGGCCGGGTGCGAACGACGTGCACAGGCTGAGCACGTCGATGGCCTGTGGCTGGGAGCGGCGCAGCCGGTTGAGCAGTATCGACCAGGAGGTCATGGACGACTGCGGGAAGCCCTCGCCGGTGGCGGGTTCGTCGACCGTCGAGAGCTGGCGCTCCCGCACCATGCGCAGGTACTCGGGTACCTCCATGCCGGACTCGCCGAGCCAGGAGGCGGCCTGTACGAGGGGCAGCGGGACGTCGCCGAACTCGGCGGCGACCTCGTCGGCCTGGGCCGCGCTGATGTGCGGGGCGCGTCGCAACAGATAGGCGGTGGACTCCGCGCGCAGGAAGGCGGGGATCTCCAGGATGTCGGTGTGCTCGCTCCAGCCGCGGTTGCGGGAGCTGATCAGGACGTGCCCGGGGCCCTGCGGGAGCAGGGTGTTGATCCCGTCGGTGTCGTCCCAGCCGTCCAGGATCACCAGCCAGTTGGCGTACGGATCACCGCGGCGCAGGGCGTCCCGGACGGCCCGGATGCGTTCGCCGGGCTCGCTGCCGATGGACAGGCCCATTTCCACGGCGAGTTCGCCGAGCCGGTCGCGCTGGATGTTGCGGTCGTCGGAGTTGACCCACCACACGACGTCGTAGTCGGTGCTGAACCGGTGCGCGTACTCGACGGCGAGCTGGGTCTTCCCGATGCCCGACATGCCGAGCAGGGTGCAGGCGGCGGCGCCGCGCTCGGCGTCCGCCAGCCGCTGGTGGATGTCGGTGAGGAGGTCGTCGCGGCCGGTGAAGCGCGGGTTGCGGCGGGGGACCTCGCCCCAGATCTCGCAGCGCGTGTCGGGGTAGCGGACCCGGTTGGTCACGGTCCGTGGCACCCGGGCGCGCTCCAGGCCGAGCCGGCGGAGCAGCCGTTCCTCGGCGCTCTCCTCGCTCAGCCCCCACAGGCTCGCGGGTTCCAGGACGGCCGTGGCCGGCAGCAGCGGGCGGTTGGTGAGGTTGACGGCGGCGAAGCGGTCGGCGTGCGCGGCGACGAACCCGCGCAGGGCGTCGTTCCACTCCCCCGCGGGCCGCGGTCCGAGTTCGAAGAACCAGTCGTTGAGGACGAGGAGGATGCGCCCGCTGGACAGCAGCAGGTCGTCGAGGGAGTCCTCCAGCGGGACCTCGCGCGGCGGGTCCCAGCGCTGCAGGGTGGCCCGGTGGCCGTGGCCCTCCAGGCACTGTGCGATCCATGTCGCCCAAGAGCGGTGGTAGCCCGGAAAGACCACTAGGAAGTGCTCGGGCGACGGCGTACCGTCCCCGCCCGAACGCCGCTGTACCGCCATCGTCGCTCCCTGTTCCAGCGTCCGCCGCGCTGCCGCGCGTCCACCTGCATAGCGTGACGCAATCCTATGCCCACGGAGTGTTATCGCAGGCTTCTGGCCGCCCCGCCGAGGCTGGCGTGGTGTCGGCCCATCCCCCGTACGAACTCCCTTCCCACCAAGGTCAGTTCATCGGATTCGCCGAGCGCGGACAAGGCTTCTCCGACGTGCTCACGGTAGATTTCCAGCCGCGGTCCGGCGCGGCGCCGCCAGCCGGACGGAACGGACGGGGTGCGGGCGGCCCGCCACCACAGATCGACGAGCGCGAGATGCGCGTAGACGCCTTGCAGCACGCCCATGACCGGGCGGGGGTCGGGCCGCCAGCCGACGCGGTGCAGGGTGCCGGCACCGGGTACGCACAGCGGCGAGAGGTCGTGCAGGGCGGCCAGTTTGGTGTGCTGGGTCTCGTGCACAAGGGATTCCGCGAGTTCTCCGCCGTCATCGGGAAGCTGGGCCAGCACGGCGCCGGGCGCGGCCCGGGCGGTGGCGCTGCGCGGGGCGCCGCCGGCCCGTCGCTCGGGGGCGAGGGGGACCACGGCCCGCAGCACCGTCCCGATCTCCGCGGCCCGGCCGGGATCGGTCGCCGACAGCAGCGCGTGCGCCTCGCTCCAGCGCTGTGCCCACAGCCGCCGGGCGGACTCGGGGCGCTCGGCCGCGGGCAGGGCGGCGGGGCCGATTCCGTGCGGCGGGACCCGGTAGGGGTCCAGGTCGTCCAGGACGATCGCGCTGCCCGGCAGCGTGCGCAGCGCGGACCAGCCGGGCCCGCCGCCGAGGACGCGGGCGGTGCGGTCGTCCGGCCGGGTGGCGGTGCGCAGCAGGACCGGGCCCTGACGGCCCGTCGGGTCCGCCATCCGCACGGTCCCGGCCCGGCTCGTCAGGCGTACCTCCGGTGTGGTGCGGCGCAGCGTGCCCAGGCCGGGCAGGGCCAGCACGCCGGTCGGCAGGGTCCGGGTGCCGCCGACCGGGCAGCCGGCCCGGATCGCGGCGGCGAGGGCCACCCCGCCGAAGTGCGCCAGATGCCGTTCCAGGGCGGGCCCGTCGGGCGCGGCGAGCGCCTCGGCCAGCCAGGCGCCCGTCATCGGGTAGTCGAGCACATCACGCACCGCTGACGGGTCGGCCCGCTCCGCGCTCTCCAGCAGGCCCCAGTCGCGCTCGAACCGCCGCCGGGCCGGCGGGCCGAGCGCGCCGCCGAGCCGTTCCAGCCGTACCAGGAGGGATTTCAGGAACAGCAGTCGACGCGCGTGGAGTCCGGCACGCAGTGCCGCGTCGCCCATGGGCAAGGGACGGGTGCTCGCGAGCACCCTGGCGACCTCGGACGAGGCGGACGCCAGGGTCATTCCGGGCTCTCCTCGCCCGGGAGGCGTTCGGCGGATCCGACCGGAAACATGCGCTCCTGGCCGTCGCCGGTCCGCAGGGGGTCGTCCCCGGTGGAGTACCAGGCCTCGGTCAACTCGTGCGGGCTGCGGAGCACCCGCGCCACCGCGAGACTCAGCCCCGGATCGTCCATGGCACGCAATGTCCGCAGGTCGACGTCGGTGAGGTCCGGCAGGAGCGCGGTCCGTGCGACCTCGTCGCCGGTACCGACCGCCCCGTTCCTCTGCTCCCCCACCCTCGGCTCCTCCCTGCCTACGCCCGCCCCGCGCAGCCGCACTGGCTGCCCACTTCTTCCCGACAGGCCGGGGACAGAAACCCGCCTCCGATCAACTTCGGTCGCGTTCCGTCAAGTTCGTCCATTCTGCCGTCCATGGCCACCACGGCGGCGCCACCGCGTGCCACTGTTCCTCCGGAGTGCGCTCGGCCCCGGACCGCGCCTGTTCCTCCTCCAGCCGCCGCGTCAGTTCCACGTCCGCCCAGTCCACCTCCCACAGCGCCCCCACCAGCCGCTGCCACTGGTCCCGGGCCGCGCGGTAGGCGGCACGGGCCGCGCGGGGACGGTCCATCAGGGCGAGCACGGATCCCGAGCCGTGCCGCGCCCGCGCCGCCGTCACCGAGCCGGGGTCGGCCCCGTGCGCGGCCAGCGCCTCGCGTTCCGCGTTCTCGTACGCCTGGAGGGCGTCCACCAGGACCGGCGCCCCGGCCCGGTACCAGCCTTCGAGCCGGACCCGGCCGAGTTGCAGCCAGACCTCGGCCCGCACGGCGGCGTCGGCCGCAGCCCGTACCGCCTGCCCCAGCAGGTGACGGCTCTCGAACAGGTCGGGCAGGAAGCCCAGATGGCGGAACCGCTGGGCGAGAGCACTGCCCACCAGGCCCTGGAGCCGGCCGCGCTGGGCCGATCGCGCGGGCAGCGCCTTCAGCGCCTCGCGCAGCACGTTCTCGGCCCGGTCCACGACCCGCGCACCGTCCCCGGCCGAAGCGCGCCGCAGCAGCGACTCGCCCCAGGCGGTGAGGAGTTCGCAGCGCCGCGCGCTGTAGGGCGGCGCCAGCATCACGGCCGTCTCGTACGCCTCGTCGGCCTCGGAGGCCTCGCCCGCCGCGTCGTGGAACGCGGCCCGCGCCGCGAGACAGGGCAGCCGCAGGTCCGGGTCCTCACCGGCGGCCCGCTCGGCCGCCACCAGGGCGGCACGGGTCTCGGCGTCCTCGGCTCCCGCGGCCCCGAGCGCCCGCGCCAGGTCGAGCAGCGCCGGGCTGCGCACCGCCGCGGCGGCCCGCTCGGTCTCCAGCAGCGCGCACGCCTCACGCAGTTCCGGTACGGCGGCCCCGGGGCGGCCCAGATCCAGCAGCAGACGCCCGCGCAACAGCAGCCGGGCCCGATGCGCGGTGGCCGACGCGGGCGCCCCGCCGGCCGGCTCCCGCACCCCGCTCTGCCGCACCGACTCGGCCCATGCCCGCGCCCCGGCCGCGACACCGGGCCAGGGCACCTGCCCCGGATCCAGCACCGCCGCTGCCGCCGACAACTGCTCCGACTGGCCCGTCAGCTGCCACAGCTCCCGCCGGCACGCGGCCAGTTCGAGGGCCGCCTCCGCCTGCTCGGCGCTGTCCGCCGGGGCCGCCGCGTGGGCCGCCGCGAGGTCGTCGACGGCGTCCCGCAGCAGCCCGGCCCGCCGGCCGGCCGCACGCACCGCCGCCGTGCCGGCCTCGGCCCGCAGGATCCGGCCGAGGAGCAGCCGGGCCCGTACGGCGTCGGCGGGGTCCTGCGCGGCCGGGCCGACGGGCGGGCCCAGGGCGGCCTCGGCCTGCTCCCGCGCGCGGCGCAGCGTCTCCGGGTCGGCGAGCTGCTGCCACTGGCGCAGCAGCCGTTCCGCCTCGGCCAGCGGCTCGGGGGTCACCAGGTCGGGCAGGTAGAAGCGCAGCACCCGGGCGGGGATGCGGGCGAACAGTTCGGCCTCGACGCTGCCCTGGGCGTCCTGCGCCCCGCCGTCGTCGGCGAAGCGGGCGGTGCCTGCGGCCGGGTCACGATCGGCGAGCCGGGCGGCGGCGAGCGCCGCGAAGTTGCGGGTGCCCTTGCCGAAGTACCGTTCCACGTAGGCGGAGCAGTGCTTGAGGACGAGTCCGGCGGTGTCCTGGTCGAGGGAGGCGAGCAGCAGTTCCTGGAGCCTGCCGGGGAAGGCGAAGCAGGGCTGCTGCTCGGTGCCGGGCAGTTGCCTGAGCAGGCCGCCGAGCAGCACCTCGGCGAGTTCCATGGGGCCGGTGTCCGGGAGCATGGCGCGCTGGACCAGCTGCATCACGGGCAGGGTGAGCGGGGCCGCCGCCAGGTAGACGGCGAGGCGCAGCGCGCCGGGTGAGGCGGCGGCCCGGAAGGCGCGCAGCAGCTCGTCGTCGCTGCGCGGGGTCCCGGTGCCGGGCGCGGCCGGGACGGCGGGCGTGGTCAGCGCGGCCCAGGCGGGTTCGCTGGTCGGGCCCGTGCCGGACAGCAGGCGGGCCCAGGCCGCGAACGCCTCCGGCGTCGGCTGGAGCACCGGCACCGGCCGGGCGTCGGCGGCGGGCGCGTCCCAGGGCTCCTCGTCGGGCAGGAAGCCGATCCGGCCGCCCAGTTCGCCGGGGCGGACCAGGCGGCCCGGTTCGGCGGGGAACGCGGTGCGGCCCCACAGGCGGGGCGGCAGCGGCTGCACGACCGCCAGCGGCGCGGTGCGCGGCCAGGCGTACAGCAGCCGCTGCGCGGTGCCGTTCTGCCACAGCGGTCCCACGCAGTCGCTGATCACCAGGGTGAGCCGACGGCCGGTGGGGTCGTGCAGCTCGTCGGCCCTGCGCAGCCGGGTGTGCGCGCCGGGTCCCGCGGTGGTGCCGACCAGGGGCGTGCCGTACTCGTCGCCGTACAGGTGGTGGACGCGGACGGAGGCGAAGGCGCCGGACTGCTGGCATGCCTGGCGCAGTTCCTCGACGAGCTGTCCCCATACGGCCATGGCGGGGCCGGTGTCCATGAGCAGTTGGACGTCGCAGCGGTGGCGGCGGCCGGGCCGGGTCACGGGCAGCAGTACGCCGCTCGCGGCGGCGCGGTCCGCGGTGGCCTCCTCGTCGACCTCCTCGTCCCGGGGGGTGTCGGTGGCGAACCGGTAGCGGCCGAGCACGCGCAGCGCCTTTTCCAGGCCGAGCAGTCCGGGCAGGGCGCCGGCGGCGGGCGCGCGGACCGGGAAGACGGAGTGGGTGCCGTCGGCGTGGCCGTGCGGGGCGGCGCCGGCGGCGTGCAGGGGTACGGGGGCGGAGGGTGCCTCGGCAGGGGTCCGCGCCGGAGCCTCGGGCGTGGCCGGCCGGCCCGCGGACTGCTGGCCGGGTTCGGGGCCGGGGCCAGGGCCGGGTGGGTCCCTGTCCGGGGTGAACGCGGCCGGGCCCGGCGCCCGGGGCGCATCGCGGGGCGGGGCCGCGCCGAGCCGCTGGGCCAGCCAGACGGCGTCGGCGACGTCCTCGGCGCTGAGGTCAAGGCCGCCGCGGCGCAGCCTGCCGATCAGCTCGTCCAGACGCATGCCGCGCATCCGGCCATCACCTCGTACGGTCGAGCGGCTGCATGAGCATGTCCGCGATCCGCTCCCGGGTGAGGCGTTCCGCGCGCGACGCGTGCTGGGTGAGGAAGAGGGCGTTGAGGAGCTGGTCCGCGGCGACCACCTCGCCCGGTTCGCGGTCCAGGAACCGGGCGATCAGATCGCGGCCCGCGGTCACGCTCTCCTCGCCGAGGTGCGCCTCCACCATGGCGGTGAGCTGTTCCTCGCCGGGCGGCTCCAGTTCGAGCTGGATGCAGCGGCGCAGCAGCGGCGCCGGGAAGTCGCGCTCGCCGTTGGAGGTCAGGACGATCACCGGGAAGGCGGTGCAGGCGACGCGTCCGCCGTGCACGCGGACCCGCTCGCCGTCGTGGGTGAGCACCTCGACGACGGGCTCGCGGTCCGCGAGCCGCTCCAGTTCGGGGATCGCGAACTCGCCCTCCTCCAGGGTGTTCAGGAGGTCGTTGGGCAGGTCGAGGTCGCTCTTGTCCAGTTCGTCGATGAGCAGGACCCGGGGCTGCTCGGCGGGGAGCAGGGCGGTGCCGAGCGGACCGAGGCGGATGTAGGAGCCGATCCCGGAGGCCGCCGCCGCGGCCCCTTCGGCGCCCTGGGCGCGCTCCAGCTGGACGTCCTGGAGCCGGCCGATCGCGTCGTACCGGTACAGGCCGTCGTGGAGCGTGGTGCGGCTGACGATCGGCCAGCGCAGCACCTTGC
Source organism: Streptomyces sp. NPDC004629 (assembly GCF_042873595.1). Classification (NCBI taxonomy): domain Bacteria; kingdom Bacillati; phylum Actinomycetota; class Actinomycetes; order Kitasatosporales; family Streptomycetaceae; genus Streptomyces; species Streptomyces sp. NPDC004629. Next base: position 12,504 of record NZ_JBIALO010000042.1, on the reverse strand, counting down.
CGAGCCCGAGTTCGTGGGCGACCGCGTAGGCGAGGGTGGACTTGCCGGTGCCCGGATTGCCGGTGACGAGCAGCGGGCGGCGCAGGTAGAGCGCGGCGTTGACGGCGTCGACCTCGGCGGGCCGAGGCGCGTAGTTCTCGACCAGACGACGGCGCACGCCGAGCCGGCGGGCGCTGCTGGAGTCCTCCGGGCCGGACTCCGCCCCCTCCTGGGCGGCCGCGAAGTCACGCCAGGGCGGCGGCGCGGGTAACCGCCGTACTCCGTCGTGCGGCTGACCCACTCCGCGGTAGATCCGCCAGTCGTTCACCATGGGCTCCTCCCGGCTCCGGTGATCAGGCTGCGGGCCCGGCCGTTCGACGTACGACGTTACCGCCAGGTGGCCGTGCCTGCCGAGCTTCGCGGGCGTCCGGTGTCGCTTCCCGGTCCGGGAACGCCCTTGTGATGCAGGTGGTTGACGAGGTGTCCGGTGGGCGGTCAGCCGCCGGGGGCGGCCAGGGGTGGCGGTCGCATGGCCTCCGATCCGTACGGAGTGCGGTCGGGCGGGTCGAACAGCACGGCGAGTTTGCCGCGCAGGCCCTGGGCGCGCACGGTGTCGGGGTCGGCGAGCCGGATGCGCAGGTCACGGACCGGGCCGTGCAGCCCGTCCGCCCCCTTGGCCAGCCCCAGCAGGTCGGCGGCCTGCCGGTGGAAGGCGCGGCACTCCTCGTGGTCGTGCCGGTCCCGGCGCCACAGCACCACGGAGTGACCGGCCATGAGCGCGTACTTCATGGCCACCTGGCCCTCGCCGCTGCCGACCGGGCCGCAGTAGACCGGCACACAGCCGTTGCCCAGCGCCGACAGCCGGCCGTAGACGGCGTACTCGCCCTCGGTACGGCCGCCGGGCGCATGTCCGCCGGCCGGTGCCTCGCCGCGCAGCGGCTGGTGGGAGAGCGGTCCGCGGGTCGTGCCCCGCCACCGTTTGAGCCACTCCGGCGAGGGCTTCCTGGCATTGCGCCGGGCGTCGCGGATGACGACGGTCCGGCGCAGCCCGAGCGGCATGGCACGCTCGTCGGGATCGGCGGTATCGGCGGTATCGGCGGTATCAGCGGTATCGGCGGTACTGTCTTCGGGCTCGCCCGCGGCGCCGTCGGGAGCGAGGCCCCAGTCGTCCACGGGCAGGTCGAACAAGCGCCGCGGCAGGAACACCTCGACCGCGGCCAGGTGTTCGCCGTGGTCGCCCTGGCTGAGTGCGCGGGCCAGCGGTTCGCGCAGGGTGGCGGACAGTTCGTCGGCGCGTACACCGCGGTCGTCGCCCGCCACGGGCGTGACGTCCTGGCCGTCGTAGATCAGCTGGACGCTCCAGGGGTAGAGGTCGCCGTACATCGGTTCGCCGACCTTGACGAGGACGTCGGTGCGGGCCGTGGACGGCTCCGCGGGGTGCGCGGCGGCCGGGTCGAAGAGGCCGTCGAGGATGCCGTGGATGGCCTCGCCGACCGCCCAGTACTCGTGCCGGTCGGCCTGTTCGGTGATCCAGTCGGCGAAGGCGCGCAGCCGCTCCGGGTCCGCCTCGCCCGGACGTTCCTGGACGGTGTGCCGGGCCACCCGGGCCGCGTACAGCAGGACGGCGTCGAGGTCGACCGGGGCTGCGCCGGCGGCCTGCCCCGGCGCGCGCAGTCCGTGCAGCAGTCCGGCGCCCTCGCGCCAGCTGCGCGGCTCGTGCACGATCAGCGAGCGGTGCCGGCTGTTCAGCACCCGGGCCCTGACCTCCTCGACCAGGTGGACGACCTCGCCGGGACCGGCGGGCGGCGGGAGGTGCGCGAGGTGGCCGTAGAGCCGGGCCCGCAGTTCGGGGGTGATCCCGGAGCCGTCGTAGCCGGGCAGGCCGGACTGCGCCGCGGTCCAGTGCGCGTACTCCGCCGACTCGTCGAGGAGCGCGAGGTGGTGCAGGTCGTGGGCGCGCAGCACCTCGTGCACCAGGTCGCCGCCGCGTACGTCGAGCAGTTCGCGCAGCGCGGTGATCGGCACGGCGGCGCCCTCGTCCCGGCCGCGGCCCTTGATCATGCCGATGACCGCGCCGTAGCGCCGGTCGATCACGGGCCCGCCGGACAGTCCCTCGAACGGCAGGCTGCCGTTGATCAGCAGCGCCCGGCCGTCCGAGCCGGCCGCCTCGCCGACACCGTGCCGCACACCCAGCTCGCCGGTCCTGCGGGACCAGCCGTGCAGCCCGATCGGGGCGGGGGTGCTGGGCGCCCGGTCGCTCAGCCACAGGCACCGCGCGTCCTCGGCGTCCGGCACCCGGACGAGCGCGATGTCCGGCAGCCGCCAGCGGTCACCCGCCGCGTCGGGGTTCTCGGGGCGCGGCTCGGCGAGGACCACGGTGCCGGTCGCGGTCCGCTCCCGCCGGATGCCCGCGGCGCCGCGGCCCTCCCAGCTCACGCCCACGACCCTCTCCCCTCGCCACACCGCAGCGCCCCCCTTCCCCACGACGTGCGCGCAGGTCAGCAGCCAGCCCGGGGCTATGAAGAAGCCTGATCCCCAGTACCCGTCACGGTCGGTTGCATACCCGTCGCCCGGTGCGCCGATGCGTGCGAGCGAGGGGCGCACCATCTCGTCGAAGGCGCTCATTCCGCGTCGGGGGCGGTAGCGCCGGGCGCCGCGCCGGCGCGCCGGTCCGCCGCCGGATCGGTGCGCCGCCCGTCCCCCGCCGGTTCGGTCCAGGTCAGGGACACGGTCAGGGAGGACGTGCCGCCGCCTTCGGCGATGGCACTCACGATCTTGCCGGACTGCGCCGTCAGTTCGATTCCGAAGCTCACGGACACCTCGACCGGCGCCGTCGTGTCCAGACCGGCGCGCAGGGAGCGCACGACGCCCCCGACCGTGCCGGCCAGTCCCCCGGCCATGTCGACGATCCGGCCCCCGAACCCGGTGTCCCGGTACCCGTCGTCCTGCGCGGTGTCGTCGGCCGCGCCGATCCTGGCCCAGACGACGGTTCCGTCATCGAGCCGTATCCGTTCGACCCCTCCGCCCATGCCGCCCCCGTTCGCTCAATGGGAGGAGAAGGCTAACTCCCGATGAAGACGAGCGGGAGGGGCAACGACCCCTCGGGCGTGGCGAACGACCGCATCAGCACTGCCCGCTGAGGCCGCCGGCCTATTGCTCTACCGCTCTACCGCTCTACTCCTGGTATCTACCGCTCTACTCATCGTCATCGTCCTCGTCGTCGTCGAGCCGGGCCAGCCAGGTCGCCAGCCGCTCGACGGGGACCTCGAAGTCCGGGTTGAGGTCCACGAAGGTGCGCAACTGCTCGGCAAGCCACTCGAAGGTGACCTCTTCCTCGCCGCGCCGCTTCTCCAGTTCCTCGATGCCGCGGTCGGTGAAGTACATGGGGGCGTCTCTCCTGCGGATACGTATGCACTCGGCCTCTGCGCACAGCCTATGCAACCCATGCTCGCCGAGGCCCACCCTCCCCGGGCCGGGGGTCGGCGTCCACGAACGGGTGTCTTGACTTTCCGAGACCGCGATATATCGTGTTTCGCGGAAGACGCGATATGGCGCGTCGCGTCCCGCCGAGGAGGTCAGCACCATGTCCGAGTGGTCCGTCGCAGAGCCCAGGAAGCTCACCTTCGACGACCCCGTGCGTGATCTGCACGTGCGCATCGTCAACGGAACAGTCAACGTCGTGGGCACGGACGAGGGTTCCGCCCGGCTCCAGATCTCCGAGGTCGAGGGCCCGCCGCTGGTGGTCACCCAGGAGGGCGGCACCCTCACCGTGGCGTACGAGGACCTGCCCTGGAAGGGCTTCCTCAAGTGGCTGGACCGCAAGGGCTGGCGGCGCACCGCGGTCGTCTCGCTCGCGGTCCCCGCGGACACCCGCGTCGAGGTGGGCGTGGTCGGCGCCGGCGCCGTGGTCTCGGGGATCCGCGGCGCCTCGGTGGTCAAGGGTGTCACCGGTGACACGACCCTCGTCGCCCTCTCCGGCCCGGTCCGCGCGGACACGGTCTCCGGCAGCCTGGAGGCCCAGGCCGTCACCGGCGACCTCCGCTTCAACTCCGTCTCGGGCGACCTGACCGTCGTCGAGGGCTCCGGCCCCTCCGTGCGCGCCGACACCGTCAGCGGATCCATGATCATCGACCTGGATCCGGACGGTCCGACCGACGTCCGGCTGACCAGCGTCTCCGGCGAGATCGCCATCCGGCTGCCGCATCCGGCGGACGCGGAGGTGGAGGCGAACACGGCGAGCGGCACGATCTCCAACGCCTTCGACGGACTGCGGGTGCACGGCCACTGGGGCGCCCACAAGATCACCGGCCGGCTCGGCGCGGGCAACGGCAAGCTCCGGGCCACCACGGTCTCCGGTTCGATCGCCCTGCTGCGCCGCCCGCCGAAGGAGGACGAGGACACGACCTGGGACGACACCGAGCCGGACCCGGCCGCGTCCCGGCACACGTCGGGGGACAATTCCGTTTCCGGCCGGACAGCCGACACGACGAGCGCCCCGGCCGACGGCACGACCGACAAGAAGGTGCTCTGACATGCCTCCCGTCTTCGCCCACGGCCGCCTCCGCCTGTACCTGCTCAAGCTGCTCGACGAGGCCCCGCGCCACGGCTACGAGGTGATCCGTCTCCTCGAAGAGCGCTTCCAGGGGCTGTACGCACCATCGGCGGGCACCGTCTACCCCCGGCTGGCCAAGCTGGAGGCCGAGGGTCTGGTCACACACACCACCGAGGGCGGCCGCAAGGTGTACGCCATCACGGACGCGGGCCGCGCAGAACTGGCCGACCGCAGCGGGGAACTGGCCGACCTGGAGCTGGAGATCCGCGAGTCGGTCGCGGAGCTGGCCGCCGAGATCCGGGCCGATGTGCGCGGCGCGGCGGGCGATCTGCGGCGCGAGATGCGGGCCGCCGCCTCCGAGGCCCGGCACGGCGCCGGCACCCGCGCCACCGAGCAGGGCCCCTTCGGGGAGCACGGCGAGGCCGGCGACAAGGAGTCCTGGCGCGCCGCCAAGGAGGAGATGCGCCGCGTCAAGCAGGAGTGGAAGGAGCAGGCCCGGCGGGCCAAGGACGAGAGCCGCAGAGCCCGTGACGAGGCCCAGCGGGCGCGGCGCCAGGCCCAGGAGGCCCAGGCGCGGGCGCGGGCCCAGGCACAGGAGGAGATGCAGCGGATCGCGCGGCGGGTCCAGGAGCGGGTGCAGGACCACTTCACGCGGGGCGACTGGCCCACGGGCATGCGTGAGGGCCTGAGCGAACTCGCCAAGGAGTTCGGCGAGTTCGGCAAGGACTTCGGGAAGGACTTCGGGAAGGAGTTCGGCAAGGACTTCGGCTTCGGCCGCGGCGGGGCGGGAGCGGGGACCGGCCAGGGCCCTGCGGCGGGGACCCCCAAGGCCGCGCCCGCTGCGGAGTACGAGCAGACGGCGGAGGACTTCCCGGCCGACTATGTACCGGCCTGGGCCCAGGAGGACACCAGCGGCGATCCGGCCCGTGACCTGGACCGCCTCCTCGACCGCTTCCGGGACGACATCCGGGACGCGGCCCGCGACAACGGCGTCACGGCCGACCAGTTGCGGGACGCCCGCCGCCATCTGTCGACGGCGGCGGCCCACATCGGGGTGATCCTCCGCCGGCCCCGCCCCTGAGCCCCCGGCACCGCGTCCGCACGTGCCCGCGCCCGATGCCCGCGTCCGGCGCGGGCCCGCGGAGGCCGCGTCAGGACGCCTTCGCCTCTCCGCCGCCGTACAGCACCCGTGTCACGGACTCGTACGTCACGCCATGATCGGCGAGAACCTCGGCGGGTACGCCGGGGCATACAGTCAGGGCGATGAGGATGTGCTCGTCACCGATGTGCCGGTCACGGCGGCCGGCGGCGGTGCGCAGCGCCCGTTCGAGGACATCCTTGGCGCCCTTGGTGAAGGGGCGGTGGCCCGACCACCAGCCCCTGCCCCCGCGGTCGCCGGACAGCGCCCCGACGCCATGCGTCTCCTCCACCCGCTGGACGATCCCGGCGACGTCGATCCCCAGCCCGGCGAGCGCGTCCTCGTCCGCCCGGGTGAGACCGCCCCGCCGCCGCGCCTCGCCGAGTGCGCCCCGCACGGACTCCTTGCGGTCGGCGAGGCCCAGCGCGGCCAGCGCGAAGGAGGCGCGGTTTCCCTCGCGGTCGAGCAGCGCGAGGAGCATATGGTCGGTGCCGATGGACCGCGCGCCCTCGCGTTCGCCGTACTCCACGGCGCCGCGTACCACGTCACGGGCGTGCCTCGTGAACCGTTCGAACATCACTGCCTCCCGTACTTCTTGTGCACGGCCTGCCTACTGACGCCGAGTTCGGCGGCGATCTCCTGCCACGACCAGCCCTGGTTGCGGGCATTGCGCACCTGCACGGCCTCCAGCTGCTCCAGCAGCCTGCGCAGGGCGGCGACGGCCCGCAGCCCGACCCGCGGGTCGCGGTCGCCTGCGCGCTCGGCGAGATTGGTTGCCTCGGTCATGATGTCAACCTACGTTGACATGAAGGGATCTGTCAACCCCGATTGACAAGGATCGACGGCCGACCCGGGAGCCGGGTCGGCCGTCGGTGGGGCAGCGGCGCGGTCAGCCGTTGGTGAACACGACCTTTCCGAACTGGCCGCCGGACTCCAGCCGTTCGAAGCCCTCGCGGGCGCGGTCCAGTGGCAGCACCTCGTCGATGACGGGGCGTACGCCGGTGGCGGCGCAGAAGGAGAGCAGGTCCTCCAGTTCCTCCTTGGTGCCCATGGTCGAGCCGACGACCTTGAGCTCCAGGAAGAAGATCCGGGTCAGCTCGGCGTGGGACGGCCGGTCGCCGCTGGTGGCGCCGGAGATGACGATGGTGCCGCCGGGCCGCAGGGACTTGATCGAGTGGGACCAGGTGGCGGCGCCGACGGTCTCGATGACGGCGTCCACGCGCTGCGGCAGCCGCGCCCCCGTCTCCACCGCCTCGACGGCACCCAGCTCCAGGGCCCGCTTGCGCTTGGCCGCGTCCCGGCTGGTGGCGAAGACCCGCAGCCCCGCCGCCTTGCCGAGCACGATCGCGGCCGTGGCGACGCCACCGCCCGCGCCCTGCACGAGCACCGAGTCGCCCGGCCGCACCCCGGCGTTGGTGAAGAGCATGCGGTACGCCGTCAGCCAGGCCGTGGGCAGACAGGCGGCCTCCTCGAAGGACAGCTCCTTGGGCTTGGGCAGGACGTTCCAGGTGGGCACGGCGACCTGCTCGGCGAAGGTGCCCTGGTAGCGCTCGGTGAGGATGGAGCGGGGTTCCCTGGGGCCGACGCCGTGGCCGGTCTGACCGATGACGGAGTGCAGGACGACCTCGTTGCCGTCCTCGTCGACTCCGGCGGCGTCACAGCCGAGAATCATCGGCAGCCGGTCCTCCGGGAGGCCGATGCCGCGGAGCGACCACAGGTCGTGATGGTTGAGGGAGGCGGCCCGGACATCGACGGTGCTCCAGCCGGGGCGGGCCTCGGGGGCCGGGCGCTCCCCCAACTCAAGGCCGGCCAGCGGCTGGTCGGGGTCGATTCGGGCGGCGTAGACAGCGAACATGGGCTCGACGATAGGTTCCCCACCCCACCAACGGAACCAGGCACCCCACAACAGCACCACCCCCCAAGGGGCGCGAGGAACTGCGCAACCAGCCACAACACCACCGCACCCAACCCACAACAGCACCACCCCCAAGGGGCGCGAGGAACTGCGCAACCAGCCACGACGACGCCGCACCCGACCCACGACGGCACCACCCCCAAGGGGCGCGAGGAACTGCGCGACCAGCCACGACGGCGCCGCACCCGAATGACGACGCACCCGCACGGACCGCCCCCACAGGCCCGCCTCAGTGGGACCCCGCCAGGTGAGCCCACCGAGGCAAGGCTCACCGGCGGAGGCCAACCGGCGGAGGCCAACCGGTGCGGAAAGCACGACGCTCGCCGGCGGCAGGCCCAGGACAACGGCTACCGGCGGGCCACGCCCTCCGCTCGGGCCGCCCCGGCCACCGCCGCCGTCACCGCGGGAGCGACCCGCTCGTCGAACGGCGAGGGGATGACATAGTCGGCGGCGAGATCGTCGCCGACCACCGCCGCCAGCGCCTCCGCCGCCGCGAGCTTCATCCCCTCGGTGATCCGGGAGGCCCGCACCTGCAACGCGCCCGCGAAGATACCGGGGAACGCCAGCACGTTGTTGATCTGGTTCGGGAAGTCCGACCGGCCCGTCGCGACGACCGCCGCGTACTTGTGGGCGACGTCCGGGTGCACCTCGGGCTCCGGGTTGGCCATGGCGAACACGAACGCGCCCGCGGCCATCGAGGCCACCGCCGCCTCCGGGACCGTACCGCCGGAGACGCCGATGAAGACGTCCGCGCCGGCCAGCGCGTCCTTCAGCGAGCCCGTGAGGCCCGCCTTGTTGGTGAACCCGGCCAGTTCCCGCTTGACCGGCGTCAGGTCGTCCCGGTCGGCCGACACGACGCCCTTGCGGTCGGCCACCGCGACGTCCCCGATCCCGGCCTTGACCAGCATCTTGGCGATGGCGACACCGGCCGCACCGGCGCCCGAGACGACGGCCCGCAGATCACCGACGCTCCGCCCGCTCAGCCGCGCAGCGTTGCGCAGCGCGGCCAGCGTCACGACGGCCGTACCGTGCTGGTCGTCGTGGAAGACGGGAATGTCCAGCCGCTCCTGGAGCTTGCGCTCGATCTCGAAGCACCGCGGCGCCGAGATGTCCTCCAGGTTCACGCCGCCGAAGGAGGGGGCGAGGCGGACCACGGTCTCCACGATCTCGTCGGCGTCCGTGCAGTCGAGCGCGATCGGCACCGCGTCCACGCCGCCGAACTGCTTGAACAGGATCGCCTTCCCCTCCATCACCGGAAGGGAGGCCAGGGGGCCGATGTCCCCGAGCCCGAGCACAGCCGTGCCGTCGGTGACGACAGCCACCACGGACGACTTCCACGTGTAGTCGTTGACCAGGTCCGGCTGTTCCGCGATCGCGGTGCACACGCGCGCGACGCCGGGCGTGTAGGCGAGGGACAGGTCGTCCTTGTCGCGGACCGGCACGGTGGCCCGCACGGCCATCTTGCCGCCGCGGTGGAGCGCGAAAGCCGGGTCGAAGGAATCGAGGGGCTCGGCCCCGCCGTCCTGATCGGCACTGCTGTCGCTGCGAGGATTGACGATCTCCGCTGCCACTTGTTTACCCCTTAGGTGTTCATGGTGTGAGGGTGAGGGCCACTCCTGGTGAAGAGTGGGCGGGACCGCATACGACCCGGTTTGACCGTTGCGTACGGGTCGTACGCGACGGGCGCGCCGCACACGCGCCCTGAGCCCCGGATGAGGGGTGTAAAGCACCTTCTTACCCGACGGACGGCGCCGACGACGAGTCCATTGGGTGCAAGGTCACCTGGTGCGGTTCGGCGGCCACGCTTCGGTGGCCTGCGGTCCGCGCCCCGTTCGCTTGCACGACGGCGGGCGCCGGGCAAGCATCGACCGCATGGTGAGATGCGCCGAAGATATTCCGGTTGATACCGGGGTTTTCCACAGACGGTCCGGCTGGATGTACCGACCTGGGCGGTTCGGGGGTCACCCGTTATCCGATTTTGACATAGCGGGTCGCCTGATTGGCCTAGCCCGAATGGCAAGATGCGGTAACCCACGAGGTCGCGACACCCGAAGGTGTGTGTTCTCGTCGACCCATCGGCACGCCACCCATCCGCCGGAGGAACCCCATGACCGCTCGCTCGACCCGTCGCACCACCGCCGCGCACTCCCGGCTAGCAGCGGTCGGTGCGCTCGCGGTCACCGGCGCCCTGCTGCTCACCGGCTGCGGTGACCAGACCGACAAGGGCGGCAGCGGCTCCGACGCGTCCTCCTCCTCGGCACCGCTCGCCGACAAGCTCCCCAAGGACATCCGCGAGGCGGGCGTCATCAAGGTGGGCTCGGACATCGCCTACCCGCCGGTGGAGTACATGGAGGGCGGCAAGGCCGTCGGCATCGACCCGGACATCGCGGACGCCCTCGGCAAGCAGCTGGGCGTGAAGTTCGAGTTCCAGAACGGCAAGTTCGACAACCTCATCGTCGGCCTGCAGGCCAAGCGGTTCAACGTGATCATGTCCGCGATGAACGACACCAAGGACCGCCAGGACGGCATCAACTCGGACAACGGCCAGAAGGTCGGCAACGGCATCGACTTCGTGGACTACTTCACGGCCGGCACCTCGATCCTCGTCCAGAAGGGCAACCCGAAGGGCATCAAGACGCTGGACGACCTGTGCGGCAAGGTCGTGGCCCTGCAGAAGGGCACCACGTCCGAGGGCATCGCCAAGGCGCAGAGCAAGAAGTGCACGCAGGACGGCAAGAAGGCGATCGCGCTGCAGACCTTCGACACCGACCCCGAGGCCCTGCTCCGCCTCAAGCAGGGCGCGTCGGTGGCGGATCTCAACGACTTCCCGGTGGCCGCCTACAACGCCAAGACCTCCGGCGGCGGCAAGGACTTCGAGGTGATCGGCGAGCAGATCGAGGCCGGCCCGTACGGCATCGGCGTCAGCAAGGAGAACACCCAGCTGCGCGACGCACTCCAGGCGGCCGTGAACGCCATCATCAAGAACGGCGAGTACACCAAGATCATGGAGAAGTGGAACGTCACGGCCGGCGCGGTGACCGAAGCGAAGATCAACGGCGGTTCCTGAGCGTCCCGAGCGACTGAAGGGCAGCCACCGTGTCTGACACCGCCGAGAAGATTCCCGCGCCACCCGTTCCACCGGAACAGATCAAGGCCATCCCCGTGCGCCACTACGGCCGCTGGGTGGCCGGCGCGCTGGTCATCGCCGTCCTGGCGCTGATCGGCACGGCGTTCTCCAACGCGAAGATCAACTACAGCATCGTCCCGCAGTACCTGACGGACGGGACCATCCTGTCCGGGGCCTGGCACACGCTGTACATCTCCGTACTCGCCATGGCGCTGGGCCTGGTCCTGGGCGTCGTCATCGCCGTGATGCGGATGTCGTCGAACCCGGTGACCAGCACGGTGGCCTGGTTCTACGTCTGGTTCTTCCGCGGCACCCCGGTCCTCGTCCAACTGCTGCTCTGGTACAACATTTCGCTGGTGTTCCCCGTCCTCAACCTGGGGTTCTACAAGAACGAGATGAACCAGGTCATGACGCCGTTCCTGACCGCGCTGCTGGGCCTCGGCCTGAACGAGGCCGCGTACATGTCGGAGATCGTCCGGGCCGGCATCCAGTCGGTGGACCTGGGCCAGACGGAGGCGTCGCACGCGCTGGGCATGACCCAGGGCAAGACGCTGCGCCGGGTGATCCTCCCGCAGGCGATGCGGGTCATCGTCCCGCCGACCGGCAACGAGTTCATCAACATGCTGAAGACCTCGTCGCTGGCGTACGCGGTCCAGTTCAACGAGCTGATCAAACGGGCCACGGACATCTCCAGCACCTCGCTCGCGGTCGTCGAGATGTACTTCGTGGCGTCGATCTGGTACCTGATCCTGACCACGGTGTTCAGCATCGTGCAGTACTACGTGGAACGCCGGTACGCCCGCGGCTCCTCGCGCAGCCTGCCGCCGACACCGTTGCAGCGGCTCAGGAAGAACCTCCGCCAGTTCGGTTCGTTCCGCCGTCCGGAGGTGGCCCGATGACCAGTCTCAGCAAGGACACCGGCTTCGGCCGCGGCTCGGCCGGCGGGCCGATGGTCAGGGCCGAGGGCGTGCACAAGTCGTTCGGGCTCTCGCACATCCTCAAGGGCATCGACCTGGAGGTGAATCCGCGCGAGGTGTTCTGCATCATCGGGCCCTCCGGCTCGGGCAAGTCCACCTTCCTGCGGTGCATCAACCACCTGGAGAAGATCAGCGCGGGCCGGCTGTACGTCGACGGCGACCTCGTCGGCTACCGGCAGCGCGGCGACAAGCTCTACGAGCTGAAGGAGCGGGAGGTCGCGGCGCAGCGGCGGGACATCGGCATGGTGTTCCAGCGCTTCAACCTCTTCCCGCACATGACGGCGCTGGAGAACGTCATGGAGGCGCCGGTCCAGGTCAAGGGGGAGCCCAAGGCGGTCGCCCGGGAGCGCGCGCAGCGGCTGCTCGACCGGGTGGGCCTCGGCGACCGCACCGGGCACTACCCGGCGCAGCTCTCCGGCGGACAGCAGCAGCGGGTCGCCATCGCCCGTGCCCTGGCGATGGAGCCCAAGCTGATGCTGTTCGACGAGCCGACCTCGGCGCTCGACCCGGAGCTGGTCGGCGAGGTGCTCGATGTGATGCGGGACCTCGCCGAGGACGGCATGACGATGATCGTCGTCACGCACGAGATGGGCTTCGCCCGTGAGGTCGGGGACTCGCTGGTGTTCATGGACGACGGCGTGGTCGTCGAGTCCGGCCACCCGCGCGAGGTCCTGACGAACCCCCAGCACGAACGCACGAGGTCCTTCCTGTCAAAGGTGCTCTAGTACTCCAGTCTGGTTTCGCGATCTTGCGGCGGCCCCGGCTGGGAACGGGTACGGCCACCGCGTGATCATCGGTTGGTGTGTGGACAAACGA
>NZ_JBIALO010000041.1:0-73201 GCF_042873595.1 Streptomyces sp. NPDC004629 | reverse complement strand
CGGCTGGGAAACCCCAGCCGAGCGCCTGCATAAACTACTCACAGCCTGACCAACACGACCAAGTGTTGCGACGATCCCTAGAAACCGCCCTGCGCGATCAGCCCCCACGCTCCCGCACCCGAAAAACCACAAGAGGCCCCCCGAACCCCACACCTCCAATGCCCCCGGAGGGAACCGCGGGGAACTGCGCGCTCGACCCCCACGCTCGCGCGCCCGAAAGACGACGAGCGCCCGCCCTTTCGACCAACGCCGTCCACAGGACCGCCCCGATAGGGGCGCGGGGAACTGCGCGCTCAGCCCCCACCTCCCGCACCCGAAAAACCACAAGAGGCCCCCCGAACCCCACACCTCCAATGCCCCGCAGGGAACCGCCCTCACGCTCCCGCACTCGAAAGACCACGAGAACCCCCCGAACCCCCGCCCGCAAGGGGACCGCTCACCTGGGTCACCAACTCCCGTACGATCGCCGCCCCGTTCAGCGTCAGGATCGACTCGGGATGGAACTGGACGCCCGCGAACCCGGGCCCCCGCACCGCGTGCACGTCGCCGTTGGCCGCCCGGCTCACCTCGACGCCGTGCGCGCCCAACTCCCGGTAGGCGTCCTCGTCGCAGCGCGCCACGAAGCTGTTGTAGAAGCCGACGGTCTCCCGGCGCCCGAACAGATCGACCGCGAGCTGCGCCCCCTGCCGGGGTACCTCCTTGCGGACGATCTCAAGCCCCAGCTCGGCCGCGATCAGCTCGTGCCCGAGGCACACCCCGAGCACTCCGTGCCGATGCGTGCCGATCACCTCGGCCGTCAGCCCGCGCAGCACCCGCATCTTGGGGTCGGTCAGGTCCGAGGGGTCGCCGGGCCCGGGCCCCAGCACCACCGGCCCCGCGTGACCGAGCACGGCCGCCCGCAACCCCGGCTCGTCGAACCGCCGTACGGTCACGTCGAGACCGCCGGAGCGCAGCATGTGCGCCAGCATCGCGGTGAAGGTGTCCTCGCCGTCCATCACCAGGGCATGGCCGCTCCGGTCCGCCGGGTGCTCCTGCATCCGCAGCCAGAACGGCGCGAGCGAGGCCCGGCGCCCGTCCAGCGCCGCCCGTACGCGCGGGTCGTCGGCCAGCCGGGGCAGCGCCGCCTCCGTGCGCGGCCGGGCCGGACGCACACCGAGGGCCGCCAGCACGCCCGCCGCCTTGGCGTGTGTCTCCGCCACCTCCCCGGCCGGGTCCGAACCCCGCACCAGCGTCGCGCCGACCGGGACGCGCAGCCGGCCGGCCGCGTCGATGTCGGCGGTGCGGATGAGGATGGGCGAGTCCAGGGTCTGTGCGCCTCCGGAGTCCCGGCCGAGCAGGGCCAGCGCGGCGCCGTAGTACCCGCGCCCGCCGACCTCGTGCCGTTCGATCACCCGGCAGGCGTTCTGCACCGGCGACCCGGTCACGGTGGCCGCGAACATGGTCTCCCGCAGCACGTCCCGCACGTCGAGGGATGATTTCCCGCGCAGTTCGTACTCGGTGTGGGCGAGGTGCGCCATCTCCTTGAGCCGGGGGCCGACGACCACCCCGCCCATGTCGCCGACGGTGCACATCATCTTCAGTTCCTCGTCGACGACCATCGACAGTTCCTCGATCTCCTTGCCGTCGGCGAGGAAGTCGAGCAGGTGCTCAGGGCTCGGTCCGCCCTCCGGGTAGCGGTAGGTGCCGCTGATCGGGTTCATCACGACCGTGCCGCCGGACATCCGCACATGCACCTCGGGGCTGGCGCCGACCAGGGTCCGACCGCCGGCCGCCCGCCCCGGCCCCTGCGAGGAAGGTCCTTCGGGCCCTTGCCGATCGCCGGTGTGCACGAGGAACGTCCAGTACGCGCCCCGTTCGCCCTCCAGGAGCCGCCGGAACAGGGCGAGGGCGTCGGCCCGTGCGAAGTCCCGGATCTCGCCCTCGTAGGTCCGCCGGATGACGAAGTTGGCTCCCTCGCCCGCTCCGATCTCCTCGCGCAGCACCCGGCCGACGATCCCGGCGTACTCCTCGTCGTCGACGTCGAAGCCCCCGCCGGTGACGTGCACGGCGTGTGCGGGCAGTTGCTCCAGCGCCTCGGCGAGCGGGATCTCGCGGGTCTCCTCGGGGATGAGCACGAGCAGCGGTGTCCCGTCGTCGCGGACGTCGAAGCCGCGCTCCCGGATCTGCCGGAAGGGCACGAGGGCCAGCCCCTCGTCGGGCAGGTCGGCGAGCCGGTCGCAGGCGCGCACCGGGCCGACGAGCAGTTCCACGGTGTCCTCGTCGCGGCCGGGCGTGCGGCGGCGCAGCAGCGCGAAGGGGCGGGGGTCGTGCAGCAGGTCCAGCAGGTCCATGGGTCCGTCGTCCTTCTCGGTGGTCTCGATGGTCTCGGCCGGCCGGTCGTGCCGGGCGGGTCGATGGAGAGGGACGGCCCCGTGAAACGCCGAAGGCCGCCCCTCGGGCGGCCTTCGCGAAGTCGTGCGTACGCGCAGTCAGTGGGCCGCCGAAGGAGCGGTCCACCACCAGGTGCGGGTCGAATGCGCGAACATGCCGGGAACCCTACCGCACCGCCCCGTCGGCCACGGGTCAGTCGGTCCGTCTCACCAGTCGAGCCGGAGGAAAACATGGCGACACGACCCCGTAATGTTTACGAGGTGACCGTGAACGCTAAGACCAGCGCGAGCGCTGGCAACACCTGGCGAAACCTGCCCGCGGCGCAGCAGCCCGAGTACCCCGACGCCGAGGCTCTGCGCGCAGTGATCGCGGAGCTGGAGTCGTATCCGCCGCTCGTCTTCGCGGGCGAGTGCGACCAGCTGCGCGCCCGGATGGCGGCCGTCGCCCGGGGTGAGGCGTTCCTGCTCCAGGGCGGCGACTGCGCGGAGGCCTTCGACGCGGTCTCCGCCGATCACATCCGCAACAAGCTGAAGACGCTGCTGCAGATGGGCGCCGTACTGACGTACGCGGCGTCGGTGCCGGTGGTGAAGGTGGGCCGGATCGCGGGCCAGTACTCCAAGCCGCGTTCCAAGCCGACCGAGACGCGTGACGGGACCACGCTGCCGGTGTACCGGGGTGATTCGGTCAACGGCTTCGACTTCACCGAGGCCAGCCGGATCCCGGACCCGGAGCGGCTGAAGCGGATGTACCACGCCTCCGCGTCGACGCTGAACCTGGTGCGCGCGTTCACCACCGGCGGATACGCGGATCTCCGGCAGGTGCATGCCTGGAACCAGGACTTCGTGAAGTCGTCCCCGTCGGGGCAGCGCTACGAGCAGCTGGCCCGGGAGATCGACAACGCGCTGAACTTCATGCGGGCGTGCGGCGCGGAGCCGGAGGAGTTCAAGACGGTCGAGTTCTTCTCCTCGCACGAGGCGCTGCTGATGGACTACGAGTCGGCGCTGACCCGGGTGGACTCCCGCACGGGGCGGTTGTACGACGTGTCGGCGCACATGGTGTGGATCGGCGAGCGCACCCGGCAGCTGGATCATGCGCATGTCGAGTTCGCCTCCCGTATCAGCAACCCGCTGGGGATCAAGCTGGGCCCGAACACGACGGCGGAGGAGGCACTGCGCTACATCGACCGGCTGGACCCGGAGCGGGAGCCTGGCCGGCTGACGTTCATCGTGCGGATGGGCGCGGACAAGATCCGTGACCGGCTGCCGGAGCTGGTGGAGAAGGTCACGTCGTCGGGTGCGGCGGTGGCCTGGGTGACCGACCCGATGCACGGCAACACGTTCGAGGCGGCCTCGGGGCACAAGACGCGTCGATTCGACGACGTACTGGACGAGGTGAAGGGCTTCTTCGAGGTCCACAAGTCGCTGGGGACGCATCCGGGCGGCATCCACGTGGAGCTGACCGGCGACGACGTCACCGAGTGCGTGGGCGGCGGGGACGAGATCTTCGTCGACGATCTGCACCAGCGCTACGAGACGGCCTGCGACCCCCGTCTGAACCGCAGCCAGTCCCTCGACCTGGCCTTCCTCGTCGCCGAGATGTACCGGGACCAGTGACGGACGCGTACGTCCCCGGGATGTGACATGGGGCGCGGATCACATGCGATCCGCGCCCTTCCCGCTTTTCCGGACCCTGCGCGATGGGTAAGGTTAGGTTTGCCTCACCGAATCAGCGGGATGGCGCAAGTGACCGATCCCGGTGGGAGGTGTACCGCGTGTACGTCTGCAGTTGCTTCGGCATCACGGAGCAGCAGGTGAAAGAGCACGCGGGGGACGGCGTCCGCACGCCCCGCCAGATTGCCTCCGCCTGCAAGGCGGGCACCGACTGCGGATCGTGCGTGCGTCGGATCCAGGCGCTGCTGGGGCGCGGCACGTGCCCGCGGCGTGAGTCGGCCGAGAGCCTCGAAGAGGCGGCGTAAACGCTCCGCTGTAGAGCGTCCCTGAGGAGCGCTTAGCTCTTCGGTTGTTCGATGATTCGCGAGATGTAGAGCGCCTCGCCGAGCTTGTCGACCAGTTCCAGTTGGGTGTCCAGGTAGTCGATATGGTGCTCCTCGTCCTCCAGGATCGACTCGAAGATGTTCGCGGACGTGATGTCACCCTTCTCGCGCATCGTCTTGATCCCGCGCCTGAGCCGGTCGATCGCCTCCACCTCGATCTGCCGGTCCGCCTCGAACATCTCCTTGACGGTCTGGCCCACCCGCACATGGAACAGCCGCTGGTAGTTCGGCAGCCCCTCCAGGAACAGGATCCGGTCGGTCAGCACCTCGGCGTGCCGCATCTCGTCGAACGACTCGCGCCGCGTGTACTCGGCGAGCTTGTACCAGCCGAAGTTCTCCTGCATCTTCGCGTGCAGGAAGTACTGGTTGATCGCGGTTAGCTCACCGGTGAGCTGCTCGTTGAGGAACTCGATGACCTCGGGGTCGCCCTGCATCGCAGAGGCTCCTTCCGGACGGGGACAGCGGGAGGTTGCGGCGGCATGATTGCACCGGCACAGAAGATCGTCCAGTAAGTGTGTACTTAGCCGTTAAGCGCATGCGTGGTCTTTTTGTCCCATTAGGGGTCCTGGTCGGGTGCACCGCTCCGGGTCTGTCAGGATGGAGACATGGGTCATCCGGTGGAGCGCGGGTCTGGAGTGTCGGGAGAAGGTGTACGGTCCGAGCTTCCGCCGGGGCAGCGGCTGCAGCGCGGCTGGCCGGTCACGCACTACGGGCCGGTGCCGAAATTCCGGCCCGAGCGCTGGGAGTTCAGGGTCTTCGGCGCCACCGCCGACGGCGACAAGCACTGCTGGAACCACGACGAGTTCACGGCCCTGCCGTACGCCACCGTGGTGGCCGATCTGCACTGCGTGACCAAGTTCAGCATGCTCGGGGCCGAGTGGGGCGGCGTCCCGGCGAGCACGATCCTGCAGATCGCCCCGCCCGCGCCGAATGTCACCCATGTGATGGTCTGGGCGGAGTACGGCTTCAGCTCGAACCTCCGCCTGTTCGACTTCGCCGCCGAGCGCGCCATCTTCGCCACGCACAAGGACGGCGAACTGCTCACCGCCGAGCACGGCTTCCCGGTCCGGCTCGTGGTCCCCCATCTGTATGCCTGGAAGGGACCCAAGTGGGTCCGCGGGGTCGAGTACATGACCGCCGACCGCCGCGGCTTCTGGGAGGAGCGCGGCTACCACAACATCGGCGACCCCTGGCAGGAGCAGCGCTACTCCTACCAGGAGCGGACCGGGGACGGCCCGGAGATCTGACCGGCGCCTCAGTGGTGGTACTGGTGCACCACCGCGTGCCCCTTGCCCCGCCCGATCGTCCACTTGTTGACCGGCGTCGTGATCACGAAGGCCGCGGCGAGCGAGATCGCCAGCGAGGACCAGAACAGCGGGTCACCGAGGTGCGCGTCCATCGCGTCCGGCCACAGCGCGATCACGCCGTTGTCGATCAGCTCCATCACGGCGATCGACAGGGTGTCCGCGGCCAGCGCCACCCGCACGGCGGTGCGGAGGCCGACGCCGGCCTTCAGCACCCCGCGCAGGGTCAGCGAGTAGCCGAAGAAGAACGCCAGCACGATCGCCAGGGCCATGGTCGGCAGATTGCCCCAGCCGAGCGCGGTGCCGATCACCATGCCGAGCACCTCGCCGATGGCGCAGCCGGTGAGGCAGTGCAGGGTGGCCTGGACGGCCGTGGGCCACTCGGCCGCGGGCGCGTCGCCGTGGTGGTGGGTGTGAACGTGTGCCTTGTGGTCCATGGGTGCCCCCGGTGTCCAGTGACGGTTCTCCGTACGACGAGAAGGGGAACCGTATACCCCTCGGGGGTATTCCGGGGGTTCGGGTGTTCCGGTGTTCGGGTGCTCCGGTGTTGCGGTGTGACGGGAACGAATCAGCGCCGGCCCGGTTCGGACGGGCCCGATGTCAGCGGGGAGACCGCAGCCCCTTCAGCCGTGCCACGTCCGCCGCATGCCCCTCCCTGCCGCCGGGCGTCTCGATCACCAGCGGCACGCCGGCCGTCGCCGGGTGCGTCAGCAGCGCCCGGAACGGGTCCTCGCCGATGTGCCCGGCGCCGATGTTCTCGTGCCGGTCCTTGTGGGCGCCCACCACGTCCTTGGAGTCATTGGCGTGGATCAGCTTCAGCCGGCCCTCGCCCACCGTGTCCACCAGCAGGTCCAGGGTCTGGTGCATACCGCTCGGGCCGGTCAGGTCGTGCCCGGCGGCGAAGACATGACAGGTGTCCAGGCACACGCCCAGTTTCGGGTGGGCGTCCAGCGCCTCGAAGTACGGCCCGAAGTCCCAGGTGCGCGAGCACAGCGAGGCGCCCTGCCCGGCGGTCGACTCCAGCAGCAGGAACGGGTCGTCGTCCTGGGTCAGCTCGTCCAGCAGCGGCAGCAGGTGCGTGCGCACCTGCTTCAGTGCGACCTCCCGGGCCCGCCCGCCGGTCGCGCTACCCGTGTGCACGACCACGCCCAGCGCGCCGATCTCCCGTCCCCGGCGCAGCGAGTGCCGCAGTGACTCCACCGACTTCTCGACGGTCGCCTCGGTGTGCGAACCGAAGTTGATCAGGTAGGGGGCGTGCACATACGCCGGGATGGAGCCCTCCGCGCAGGCCGCGCGGAACTCCTCGTCCTGCCGGGGGTTCCCGGCCGGGGTGGCCCAGCCGCGCGGATTGGCGACGAAGACCTGCACGGTCTCCGCCTTCAGCGCACGGGCGTACGACAGGCCCACGGAGTGCAGCCCGCCGGCCACGGGGACATGACCGCCGATCGGATTACGGGAGGGACCGGGCGGCACGACGGAACCGGAGTGCTGACTCATCACCCGTTCAGCCTGTCACGCCAACCGCCCTCCACGAAAAACCCCCACACCCCTGTCGCGACACCGGCCACCGGCCCCCGATGCCGAACAGCGACGCCGGCGGCCCCAAACCCGGCCGCGGGCCCCGAATCCGGCGGTGGGTCCCGAGCCGGGCGGTGGGTTTCGGATCTGGTGGTGGGTCCCGAGCCGGGTGGTGGGGTTTCGGATCTGGTGGTGGGTCCCGAGCCGGGTGGTGGGGTTTCGGATCTGGTGGTGGGTCCCGAGCCCGGTGGTGGGCTTCGAATCCGGTGGTGGGTCCCGAATCCGGTGGTGGGTGCCGAGCCGGGCGGTGGGTTTCGAATCCGGCGGTGGGTCCCGAGCCCGGCGGTGGGTCCCGAATCCGGCGGTGGGGTCCCGAGCCGGGCCGCGGGCCCCGAACCCGGCCGCGGGCCCCGGAACCCAGCCGCGGGCCCGAGCCCGGCGGACGAGGGGGCGGTCGGTTGCCGGATGGCGTCGGGAGGCAGCCGCCTCGGACGACGGTCAGCGGATGGTGATCGTTATCGTTGAACCCTTCGGGGCCGTCTCGCCCGCGTCGACCGACTGCTTCTTCACCGTGTCGCCGAACAGGCCCAGGATCCCCCGGTCCTCCGAGACCTTGAAGCCGGAGCCCTCCAGCAGCTTCTTCGCGTCGCCGACACTGGCCCCGACCACATTCGGCACCTCGACCATCTCCGGGCCCTTGGACAGCGTCAGCCGCACCGTGTCGCCCTCGGCCGCCTCGCTGTCGCCGGCCGGGGTCTGCCGGGCGATCTCGCCCTTGTCGAACTCGGAGTTCACCTGCTCCGCGGAGACCACCACCTTGAGCCCGGCGTCCTCCAGCTCCGCCCGCGCGCTGTCCAGGTCCTCACCGGTGACGTCCGGCACGTCGATCGGGCTGCCCTTGCTGACGGTGAGCGCGATCGCCGACCCCGCGTGCCGCTCGGTACCGGCCACCGGGTCGGTGCCGATCACCGCGTCCTTCGGCACATCGTCGCTGAACGCGCGCGTGACCATGCCGGGCTCCAGTCCGCCCTTCCTGAGCAGCGCCTTCGCGTCGGCCAGCCCGCGGCCCGCCAGATCGGGCACCTTCACGGTCTCCGGGCCGTCGGAGACGGTCAGCGTCACCGAGTCGTTGTTGCGGATGCGGGCACCGGCCTCGGGGTCGGTGCTGATGACCGTGCCCCGCCGCACCGTGTCGCTGTAGGCGTGCTCGACCCGTTTGACGTCGAGCCCGGCCTCCTTGAGCCGCTCCCGCGCCTGCGCCTCGGTCTTCGACAGCAGCGGCGGCACCTTCGTGAACTGCCCGGAGTTGATGTACCAGACGCCGGCCCCGACACCGAACACCACCAGCACGGCGACGACGAGCGTGACCAGTCCCCGCCCAGGACGTACGAACCGCCGCCGGGGCGGCACGGCCGGGGACTCGAACCGGGCCGTCCGGTTGTCGCCCGCACCGGGATCGTCGTCCTCGTTCACGGGCAGCAGCCGGGGCACCGTCAGCGAACGCGGGATCACGCTCGTACGGTCCTCGGCGATGTCGTGCTCCGCGGCAAGCGCCTGGGGCGGCACCGCGTCCAGCTGCTCGTCGGTGAGCGCCGCGCGGCACTGCCGCACCTGGGCCAGCAGCGCCACGGCGTCGTGCGGCCGGACCGCCGCCGTGCGGGAGGTGGCCGAGGCGACCAACTCGTCCAGCTCATGCGGCAGCCCCGGTACGGCGGCCGAGGGCGGCGGCACGTCCTCGTGGAGGTGCTTGTAGAGCACCACTGCCGGGGAGTCACCGTCGTGCGGCTTCCCCCCGGTCAGCACCTCGTGAAGGACCACGCCGCACGCGTACACGTCGACGCGGGGGTCCGCGGTCCCGTTCTCGATCTGCTCCGGCGCGAGATACGCCACGGTCCCCAGCACGGCCCCGGTCGTACTGGTCACGGTGTCCACCGACCGCACCAGCCCGAAGTCCGCGACCTTGACCCGCCCGTCGTCGCCTATGAGTACGTTCTCGGGCTTCATGTCCCGGTGCACGAACCCGGCGCGGTGCGCGGCGCCGAGCGCGGCCAGCACCGGCTCCAGGATGTCCAGCGCGGCCCGCGGCTGGAGCGCGCCCCGCTCCCGCAGCACGTCGCGCAGGGTGCACCCGGCGACGTACTCCATGGCCAGGTAGACATACGACCCGTCCGTGCCCTGATCGAACACCTGGACGACGTTGGGGTGGGCGAGCCGGGCCACCGACTTCGCCTCCCGGATGAACCGCTCCACGAACGACCCGTCGGCCGCCAGCGCCGGATGCATCACCTTGAGGGCGAGGACGCGGTCGAGGCGGGTGTCCAGGGCCCGGTAGACCGTGGCCATCCCGCCGACCGCGATCCGGGCCTCGACGCGATAACGGCCGTCGAGCACCTGTCCGACGAGAGGGTCCTGAAGGGTCGTATCCACGCTGGTGAGTTTACGAGCAGCCACCGACAGCCCTCCTGCTTCCACCAAGATCCCCCAGGACTGCAGCCGACCTGTAACGCACCCCCACCGACAACGCCGCCCCGCAAGAGATCCGCACCCGCACCCGCCGACGGCGCTCAGCCCCCACAGGAGACGTCCACCGCTCGGCCGACAGCAAACGGGCGGTGCGCGGGTGGGAGAGCACCCGACCCGCACCCCCACCCACCCGCACCCGCCAACCCTCCCGCACCCCCACAAGGGACGGCGCCCGACCCACGCCCCCTCAGAACGCAGGCCGCTCCGGATCAAGCACGGCCAAGCCCTCCGCAGGAGACGACGCCGTGGCGAAATGCCGCCGAGGAATCCGCCCCGCCAGCCGCGCCAACCGCCCCGCGTCCACCCCGTGCCGCATGGCGGCAGCCATCCGCTCCGGTTGCTGCGCCCGGGTGACGGCCGACGCCAGCATCACCCCCGCGCACCCGAGTTCCATCGCCAGCGCGACATCGGACGCCGTACCGGCACCCGCGTCCAGAATCACCGGTACACGCGCGTGCTCCACGATCAGCTGGAAGTTGTGCGGGTTGCGGATACCGAGCCCCGAACCGATCGGCGAGCCGAGCGGCATCACCGCCGCGCACCCCACATCCTCCAGCTTCCGCGCCAGCACGGGGTCGTCGTTCGTGTACGGCAGCACCGTGAACCCGTCGTCGACCAGGGTCTCCGCCGCGTCCAGCAACTCGATCGGATCCGGCAGCAGGGTGCGCTCGTCGGCGATCACCTCCAGCTTGACCAGATCCGTGCCGAGCGCTTCACGGGCCAGCCGTGCGGTCAGCACCGCCTCGCCCGCGGTGAAGCAGCCCGCGGTGTTCGGCAGCACCCGGATGCCGAGCCGTTCCAGCACCGACAGCACGGATCCGTGCACATCGGGGTCGACCCGCCGCATCGCCACGGTCGTCAGCTCCGTGCCGGAGGCGACCAGCGCCCGCTCCAGCACATCGAGGCTGGGCGCACCGCCCGTACCCATGATCAACCGGGACGTGAAGGACGTACCGCCGAGGACGAAGGGATCGTCGGCCATGGCTCAGCCTCCTTGGACGGCGGTGAGGACTTCGACGCGGTCGCCCTCGCTGAGGGCGGTGGACGGCCACTGGGCGCGCGGGACGACGGTTTCGTTGAGGGCCGCGGCCACCCCGCCGGGCGCGGTGGTGAGGGTCTGGACGACGGTGTCGAGAGCCGTACCGGGCGCGATCTCCCGGCGCTCCCCGTTGACAGAGATGATCATGCGGGCTGCTCCGTGCGGGCGGGGGCGCCGAAGCGCGCGGGCGTGAAGGGACGGGCCTCCTCGGGGAGGTCCCCGGTGGTGAGGGCGTGCGCCATGACGTCCCCGGTGACCGGGGTGAGCAGCACGCCGTTGCGATAGTGCCCGGTGGCCACGAGCAGCCCGTCGAGCGCGGTCGGGCCGAGCAGCGGCGCGTTGTCCGGGGACCCGGGCCGCAGCCCGGCCCGGGTCTCGGTCAGCGGCAGCTCGGTGATCCCCGGTATCAGCTCGTGCGCGTCCCGCAGCAGCTCGTACACGCCGCCCGCGGTCACCGTGGTGTCCCAGCCCAGCTCCTCGCTGGTCGCCCCGACGACCAGCTCGCTGTTCTCCCGCGGCACCAGGTACACCTGGCTGCCGCGCACCACGGCCCGCACGGTGCGGCTCAGGAACGGCGCGTACCGCTTCGGCACGGTCAGCCGCAGCACCTGCCCCTTCACCGGCCGCACCGGCGGCAGCACGTCCTGCGGCAGGCCCGGCAGCCGTCCGCTCAGGCTGCCGGCCGCGAGCACCACCCGGTCCGCGCCCAGCTCCGTGCCGTCCGCGGTGGTCACCCCGACGGCCCGGGCCCGGCGCACCGTGCAGCGCTCCGCCCACGCGCGGTGCAGGACCACGCCCGCCCGTTCGCACGCCGTGAGCAGCGCGGCGGCCAGCCGGCGCGGGTCGATCTGGTGGTCGGCGTCCACCCGCAGCCCGCCCCGCACGCCGGGCGCGAGCATCGGTTCCAGGCGGCGGCACTCCCGGCCGGACAGCCACTCGGACTCCAGCCCGGAGCGCTGCTGCAACGCGTGCAGGTCGCGCAGGTGCGCCCGGTCGTCGGCGTCCAGCGCGACGGCGAGCGTTCCGCACCGGCGGTAGCCGAGGTCGAGGCCGGTCAGTTCGGTCAGCTCGGCCGTGAAGTCCGGGTAGCGGCGGGCCGAGGCCAGGTTCAGGCCGAGCAGTGTCTGCTCGCCGTGGTGCAGTTCGGTGACCGCGGCCAGCATCCCGGCCGCGACCTGTGCGGCACCGCCGCCCGGCTCGGGGTCCACGACGGCGGTGGCGAACCCGCGCTGCGCGGCCCGCCAGGCCGTGACCAGGCCGATGATTCCGCCCCCGATGACGAGAACGTCCGACGTACGTGACGACATGGGCGTCCAGCCCCTCCCTTCGCCGGCATGACCCGGATCAGGTTCGTACGGTCGGAGGCCGCCAGCCTCCCTCTCAGCCCGGTGCGTCCGGGCTCCCGCGAGTGCTTGTACGGTGGCCACCCTAGCCCGCCGCCGCCCGCCTCAGTAAGGGAGCCTCCGTTCATGGCCCGCTCGCTCGACGGTCTCGTCCTCGCCCCCGTCACGGACCAGGCCCCAGGTCAGGTGGGTACCAGCACCCGGTTCACGTACCACGAGAAAAACGGCGAGATCTGGGCCGAGTACGCCGGCGGCGACATCGTGCGCGGGTATCTCGTCGGCATCCGCCGCGGCGATCGGCTGGACTTCCGGTACGTCCAGCTCAAGCATGATGGCGGCACGTCCTCCGGGCACTGCGTGTCGACCGTCGGCGAGCTGCCCGACGGCCGGGTGCGGCTCACGGAGACGTGGGAGTGGGAATCGCAGGCGGGCAGCGGGACGAGCGTGGTCGAACAGGTCGCGCGGACCCCGGCGTGCACCGGTGATCCCGTTGTGCAACAGGTCACCCAGCACGCCCCCTGACTGGCAAATCGTCAGTTGACTATGGTGATCACGTGAGCGAGCAGACGCAGCAACCCAGCCCGGCACCGGGGCGGCGCGTGGTCGTCGTCGGCGCGGGCATGGCCGGGGTGCAGACCGCGGTCGCCCTGCGCGAACAGGGCCACCGGGGCACGATCACCCTGGTCGGCGCCGAACCCCACCAGCCCTACGACCGGCCGCCGCTGTCCAAGGCCGTGCTGCTCGGCAGGGCCGAGGGCTCCGCCTTCGAGGTCGACTTCGCGGCGCTCGGCATCGATCTCGAACTGGGCCGCGAGGCACTTGGTGTACGCCCCGGCGAGCACGAGCTGGACACCGCGGCCGGACCCGTGCCGTACGACGTCCTGGTCCTCGCCACCGGCGCCGAACCGATTCGGCTGCCCGGCGCCGAGGGCGTCCCCGGTGTGCATCTGCTGCGCACCCTGGACGACGCCCAGCGGCTGCGGCCCGTGCTCGCCCGGCAGCACGACATCGTGGTCGTCGGCGCGGGCTGGATCGGCGCCGAGTTCGCCACGGCGGCCCGCGAGGCGGGCTGCGCGGTCACGGTGGTCGAGGCCGCCGACCGCCCGCTCGCGGGCGCGCTCCCGGCCGAGGTCGCGGCGCCGATGACCGCCTGGTACGCGGACAGCGGCACCGAACTGCGCACCAACGCGCGCGTGGCGAGCGTCGAGCCCGGCGCGGTGCTGCTCGCCGACGGCTCGCGGCTGCCCGCGGGCGCCGTGGTCGTCGGCATCGGCGCGCGCCCCGCCACCGGCTGGCTGGCCGGCTCCGGCATCGAACTGGGCGCCGCCCGTGAGGTCGTGGCCGATGCCTACCTGCGCGCCTCCGTGCCGGATGTGTACGCGGTCGGCGACTGCGCATCCTTCCCCTCGGCCCGCTATGGCGAGCGGCTGCTCGTGCACCACTGGGACAACGCCCTCCAGGGGCCGCGCACGGTCGCCGCGAACATCATCGGCGAGGCCCCGGCGGTCTACGACCCGGTGCCGTACTTCTGGTCCGAGCAGTTCGGCCGCTTCGTGCAGTACGTCGGCCACCACCCTGCGGCCGACACGCTGCTGTGGCGCGGGGACCCCACGGGGCCCGCCTGGACCGTCTGCTGGCTGCGCGCGGACCGGCTGGTCGCTCTGCTGGCCGTGGGCCGTCCGCGTGACCTGGCGCAGGGACGGCGGCTGATCGAGGCGGGCGCGCCGATGGCTCCGGAGCTGCTCGCGGACCCCGCGCGGCCCCTCAAGGAGGCCACCGCGTGACGCACGGACACCCCAGGTCGGACGGGCCCGGCTTCCGACTGTCAGTCCGGGATGGCACGCTGGTTCCGTGACCGAGATTGACGCAAAGATCGATGCTCTCGTCCCCGCCTGGCTCACTCTGCCCGACATCGCCGAACAACTCGGCGTCGAGGTGACACGTGTGCGGCAGTTGGTCAAGGAGGGCCAGCTCATCGCCGTACGCCGTGGCGAGAACCGCGCGCTGCACGTTCCCGCCGCCTTCATCGACGGGGACAAGGTCGTCAAGGGCCTGTCCGGGACCCTGACGTTGCTGCGGGACGACGGCTTCACGGTCGAAGAGATGCTGGAGTGGCTGTTCACCCCCGACCCGTCCCTGCCCGGCACCCCGGCGCAGGCCCTCAGCGAGAACCGTGGCACGGAGGTGAAGCGCCGGGCCCAAGCGCTCGCCGTCTGACCCGACGCCCCCCTGCGGGGCTTCGGCCGAGGGCCCTCCCTGGCCGGGGGTCGCTCCCTGGCCTCGGCCGAGGGCCCCGGCGGTGGCTTCGCCTGCGGACGCGCTGTGACCGGGGCGGATCCCTGACGGGGCTTCGGCCGAGGGTCCATTCCCGGGTGGTGGCTTCGCCTTCGGGTGCGCTGTGGCCGGGGCGGGTCCCTGGCGGGGCTTCGGCCGAGGGTCCACTCCCCGGTGGTGGCTTCGCAGGTGGGTGCGCTGTGGCTGGGGCGGGTCCCTGGCGGGGCTTCGGCCGGTCCTTCCTGGCTGGGGTCGCTCCCTGGCGGGGCTTCGGCCGTGGCTCCATTCCCGGGTGGTGGCTTCGCCTGTGGGCGCGCTGTGACCGGGGCGGGTCCCTGGCGGGGCCTCGGCCGTGGGTCCTCCCTGGCCGGGGTCGCTCCCCGGCGGGGCCGCGGGGCTACTCTGGCCTGGGGCCGGGGTCCGACCCCGGGCCCAGGCCGGGCCTCCCGCTCCGTCCCCGGAACAGCCCACCTGACCCACTGGTAGCCGCAGGCGCCCACGGCCCCCCGACCGGCCGCGGCGTCCCTCGTCCTGCGGGTCCGGGGTGGGCTGGACGTGCGCGCGGGCCGGGCGCGTCGGACGGCTGGGCGGGCCGGGCGGCTGGGGGCCGAGGCGTGGCTCGTGGCTTTCTTCGGCCCACCGCCCAGGCGCCACAACACCCACGCACCGATAGCCCCGGCACCACAGATAGCCCGCACCATCAACACCCAACGCACCGATAGCCCCCACAACACAGATCGCCGGCACCACCAACACCCTCGAACCGACTGCCCCAGCCGCCACGGGACGGCGCGCAGCACCGACAGCCCGCAGCGCACCACCAACACCCACCGCACCGATAGCCACACGCACCACAGACGGCCCGGCGCACCGACAGTCCCAGCGCACCACCGACCCACCGCACCGATAGGCCCAACCACCGCGGACGGCCCGCAGCATTGACGGCCGCAGCGCACCACCAACACCACCACACCGATAGCCCCAGAACCACATACGGCTCGGCGTACCGACAGTCGCCGCGCATCACCGACAGCCGCAGTACCGACGCCCGCAGCTCCGACGCATCGGCCATCGTGCCGTTGCTTCTGCCGACACCTTCCAGGGGGACGCACCGTATGTCCGATTCCGTGACCGACGCCGACACCGCCGCAAGCGCGGCGCTCGCCGGCGCGCGGCTCTACCTGTGCACGGACGCCCGCAAGCGCCAGGGCGACCTCGCCGAGTTCCTGGACGCGGTCCTGGCCGGCGGCGTCGACATCGTGCAGCTGCGGGACAAGGGCATGGAGGCGGCCGAGGAACTGGCGCACCTGGAGGTGTTCGCCGACGCCTGCGTCCGGCACGGCAAGCTGCTCGCGGTCAACGACCGCGCGGACGTCGCCCATGCCGCCGGCTCCGACGTGCTCCACCTGGGACAGGGCGACCTCCCGGTGCCCGCGGCCCGCGCCGTCCTCGGCGCCGACGTGCTGCTGGGCCGCTCCACGCACGCCCCGGCGGAGGCCGCCGCCGCGGCCGTCCAGGACGGCGTGGACTACTTCTGCACCGGCCCGTGCTGGCCCACCCCCACCAAGCCCGGCCGGCCCGCGCCCGGCCTCGACCTGGTCCGGTACACGGCCGGGCTGGGCACCGACCGGCCCTGGTTCGCCATCGGCGGCATCGACCTGGGCAACCTCGACCAGGTACTCGACGCCGGTGCCCGCCGGGTGGTCGTCGTCCGCGCGATCACCGAGGCCGACGACCCGGGAGCGGCGGCGGCCGAGTTCGCCGAGCGGTTGCGGCGGGCCTAGCCCCCCGCTGTCCAAGGGGTGGACAAGAACTCGGCAAATCGGGCAAATTTCCGGTACTCGGTTGGGGGACCGGCCGCCCCTGGCTAACCTGCGGGTATGGCCCTTGGAACCGCGTCCACCAGGACCGACCGTGCGCGTACCGTGCGTGACATCCTGCGTACCGGCAAGACGACGTACTCGTTCGAGTTCTACGCGCCGAAGACGCCCAAGGGCGAGCGGTCCCTGTGGAACGCGCTGCGCAGGGTCGAGGCGGTCGCTCCCGACTTCGTGTCCGTGACCTACGGCGCCGGCGGCTCCACCCGTGCGACCACGGTCAAGGAGACCCAGCAGATCGTCGTCGACACCACGCTGACGCCAGTCGCCCACCTCACCGCCGTCAACCACTCCGTCGCGGAACTGCGCAACATCATCGGCCAGTACGCGGACGCCGGGATCCGCAACATGCTCGCCGTCCGCGGCGACCCGCCCGGCGACCCGATGGGCAAGTGGGTGGCGCATCCCAAGGGCCTGACCTACGCGGCCGAACTCGTCGCGCTCATCAAGGAGTCGGGTGACTTCTGCGTGGGTGTCGCCGCCTTCCCGGAGATGCATCCGCGCTCAAGTGACTGGGACACGGACGTCACGCACTTCGTCGACAAGTGCCGTGCGGGCGCCGACTACGCCATTACGCAGATGTTCTTCGAGCCGGAGTCGTATCTGCGGCTGCGCGACCGGGTCGCGGCAGCCGGCTGCGAGACCCCGGTCATCCCCGAGATCCTGCCGGTCACGAGCGTGCGGATGCTGGAGCGGCTGCCCCAGCTCAGCAACGCCCGCTTCCCGGAGGTGCTGAAAGAGCGGATCCTCACAGCGAAGGACGATCCGGCGGCGGTACGCTCCATTGGCATCGAGTTCGCCACGGAGTTCTGCGCGCGGCTGCTGGCCGAGGGAGTGCCCGGTCTGCACTTCATCACGCTCAACAACTCCACGGCGCCGCTGGAGATCTACGAGAACCTGGGCCTGCACCACCCCCCGCGGGCCTAGACCGGCCACACCGGTATACGACACACTGCGTAGCGGTCACTGGGAGAGGGGCGTACATGGGCTGGACGGTCCTCTACATCGCGTTCGGCATCGTCGCGCTGTGGTTGCTCGGCGAGGTGCTGTTGCAGTACAAGGCGCGGCTGCGCTGGCGACTGCTGGCGTTCGTCGGCTTCCTCGGTGTCGTGCTCGGCGTGCTGATCTCCGCCGTCGTCGTCATCGCACTGGGCGCGGTGGCCTTCGCGGTCGGCCAGACGTACGTCACGCTGTCGTTCCGGCGCGGCTTCACCGACGGCTGGGCGGTCAGCCGCCGCGGCGAGGGTGGCGGCAAGCGCCGGGGTGAGGAGCCGGGCCACCCGGAGCCCATGCCGGAGGTCTCCGGCCCGGAGGCGACCGACACCGGCCACGGCCGGCACGACGACGGTTACCGGCAGGACGGCGCCTACGGACCGGACGGCGGGTACGGGCAGGACGCCGGTTACGGCAGCGACGGCACCCCGTACGGCCGTGACGACGACTACGAGCGCGACGACGTGTTCGCGCCGGCCCCGCGCGCGGCCGAGCCCTCCGCCGCCGAGGCCAGCACCGTCTACGAACCGCAGCCCCTGCCCGACGACACCGGCTCCTACGGCATATACGGCGACCCGGCCCACGCGGCCGCCGCCCAGCACCAGGACCCGACCTACGCGGCGGCGGCCCAGGGCACCGACCAGGGCTACGCCTACGACTACTCGGGCTACGGCCAGCAGCAGTACGGCTACGACATCAACGGCCGGCAGCAGTACGCCAATTACTCCGACCCGTACGTCGGCGCCCAGGGCCACGGCGACGCCTCGTACGATCCCGGCTACGACGGTCAGCAGTACGGCCAACCCCCCTACGGCCAGGACCAGTACGGCACCGGCGGCCACGGCGAGACCCCGGCCGGCGGCGTCTGGGTCCCGCAGCAGCGCACCGACGAGACCTACGGCGGCCAACTCCCGCCGGAACAGTCCTACCCGTACCAGAACAACGGGCAGCAGCAGAACAACGGGCAGCAGCAGGGCAACGGCAACGGATACGACGAGCACTACCGCTTCTGACGCGCCGCTCCCGCCACGCCGGCACCCACCCCGAGCCTCCGGCTCACCGCGAGCCGAGCGTCCCGCTCACCGCGCCGAACCTCCGCTCACCGCGAGCCCCGGAAGTCCGGCCCCTCCACGATCAGCCCGGCGACCAGCGCGCCCGACATGCCGGCGTGCGGCAGCCCGCCCCCCGGATGCGACCAGCCGCCGACCGCGAACAGGCCCGGTATCTGCGTGCTGTTGGACGGATGCAGGGTTCCCTCGGCCGCGGCCAGCGCAGGCGCGGGCACGGCCCCGCCCTCGGCCCCCGTCTCCCGCTCGGTGTGCACCGGCGTGCGCACCTCGCGCCACAGCACGCGCTCCCGCAACCCCGGCACCGCCCGCTCGGCGGCGGCGACCATCCGGTCCGCGAAGGCGTCGGCGGCGCCCGGCGCGCTCCAGTCGTACCCCGCCGAGGACGGCACCGTCGCCGTCACCACCACGGACTCGTGCGCCGCGTCGGGGAGCAGGGCGGGGTCGTCCGGCCGGTCGACGCGGACCGTGGGCCGCTCGGGCGTCCCCTCCGCCGTGAACAGGTCCAACTCGGCCGTCGCGTCCGGGGAGTGCACCACCGTGCGGTGCGCGGCACCCGGCTCCCGGCCGCCGCGCAGCGCGAGGCACACCACGACCCGGCCCGGGAACAGTCCCTCGGCGGTCGGCGCGACGGCGCCCGGCCCGTACGGCTCCCGGCCGGGCAGCAGGCCGCGCAGCCGCCAGGGGCCCGTGGCGACCACCGCGTCCGCCTCGGCCACCGTCCCGCCCCCGGAGCCGCGAGCACCGAAGGCGCCCTCGGCCCACTCCACGCCCGCCACGCGGCCGTCCTTCTCCAGGATCCCGGTGACGTCCGCCCCGAAGACGAACTCGACCCTGCGCCGCACGCACCGCTCGTACACCGCGCGCGCCAACTCCCGTATGCCGCCGCCGACGTACCAGACGCCGAAGGCATGCTCCAGGTAGGGCAGCACGGCCGCGCTCGCCGGAGCGGTCCCGGGGTCCAGGCCGTACCCGAGCGCATGTCCCGCCAGCAGGGCGGCGAGCCGCGGGTCCCGCAGCTCCCACGCGCCGATCTCGGCCAGCGTCGCGGCCCGCCGGGTACGCAGCAGCCGCTTGTGGGGGACCGCCGGATAGGGCTCGCGCGCGGCGAGCACGGACCAGTTCGGCCACAGCGGCTCCTCCAGCAGGGGCCGGCGGGTGCGGTCCCAGGCCTCGCGGGCGCGCACCAGGAAGTCGCCCCAGCGCTGCCCGGCACCGGAACCCAGCGCCTCGTCCAGGGCCGCGACGACACCCGCGCGCGAGGCGTTCGGCAACGACACCTCCGTGCCGTCCGCGAACACGTGCCGCGACGACGGGTCGACCTGGGTGAGCCGGACCTGGTCCTCCAGCGGCTCCTTGCCGGTCTTGAGGAAGAGATCGCGCCACACCGCGGGCAGCGGCAGCACGCCCGGACCGGTGTCGAAGCCAAAGCCGTCCCGCTCGAACCGGCGCACCGCTCCGCCGTACGTCTCCGTGCGCTCGTACACCACCACCCGGTGGCCCGCGACGGCCAGCCGGGCGGCGGCCGCCATCGCGCCCATCCCGGCGCCGATCACCGCAATCCGTGCCATGCCTGCGACTTTATCGACCGGCACTGACAGCCGGGGCCACGGGAGGTCAGTCGGGCGGCGGCGCCGCCCCGGCGGCCGGTCGGCGATCCGCACGGCGCCGCGCCCGGCGGTGCAGGAACCGCCGGATCCGGGAGACCAGGAAGCACAGCGCGGCCAGACCAGCGGCCAGCAGCACCGCCGCGACGATCGCCGCCGCCTCCGGGTGGAACACGGCGAAGGAGACGACGGCGCCCACGCCGACGTCCTCGGCCGTGCTCAGGATCATGTTGCTGAAGGGCTCCGGCGAGGCGTTGACCGCCATCCGCGTGCCGGCCTTGACCGCATGGCTGGCGAGCGCCGTCGAACCGCCGAGCAGACCCGCCGCCACGTCCGAGAGCGCACCGCTCTGCCCAGCGAGCAACGCCCCGACCCAGGCGCCCGCGAGCGGCCGGACGACGGTGTGCACGGAGTCCCACACCGAGTCGACGTAGGGAATCTTGTCGGCGACCGCCTCGCACAGGAACAGCGCGCCGGCCGCGATGAGCACCTCGGGGCGTTGCAGTGTCTGCGGGACGTCGTCGCTCACTCCGGTCGCTCCGAACAGGCCGAGCAGCAGCACCACGGCGTAGGCGTTGACACCGCTGGCCCAGCCGCTGGTGAACACCAGAGGGAGTACGGACACGGAGGCGATCGTAACCAGTGGGCGGCGCCGCAGTCCTGCGCCTGCGCGCGGACGGCTGAGTAGGCGTACCTAGGCGGTGAGTTGAGTACGCGCGCGGATGGGCTCCGAACTGCAGGAAAGGGAAAGTGGGAGGCACGGCAGGGAGACAGCGACCGGCACCGCCGACACGGGGCGGCGGAACGGTGACCGTCCCGAGCCGCTCCTTCCGCCGACTCGTCGGCGGAAGCGAGGACACGGGGGAGCCCAGGGGGAAAGACCGCAACGGGGGTTCCCACGGGGGAACACGGGGGAACACGGGGGAACACAGGGAAGCGCCGGTCCGAGGCGGCCCGCGGGGGACGCGGCCACGGCGGACCGGCGCTTTCCCGTCAGACCCTGCCGCTCACCCGCCCCTGCAACAGCCGCGACAGGGCCGCGTGCACCTCGTCCAGAGACCGCTCCGGCTGGAACGACTTCCAGTCCAGCGCCGCCACCAGCACCATGCCGACCAGGGCTGCCGCCGTCAGCGGCACATCGATCTCCGCGCCGAACTCGCCGCACGTCACACCCTCGCGCAGCACTCCCTCGACGACCGCGACGGCCTGCTGCCGCACCACCAGCAGGGTGGACTGCCAGGCTCGGTTGGTGCGCCACAACTCGGCCACGTACAGCTGGGTGAAGGCCGGGTAGCGGTCGATGAAGACGAGACCGGCGCGGATCATCGCGTCCAGGGCGTCCACCGTGCCGCCGCCCTCGCGCGCCGTCCGGTCGGCCGCCTCCCGGAGGGAGGCGGTGAGCAGACCCACGCCGTGCCGCAGCAACTCCTCGAAGAGGACCGACTTGCTGGCGAAGTTGTAGTAGACCGTGCCCTTCGCGACCCCGGCGCGCTCGGCGATCTCGTCCACCGTCGTGGCGGAGAAGCCCTGCTCGGCGATGAGCGTGACGGCCGCCTCGTAGAGCCGCTGCCGGGTGACCTCGCGGCGCGTGCTGCCGCCGCGCGCGGCACTGCTGCTTTCCATGGCGCCGATTCTCACAGGAACGGGCTCCGCGCCGGGCCGGGACAGGCACGCCCCGGACGCGGGGCCGGTGACCACGCAGACCACGGCCTCCGCACCGGCCGGCCTGCGGTCGAACTGTCGATCGAGGTAAATGCCCAGGTCAGAACGGATTGTCAGTGGCATACCGCACGATGGGCACATACGGCACCTCGTAGCGGGTGTGCCGTCAACAGACGACAGGAGGTTCGTCATGGCCAGCTCGTCCGCAGCAGCCGCCCACCGGCGCCGCGCCACCGGCCCTGCCCCCTCACTGACCGGCCCGGCGAGCGACGTGCACCCCGTGCTCCGCCGGGCCACGGCCCCGCCCGCCGCCCTCGACCTGCTCGCCCAGGCCTGTGCCGGACTCGACGAGGCCGCCGTCCTCGAAACGCCCAACGAGCGCTATGCGACGGCCCATCTCGCCGCCCTGCGCACCGCCGCCGCCGTCCTCGCCGCCCGGGGCCGCCCGGAGCCGACCGCCCGGCACCGGCCGCGGATCCGCAGCGCCTGGGAGGTGCTTCCCGAGATCGCGCCCGAACTCACGGAGTGGAGCGCCCTGTTCGCCTCCGGCGCGGCCCGCCGCGCCCGCGCCGAGGCGGGCATCAAGGACGCGGCCAGCCGTCGCGACGCCGACGATCTGATACGGGACGTGGCGATGTTCGTCCGGATCGTGGAGCGGATGCTGGTGCTCCAGCCGGTCCTGCCACAGCCCCGTCAGGAAACCGCCGAACCGGCCGCCCGCGCCACCGGCGGGGACCTCACTGACAGAGACATGCCGGACGCGGGATGACCGCCCCGCGCCGTGCGGCCACGCCCGGGGCTGCACGGAAGAGGACGCCGGGGACCGGCCCGCCGCGCGGGACGCGGAGGCCGCGCGCCCCCACGATGACCAGGTACGGCGCCGGAGGCAATAGGGTGGAGAGCGCCTGAAGCCTTCCCTCCTCCCGCGCCCCGGGCGGGGGAGGGACCCCGTTCGCGCCGCCGGGCAACAGGCGGTGCCGCGCCGAGGAGTCAACTGTCGTGTCGGACCCGATGCGCCCCCGCGCCTCTCTCCGTACCGCCGTGGTCTGGGAGGTCCTTCAGGACGCCCTCGACCGCCGGGTCAAGGCCACGGGTCGGGACTCGCTGGACGTCCTCGACACCGGAGGCGGCAGCGGCAAGTTCGCGGTGCCCGTCGCCCGTCTCGGGCACCGCGTCACCGTCGTCGACCCGAGCCCCAACGCGCTGTTCGCGCTGGAACGGCGGGCCGGCGAGACCGGTGTCGCCGACCGGGTCCGGGGCGTCCAGGGCGACATCCACGGCCTCTTCGACGTCGTGGCGCGCGGCGGCTTCGACGTCGTGCTGTGCCACGGCGTCCTGGAGTACGCCGACGACCCGGCGGAGGGCGTCCGCAACGCGGTGGCCGCCCTGCGCCCCGAGGGCGTGCTCAGCCTGCTCGCGGCCGGGCTCGGCGGCGCCGTGCTCGCCCGCGCCCTGGCCGGACACTTCACGGAGGCCAGGCACGCCCTCGCCGACCCCGACGGCCGCTGGGGCGCGGGCGACCCGGTGCCCCGGCGCTTCACCGCCGAGCAACTGACCAGGCTGGTCGAGGGCGCGGGCCTCGCGGTCGGTGCCGTGCACGGCGTGCGGATCTTCGCCGACCTGGTGCCCGGAGTCCTCGTCGACACCGAGCCCGGAGCGCTCGACTCCCTGCTGAAGCTGGAGGCGGCGGCGGCCGAGTTGCCGGCGTTCCACTCCGTGGCCACGCAACTGCATGTGCTTGGCGAGACCCGCGGGGCCGGCGAGGCCTGAGCCGCCTTCAGGGTCAGACCGCTGATCAGCGACGCGACAGCAGATGGAGTAGGCCACAGGCCCCCCGATCGCGGGGTTCGCGCCGTATGATCGAAGGAGACCGCCCGGCATGACGGGTCGGCCGCTGGGGAATGGAAGCCTCAGCGAGCCGGGACGGCCATGGCGGGTTTCGGTTGGCCAATTGGCCTAGAGGGGCGGGTTTCACGGGGGCGATTCCCTGCCTATCCTGAAGGGACCCCCGGGTCGCCCCGGCGACTGCACGATGAGGAGGACTCCGTGCCGCTCTCGGAGCACGAGCAGCGCATGCTCGAGCAGATGGAGCGAGCGCTGTACGCCGAAGATCCCAAGTTCGCGACAGCGCTTGAGGGAAGCGGGCTGCGTACGTACACCCGGCGACGGGTCTACCAGGCGGTCGCAGGCTTCCTCGTAGGTATCGCGCTCCTCATGGCAGGAATGGTCGCGCAGCAGATCTGGGTCAGCGTGGTGGGCTTCCTCGTCATGCTGGGCTGTGCGGTACTCGCCGTCACAGGCTGGCGCAAGGCCCCCAAGCCGGGTGAGCAGCCCGCCCCGGGTGCCGCGGGTGCCCCGCACGCGCGGCGTCAGGCACGGCCGAAGCGCTCCCTGATGGACCGTATCGAACAGCGCTGGCAGCGCCGCCGCGACGAGCAGGGCGGTCGCTAGAGGGCGTCACCGGGAGAACGCCGGGAGAACAGGGTCACCCATACATATATGACTGAGGGGTGACCGCCCATCACGGGTGGTCACCCCTCAGTCATGCGGTCACCACGCGGCCCAGCGCCCCGGCTGTCCGGGACAGCCCGGACAGCCAGGGCGTCGGCTCAGCTCTGCTGGCCGGACGGCTTGCGCAGGGTCGGCCGTGCCGCCGCCGCCCGCGCCCTGAGCGCCGCCGACCACGCCGACACCGCCCACAGTGCGCGCACGGCCGAGCGCGGCGCGAACAGCGCGCGCAGTCGCGTACCGCGGCTGACCGCGCCGCCCAGCGCCCCGGCCACCCGGCGCACGTCCTCCGCGAGCCCGGCCGTAGGCCGCGGCCGAGGCGCATAGAGGACCTGTTCCAGGGCGTCCGCCACCCGGTGCACCGCGGCACCGGCCGCCGCATCGAGGTGTCCGAGCCGGACGATCCGGGCCGCCGCCCGGCGCGGCGTCTGCGACTCGTCCGGCAGGATCCCGAAGTCCCACGCGGTGTCGGTCAGCTCCTGCCAGGCCGCCAGGGTGTGGGCCGCCGCGCCCTCCTCGGTGCGGGCATGACCGCCCAGCCGAACGGCCCGCAGCCGCTTGCGCCACAGCAGCGGCGACAACGGGAGGACCAGCACGACGAGCCCGCCGACGGCCCACAGCGCCGACTGCCACCCCTTCGGCCCGTCACCGCCGCCCGCCGCCGCGGCCGGCACCGACGGGCCGTCGCACGCCTCCAGCTTGCGCATCTGCGCCGTGCAGCTCTCGCTCGGCGAGGCCGCGGCAGAGGGCGCCTCGGACGCCTGCTGCGAGGGACGCGTCACGTCCGGCAGGGACGTGCCGGGCGTGTCCGACTGGGTGTACTCGGGCGCCGTGCCCCGGGTCGGGGTCGGCTCGAAGCGGGTCCAGCCCACCCCCTCGAAGTACAGCTCGGGCCAGGCGTGCGCGTCCTTCAGGCCGACCGACACCGTGCCGTCCGACTGTGGCGTACCGGGTGCGAAACCGACCGCGACCCGGGCCGGGATGCCCAGCGTGCGGGCCATCGCGGCCATCGCGAAGGAGAAGTGGATGCAGAAGCCCTGCTTCTTCTCCAGGAAGGTCGCTATCGCGTCCGGGCCCCGGCCGACCTGCACCTCGGTGTCGTACTGGAAGCCACCGGTCAGGGCGAAGTAGTCCTGGAGCTTGACCGCCTCCTCGTAGTGGCTCGTCGCCCCCGCGGTGACCTGCTCGGCCGTGCTCGCCACCACCGACGGCAGCGACTTGGGCACCTTGGTGTACTCGCGCCGCAGCGCCTGCGACGGCTCCGGGGCCGAGGCCAGCTGCTCCGCGGTCGGCTGCACGTCCAGGCTGGTCACCTCGTACGCCGCACCGCGGGTGTTCTGGCCGTGGTCGCCGACCAGCGTCATGCCCACCGGCTCGTAGCGCCACTTGCCGGAGACCTGCACACCGCTCGGCGGGTACGGCATCGGCAGCCAGTCCTGCGCGTACCAGTCGGCGGCCGTGATCCTCGTCCTGACCTGCGAGCGCCTGACGTCCTCGGCCAGTCCGGCCGGCGTGGGAAACCGGTCCGGTACGCCGACGATGTGCCGCTGGGACGGTTTCCAGGTGGTGCCGTCGAAGTCGTCCAGGGAGACGATCCGCAGATACAGGTCCGAGATGTCGTTGGAGCTGGTCCTCACGGACAGCACCTGGCGGTCCTCGTCCACGTTCAGGCTGTCGCGCAGCGACACCAGGGGGTTGACCGCGGAGATGGTGCCGCCGCTGCCGTTGCCCGCGCCCACCCCGGTTCCGGTGCCGTCCAGGAGGCCGCCCTGCATCGCCGGCAGCGCCAGAGGCACCACCAGGGCGACGCCCAGCGCGACCATGCCGATGCGCCGGCCCGTGCGGACGGGCGCCACCGCGCCGCCGGTCGGCCCGCCGGGGGAGCGGGCGGCGCCGCCGAAGACCCGGCCCCACTGGGAGAGCCGCTCCCGGCCCTCGGCGAGCAGCAGCATCAGATAGCCCGCGGCGGCGACCAGGAACCACAGCCAGTCGGTGCCGCCGTCGGACAGGCCCGCGGCGACCGAGTACAGGGCCAGCAGCGGCAGCCCGGCCGGGGCCGCGCTGCGCAACGTCACCGCGAGGAGGTCCACGATCAGCCCGATCACCAGGACACCGCCGACGAGCATCAACCGGATGCCGTCGGACAGCGGCGCCGGGATCGCGAACCGGCTCACGTCGTCCGAGCCCTGCTGGAGCAGGTCGGCGAAGTGACGGAAGGTGTCGGGCACCGGGATCAGCCCGAGGAGTGCCTGCTCCCGCGCGAAGACCAGGGTCAGCAGCAGGAGGCTCACCAGGGCCTGGGCCGCCACGGTCAGCGACCGGGCCAGCGGCACCCGCCGGGTCGCCGCGCCCACGCCCGTCTGCACCGCCACCAGGAGGCCCGCCTGGAAGATCCAGGTCGCCGGGGAGACCAGCGGGATCAGCGCACACGCCGCCATCAGCGTGGCCACGGCGGCGCCGATCGCCAGTCGGGCCCGCCCACTCATGCCGTCACCTCCCGCCCGCGCGCTCCGCCACCGGGCCCCGGCGCCCGTACCACGGCCCCGGCCGCAGCTGCCCGGCCCAGCCGTGTCCGTTCCGCTCGGGTCCTGTCGCCGTTCATGACCGTGCCTCCCCGCCGCTCAGCGCGGCCGCGCCCGTGCGTTCGTGGTCCGCCCGGCGCCACAGTTCGTCCAGCGAGGCGCCGCGCGGCACGCTCACGGTCGTCCAGCCCGCCTCCCGCAGCAGCCGCACCCGATCCGCCTGAGCGTGTGCCGGTCCTGGCACGTCCGCCGGTTCCCGCACCCAGGTGTCCGGGTCCAGCAGAAAGGCGACGGCGCCGCCGCTGCGCCGGCGCATCTTGGCGACCACGGCGGCCTGCTCCTCGTCCAGTTCGCCGAGGAAGGCCACCAGCAGGCCCTCGCTGCCGCCGCGCAGCACGTCGTAGGCACGGGACAGGCCCGCGCCGTCCGAGTGGTCGATCACGGCGAGGGTGTCCATCATCAGCCCGGCCGCGTCGGCCGTCTCCTGGCTGGCGCCGGCGAACCCGTCGGTGCCCTCCCCGGGCACCGAGCTGCCGGTGTCCGTCAACAGGCGTACGGAGAAGCCGCGTTCGAGCATGTGCACCAGTACGGACGCGGTGCCGGACACCGCCCACTCGAAGGCCGAGTCGGGGCCCGCGCCCGCGAAGGCGATGCCCCGGGTGTCCAGCAGCACCGTGCACCGGGAGCGCTGCGGCTGCTCCTCGCGGCGCACCATCAGCTCGCCGTAGCGCGCGGTGGAGCGCCAGTGGACGCGGCGCAGATCATCGCCGTACCGGTAGCCGCGCGGGATCACGTCGTCCTCGCCCGCCAGGGCCAGCGAGCGCTGCCGCCCGTCGCCGTATCCCTTCGCGTCGCCGCTGAAGCGCACCGGCGGCAGCGCCTCCACGCGCGGGATCACCGTCAGGGTGTCGTACGTCGAGAAGGAGCGGGTCAGCTCGCACATCCCGAACGGGTCGGTCAGGCGCAGTTGCAGCGGACCGAGCGGATAGCGGCCCCGCAGGTCGGAGCGGACCCGGTAGGACACCTCACGGCGACCGCCCGGCTCCACCCGGTCGAGCACGAAGCGGGGCCGCGGCCCGAGCACGTACGGCACCCGGTCCTGGAGCATCAGCAGGCCCGTGGGCAGCCGTGAGACGTTGTCCATGCGCAGATGGACCCGGGCCTCGGCGGCCGCGGGCACCCGCGAGGGGGAGAGCCGGCGGCTGCCCGCCACCCGGTAGCGCGTGCGGTAGAGCACCGTCGCGCAGGTGAGGGGCAGCGCGGCCAGCAGCAGCCCGACCCGGAGCAGTTCGCCCTGCCCCAGCACGTAGGCGCAGACGGCGGCGGCGACGCCGGCCGCCAGGAACGAACGGCCGCGCGTGGTCAGCCCGGCCAGCGCCGTGCGGACACCGCCCTTGTCGTCGCGTTCGGTCTCCGGCCGACCGGTCCCCCCGCCGCTCATCACAGCCTCCGCGGCGGCTGCTGGCCGTACGCGGTCGCACCCAGTGCGCCGAAGCCGCTCTGCCGCGGTGCCGCGGGCACCGGCGTGCGCTGCACGATCTCCTGGACCACCTGCTCCGCCGTGCGCCGGTTGAGCTGGGCCTGGGCGGTGGGCAGCAGCCGGTGCGCGAGGACCGCCACGGCCAGGGCCTGGACGTCGTCCGGCAGCGCGTACTCCCGGCCGGCCAGGGCCGCGGCGGCCTTCGCCGCGCGCAGCAGGTGCAGCGTCGCGCGCGGGGAGGCGCCGAGTCTCAGATCGGGGTGGGTGCGCGTGGCGGCGACCACGTCGACCGCGTAGCGCCGGACGGTTTCCGCGACATGCACCCCGCGGACGGCCTCGACCAGCTTCACGATCTCGTGCGCGTGGGCGACCGGCTGGAGGTCCGTCAGGGGCGAGGCGCCGCCGTGCACGTCCAGCATCTGCAACTCGGCCTCGACGCTCGGGTAGCCGACGGAGACGCGGGCCATGAAGCGGTCGCGCTGTGCCTCCGGCAGCGGGTACGTGCCCTCCATCTCGACCGGGTTCTGCGTGGCCACCACCATGAAGGGGCTGGGCAGTTCATAGGTCTGCCCGTCGATGGTGACCTGGCGCTCCTCCATGGACTCCAGCAGCGCCGACTGGGTCTTGGGTGAGGCGCGGTTGATCTCGTCGCCGATCACGATCTGCGCGAAGATCGCGCCCGGCTTGAACTCGAAGTCCCGGCGCTGCTGGTCCCAGATGGACACGCCCGTGATGTCCGACGGCAGCAGGTCGGGGGTGAACTGGATGCGGCGCACCGAGCAGTCGATGGACCGCGCCAGCGCCTTGGCGAGCATCGTCTTGCCCACGCCGGGAACATCCTCGATCAGAAGATGCCCCTCGGCGAGCAGTACGGTCAGCGAAAGCCGTACGACCTCGGGCTTGCCCTCGATCACTCCTTCCACCGAACTGCGGACACGCTCCACAGTGGCGGTCAGATCAGTAAGGCTCGCTCGATCGTCATAGGTCGTCACCCGGCCCTCCTCGGCCCGTTCTCACTCCGGGCCGTCGCTGTCAGCTGCGGACCGGCCCACCCCGAAACACGGACACCACACGGGAAAAGTTCCGCGTGACGCCACACCCGCATTCTTCCTGCCGTTACCGATTCGTGTCACTCGCCTGTGGACAACTGCCCGCACCATGTCGGTCCCAGGCCCGCTTCGAGCGGCCCGTCCGGCGTCGGACGCCGGCCGTTCACGGGGCGGCCGGGGGCGCTCAGGCGGGGTCGACCTCGCGCAGCAGGCCCGACCTGACGTCGAACACAAAACCGCGGACGTCATCGGTGTGCGGCAGGAACGGCGAGGTGCGCACCCGCTGCATGGACTGCCGCACATCCTGGTCGACGTCCCGGAAGGACTCCACCGCCCAGGAGGGGCGCTGGCCCACCTCCATCTCCAGTTCGTGCCGGAACTCCTCGGTGAGGGACTCCAGGCCGCAGCCGGTGTGGTGGATGAGGACGATACTGCGGGTGCCGAGGGCCCGCTGGCTGATCGTCAGGGAGCGGATCACATCGTCGGTGACGACACCGCCCGCGTTGCGGATGGTGTGACAGTCGCCGAGCTCCAGGCCGAGCGCGGCGTGCAGGTCGAGACGGGCGTCCATACAGGCCACGACCGCGACATGCAGAACGGGGCGGGCGTCCATCCCGGGATCGGTGAACGCGGCGGCGTACCGCCCGTTGGCCTCCACGAGACGGTCCGTCACGGT
Organism: Streptomyces sp. NPDC004629; assembly: GCF_042873595.1. Classification (NCBI taxonomy): domain Bacteria; kingdom Bacillati; phylum Actinomycetota; class Actinomycetes; order Kitasatosporales; family Streptomycetaceae; genus Streptomyces; species Streptomyces sp. NPDC004629. Next base: position 43,336 of record NZ_JBIALO010000041.1, on the reverse strand, counting down.
GCCCTTGGCCGTTGTGGCGTCTTCGGAGCCGGCGGGAACTGCTGCAGAAGTCGTCATAGTCACGACGGTACTGGTCACTGGGCGATCGGTCCTGCTACGCGAGGGACAAAGAAGGTCATCGTCGCATGGTGTGAATTAACCCACACGGAGGAGAAAGCCGAGTCGGACAGGTGATTCTTTCCGGATCGCGCCGCCGACCGGAGTGCGCTGCGCGACGCGCAGGCCGGTTGATTGACCGCGAGACACGGTGGACTAAAGTGACGCGAAGCGGGAGGCGCGTCTCTCCCCGCTGGACTGATTTCACCAGGAGACCCCGGCACGCGCGCGGTCCGTCTCCCCACGTGCGCGGCGCGTACGTACGGCTCGGCCTCCTCCCGCTCCCGGCCGGCTGACGCTTTCGGCGCCGGCAGGCCTCCCCTTCACGAGCGGGCGGGGACCCGGCGGTGCGTACGGCCCGCGCCGGACCTGAGAGGGCCCCTTGAGCCAGAGTCGACACGTCCCGGTGATGCTCCAGCGGTGCCTGGACCTGCTGGCGCCCGCCCTGGAGCGGCCGGGATCCGTGGTCGTCGACTGCACCCTGGGCCTCGGCGGGCACAGCGAGGCGCTGCTGAGCCGGTTCCCGCAGGCCCGGCTCGTCGCCCTCGACCGTGACAAGGAGGCTCTGCGCCTGTCCGCGCAGCGGCTCGCGCCCTACGGAGAGCGGGCCACCCTCGTACACGCCGTCTACGACGAGCTGCCCGATGTCCTTGCGCGGCTCGGCATCGCGCGCGTGCAGGGCGTCCTCTTCGACCTCGGCGTCTCCTCCATGCAGCTCGACGAGGCCGACCGCGGCTTCGCCTACGCCCAGGACGCCCCCCTCGACATGCGTATGGACCAGTCGACGGGGATCGGCGCCGCCGAGGTCCTCAACACCTATCCGGCCGGCGAACTCGTCCGGATCCTGCGCGCCTACGGCGAGGAGAAGCAGGCCAAGCGGATCGTCGCCGCGATCGTCCGTGAGCGCGACAAGGAGCCCTTCACCACCAGTGCGCGCCTGGTGGAGGTGATCCGGGACGCGCTGCCGCAAGCCGCCAAGCGCACCGGCGGCAACCCGGCCAAGCGCACCTTCCAGGCGCTGCGCATCGAGGTCAACGGGGAACTGGCCGTCCTGGAGCGTGCGGTACCCGCGGCGGTGAAGGCGCTCGCCGTGGGCGGCCGGATCGCCGTCCTGTCGTACCACTCGCTGGAGGACCGCCTGGTCAAGCGGGTGTTCGCGGCCGGCGCCGGTTCCACCGCCCCGCCGGGGCTGCCGGTCGTGCCCGAGCGGTATCAGCCCCGGCTCAAGCTGCTCACGCGCGGTGCCGAACTTCCCACCGAGGAAGAGATCACCGACAACCGCCGGGCGGCCCCGGCGCGGCTGCGCGGGGCCGAGCGCATCAGGGAGGACGCCGAGTGAGCGAGTCGGGTCCCCGGACTCACCGGAGGACATGTGCGTAGGAACCCCGAAGTGAGGGGCAGGGCCGCCCGGCTCGCCCGGCTGCTGCCGGCCGGCCGCGCCAAGGCGGCCCGCACCCCGTTCGTCCTCCTCGTCGTCCTGCTCCTCGGCGGTGGCCTCATCGGTCTGCTCGTGCTGAACTCCGCGCTCAGCGAAGGCTCGTTCCGGCTCGACGACCTGCAAAAGGGCACGAAGAATCTCACCGACGAGGAACAGGCCCTGCGCCGCGGTATCGACGCCTACTCCGCGCCCGACGCCCTTCAGCGGCGTGCCCGCCAGCTCGGCATGGTGCCCGGCGGCGACCCGGCCTTCCTCGACCCCGACGGCTCCGTCAAGGGCGTCCCCAGCCCGGCCGCCCGGCAGTCCGCTGCCCGCTCGTCCGCGCCCCCCGAGGCACTGACCAGCGCCGCTCCCGGCGCGAGCCCGGCCATCACTTCCGGCGCGACCCCGGTCGCCCCCGGCGCGAGCCCGTCCGCCTCGTACGCCGATCGGGGCTCCCCGTACGTCGGCTCGGGCGCCCCGTATGTGAGCCCGTCCGGCTCGGCCGCGAGCCCCGCCGGCCCGGCGGCCGGTCCGCCTGCCGCGGCATCCGCCGCGTCGGTGCCGGCCCCGCCCTCCTCCGCCCCCCGGTCCGTCTCGACCCCGACCCCCGGCAGGTGACGGAAGTGTCCGACAGGGAACCGCCGCGCCGACGCGTGCCCGGCCCCGCCAAGCCCGTCCCGCCCCGGATCCGCGCGGACCGGGGCGACCCGCACCGCGCCGGACCCGGCGGCCGGCGCCCTCCCGGCCCCGGGGCCCGCCCGGCCCGGCGCCCGAGCCCGCCCCGGCCCGCGCCGCCGGCCCTGCGGCTCGGCAGCCCCCGTCCCCGCCTGCGCATGGTCAGCCTCGCCCTGACCCTCGTCCTGCTCGCCTTCGTCGTCCGGCTGCTCCAGGTCCAGGCCGTCGACGCCAGCGCGTACGCCGCGAAGGCCGAGCAGAACCGCTATGTGGTGCACACCCTGACCGCCGAGCGCGGCGGGATCACCGACCGCAACGGCGTCTCCCTCGCCGTCAGCGAGGACGCCGACGACATCACGGCCGACCCGACGATGTTCACCCGCAAGCAATTGGGCATCGACGACGGCCCCGAGCAGGCCGCCGCGCTCCTCGCGCCGATCCTCGGCCAGGACCAGGCCGACCTGGTCCGCAAGCTGCGCCCGGCGAACAAGGAGCTGCGTTACGTCAAGCTCGCCGGCCGGCAGACACCACAGGTCTGGAAGCAGATCAAGGACCTCAGGAGCGCGCTCGCCAAGAAGGCCGAGACGGACAAGTCCACCGTCAACGTGCTGGCCGGGGTGTTCTCCGACCCCAGCAGCCAGCGCGTGTACCCCAACGGCGACCTCGCCGCCGGGATACTGGGCTGGGTCAACGCCGAGGGCAAGGGCGGCGGCGGCATCGAGCAGCAGCTGAACAAGAAGCTGGCCGGCAAGGACGGCAAGATCCGCTACGCCCAGTCCGGCGGCCGTCAGGTGCCCACCGCGGGCTCCACCGAGACCCCCGCGGTGCCCGGCGCGGACATCGAGCTGACCATCGACCGCGACATCCAGTGGGCCGCGCAGAAGGCGATCAGCGAGCAGGTCGCGAAGTCCAAGGCCGACCGCGGCTATGTGATCGTCCAGGACACCCGCACCGGCGAGATCCTCGCCATGGCCAACTCGCCCGGCTTTGACCCCAACGACCTGTCGAAGGCCCACGCGTCGGCGATGGGCAACGCGGCCCTCCAGGACGCCTACGAGCCCGGCTCCACGGCGAAGGTCATGTCGATGGCGGCCGTGCTGGAGGAGGGCGCCGCCACCCCCCTCACCCACGTCGAGGTGCCCAACCGGCTGCACCGCGGCGACCGGCTCTTCCAGGACGACATCGACCACGCGACCTGGTACCTCACGCTCAACGGCGTGCTGGCCAAGTCCAGCAACATCGGCACCATCCTGGCCACCGGCCAGCTCGGCAAGACCCAGCCGGAGGCCAACCAGGTCCTCTACTCGTACCTGCGCAAGTTCGGCATCGGCGGCTACACCGGGCTCGGCTTCCCCGGCGAGACCAGGGGCATCCTGGCCGCCCCGGACGACTGGTCGACGTCGCAGCAGTACACGATCCCTTTCGGCCAGGGCTTCTCCATCAACGCCATGCAGGCCGCCTCTGTGTACTCGACGATCGCCAACGGCGGCGTCCGCGTCGAGCCGACCCTGCTGCGCGGCGAACGGGGCGCCGACGGGCGCTTCACCCCGGCTCCGGAGCCCAAGAAGACCCGCGTGGTCAGCGAGAAGACGGCCAAGACCCTCGCCCAGATGCTGGAGTCCGTGGTCGACGACGAGCAGGGCACCGGCGTCAAGGCCCGCATCCCCGGCTACCGGGTCGCGGGCAAGACCGGCACCGCCAACCGCGTGGATCCGGCCACCGGGAAGTACCACGGTTACACGTCGTCGTTCGCCGGGTTCGCACCCGCGGACAACCCCCGGATCACCGTCTACTGCGCGATCCAGAACGCCACCTCCGGCAGTTACTTCGGCGGCCAGATCTGCGGACCCATCTACAAGGAGGTGATGGAGTTCGCCCTGAAGAGCCTCCAGGTCCCGCCGACCGGCGCCAAGGCCGCCAACCTGCCCGTGACCTACCAGCCCTGATCAGCACCTCCGGGAACGACCACCAGGAACCAGCCCGTGACAACGATCACTCCCGACCCCGGGAACCACCCACCGCCCGCGCCCTCGCTTCGCTCCGAGGCGGCTGTGCCCGGTACGCTCACCGCCGTGCCACACGCTGATCAGTCCCAAACCACCCAGAAGGGCGCATCCGTGACATCGCCGGGGCCGCCACGACCGGTGCGGGTCTCCGCCACACCCCTCGCGGAACTCGCCGATCAGCTGGGTGCCGCCGCACCGGCCGGCGCCGCCGAGGTCACCGGCATCACCCATGACTCGCGTGCCGTCCGCCCCGGCGACCTGTACGCCGCCCTGCCCGGCGCCCGTCTGCACGGCGCCGACTTCGTCCGCCAGGCCGCCGGTCTCGGCGCGGTCGCCGTGCTGACCGACCCGGCGGGTGCGAAGCGGGCCGCCGCGACCGGCCTGCCGGTCGTGGTGGTCGACGACCCGCGCGCGCGGATGGGCGCCCTCGCGGCCACGATCTACGGCGCCCCGGGCCGTGACCTGCTCCAGATCGGCATCACCGGCACCTCAGGCAAGACCACCACCGCCTACCTCGTGGAGGGCGGCCTGCGGACGGTCAGGTCCACCGGGCTGATCGGCACGGTCGAGATGCGCATCGGCGACGAGCGCATCAAGTCCGAGCGCACCACCCCCGAGGCCACCGATCTGCAGGCCCTGTTCGCCGTCATGCGCGAACGCGGCGTCGAGGCGGTGGCCATGGAGGTCTCCAGCCACGCCCTGGTCCTCGGCCGGGTCGACGGCTGCGTCTTCGACGTCGCCGTCTTCACCAACCTCAGCCCGGAGCACATGGAGTTCCACTCCGGCATGGAGGACTACTTCCAGGCCAAGGCACAGCTGTTCACGCCCGCGCGCAGCAGACTCGGCGTGATCAACACCGATGACGCGTACGGCCGCCGGCTGGCCGAGGAGGCGTCCGTCCCGGTCGTCACCTACTCCGCCGAGGGCCACCCCGACGCGGACTGGCGCGCCGAGGACGTGCGGATCGGCCCCTTGGACTCGACGTTCACCGTGCTCGGCCCGCACGGCGAGCGGATCGCCGCCAGGTCGCCGCTGCCCGGCCCGTTCAACGTGGCCAACACCCTCGCCGCGGTCGTCGCGCTCGCCGCCGCGGGCCTCGACCCGCAGGCCGCGGCCGACGGCGTCGCCGCCGTGCCGGGCGTGCCCGGCCGGCTGGAGCGGGTGGACGCCGGACAGTCGTATCTCGCGGTCGTCGACTACGCTCACAAGACCGACGCCGTCGAATCGGTCCTCAAGGCCCTGCGGAAGGTCACCAAGGGCCGTCTGCACGTGGTCCTCGGCTGCGGCGGCGACCGCGACCAGACCAAACGCGCCCCGATGGGCGCCGCCGCGGCCCGGCTCGCCGACACGGCCGTACTGACCTCCGACAACCCACGCTCCGAGGATCCCCTGGCGATCCTCGCCACCATGCTCGAAGGCGCGGCGTCCGTGCCCGCGCACGAGCGGGGTGAGGTGCTGCTCTTCGAGGACCGGGCCGCCGCGATCGCCGCGGCGGTCGGCCGGGCGCGGCCCGGGGACACCGTGCTGGTCGCGGGCAAGGGCCACGAGCAGGGCCAGGACATCGCCGGGGTGGTCCGTCCCTTCGACGACCGCCAGGTGCTTCGCGAAGCTATCCAGCAGACCCAGGGATGAACTTGTGATCGCCCTCTCCCTCGCCGAGATCGCAGCAGTCGTCGGCGGGCAGACGCACGACATACCGGACCCGTCCGTCCAGGTCACCGGGCCGGTCGTCCGGGACTCCCGCGAGGTGGAGCCCGGCAGCCTGTTCGTCGCCTTCGCCGGCGAGCACGTGGACGGCCACGACTTCGCGGAAGCGGTCGTCGAGGCGGGCGCGGTCGCCGTCCTGGCGTCGCGCCCCGTCGGCGTGCCCGCGATCGTCGTCGCGGACGTGCAGAGCGCCCTCGGTGCCCTCGCCCGGCACGTCGTGGCCCGCCTCGGCGCCACCCTCGTGGCCCTCACCGGCTCCGCGGGCAAGACCAGCACCAAGGACCTCGTGGCGCAGGTGCTGCGCCGCAAGGCGCCGACCGTGTTCACGCCGGGCTCCCTGAACAACGAGATCGGGCTGCCCCTGACCGCCCTGTCCGCCACCGAGGAGACGAAGTTCCTCGTGCTGGAGATGGGCGCCCGCGGGATCGGCCACATCCGCTACCTCGCCGGCCTCACCCCGCCGAGGATCGGCCTCGTCCTCAACGTCGGCACCGCCCACATCGGAGAGTTCGGCGGCCGGGAGCAGATCGCGCAGGCCAAGGGCGAACTCGTGGAGGCCCTGCCGGCGGCTGCGGACGGCGGCACGGCGGTGCTGAACGCCGACGATCCCTTCGTACGGGCCATGGCCTCCCGTACGAAGGCGAAGGTGATCCTTTTCGGAGAGTCAGGCGAAGCGGACGTACGCGCCGAGAACGTGCGACTCACGGACAGCGGACAGCCCTCCTTCAGGCTTCACACACCCTCCGGTGCAAGCGATGTGACCATGCGCCTGTACGGTGAGCACCACGTGTCGAACGCGCTCGCCGCGGCCGCCGTCGCCCATGAGCTGGGCATGTCCGCGGAAGAGATCGCCACCGCGCTCTCCGAGGCGGGCACCCTCTCCCGCTGGCGGATGGAGGTCACCGAGCGCCCGGACGGCGTGACCATCGTCAACGACGCCTACAACGCCAACCCCGAGTCCATGCGGGCCGCCCTGCGCGCGCTGGCAGCCATGGGCAAGGGGCGCCGCACGTGGGCGGTGCTCGGCAAGATGGCCGAGCTCGGGGACGAGGCGCTCGCCGAGCACGACGCGGTCGGGCGGCTAGTCGTCCGGCTCAACGTCAGCAAGCTCGTCGCGGTCGGGGGCAGGGAAGCGTCCTGGCTGCAACTGGGCGCATATAACGAGGGTTCGTGGGGTGAGGAGTCGGTGCACGTGTCCGACGCACAGGCGGCGGTCGACCTGTTGCGCAGCGAGTTGCGCCCGGGAGACGTCGTCCTCGTGAAGGCGTCCCGTTCGGTCGGTCTGGAGGGCGTCGCCCAGGCGCTGCTCGCGGCCGGTGCCGAGGGTGAGGTCGCTGCCCGATGATGAAGCAGGTCCTGTTCGCAGGAGTCATTGGTCTGTTCCTCACCCTGGTCGGCACCCCGCTGCTGATCAAGCTCCTTGCCCGTAAGGGCTATGGTCAGTACATCCGCGACGACGGCCCGCGCGAGCACGCCAGCAAGCGTGGTACGCCGACGATGGGCGGCATCGCCTTCATCCTGGCGACGGTCGCCGCCTACTTCCTGTCGAAGGTGATCACGACCTGGACCAGCGACCGGGCGGCTACGCCGACCTTCTCCGGTGTGCTGGTCCTCGGCCTGATGGTCGGCATGGGCCTGGTCGGCTTCCTCGACGACTACATCAAGATCGTCAAGCGGCGTTCGCTGGGTCTGCGGGCCAAGGCGAAGATGGCGGGCCAGCTGCTGGGCGGTATCGCCTTCGCGGTGCTCTCGCTCCAGTTCGCGGACTCCCGCGGCAACACCCCGGCCTCCACGAAGCTGTCGTTCATCACCGACTTCGGCTGGACGATCGGCCCGGTGCTGTTCGTCGTCTGGGCGCTGTTCATGATCCTTGCGATGTCGAACGGCGTGAACCTCACCGACGGCCTCGACGGCCTCGCCACCGGCGCCTCGGTGCTCGTCTTCGGCGCGTACACGTTCATCGGGGTGTGGCAGTTCCAGGAGTCCTGCGCCAACGCGACGACCCTGACCAACCCCAACGCCTGTTACGAGGTGCGCGATCCGCTCGACCTCGCGGTCGTCTCCTCCGCGCTGATGGGCGCCTGCCTCGGCTTCCTGTGGTGGAACACCTCGCCGGCGAAGATCTTCATGGGCGACACCGGTTCGCTGGCGCTCGGCGGTGTGCTCGCGGGCCTGGCGATCTGCTCCCGCACCGAGCTGCTGCTCGCCATCCTCGGCGGCCTGTTCGTGCTCATCACCATGTCGGTGGTCATCCAGGTCGGCTCCTTCCGGCTCACCGGGAAGCGGGTCTTCCGGATGGCGCCACTCCAGCATCACTTCGAACTCAAGGGCTGGTCCGAAGTCCTTGTGGTGGTCCGGTTCTGGATCATTCAAGGCATCTGTGTGATTGTCGGACTAGGCCTCTTCTATGCGGGATGGGCAGCGGACAAGTGACCGACTGGCAGGGCAGGAACGTCACCGTCGCGGGACTCGGCGTCTCCGGTGTCCCGGCGGCCAAGGTGCTGCACGGCCTCGGCGCGCACGTCACCGTGGTCAACGACGGCGACGACGAGCGGGCCCGCGCCCAGGCGGTCGAGCTGAGGGCACTCGGCGTGACCGTGCGCCTCGGTGACGGCGACACCCTGCCCGAGGGCACCGACCTCATCGTCACCGCGCCCGGCTGGCGGCCGGACAAGCCGCTGTTCGCCGCCGCCGAGCGGGCCGGCGTGCCCGTCTGGGGCGACGTGGAGCTGGCCTGGCGGCTGCGCGGCCCCGACGCCCCGCCCTGGCTCGCCGTCACCGGCACCAACGGCAAGACCACCACCGTACGGATGCTCGCCGCCATCCTGGAGGCGGCGGGCCTGCGCACCGCCGCCGTCGGCAACATCGGCGTCTCCCTGCTCGACGCGGTCCTCGGCGACAAGGAGTACGACGTCCTCGCCGTGGAGCTGTCCAGCTACCAGCTGCACTGGGCGCCCTCGCCGCGCGCCCACTCCGCCGCCGTCCTGAACCTGGCACCGGACCACCTCGACTGGCACGGCTCCATGGAGGCCTACGCCGTCGACAAGGGCCGTGTCTACGAGGGCAATCGGGTCGCCTGCGTCTACAACGCGGCCGACAAGGCCACCGAGGACCTGGTGCGCGCCGCGGACGTCGAGGAGGGCTGCCGGGCCATCGGCTTCACGCTCGGCGCCCCGGCCCCGTCCCAACTCGGCGTCGTGGACGGCATCCTGGTCGACCGCGCCTTCGTGGCGGACCGGCAGCGCAACGCCCAGGAACTCGCGGAGGTCGGCGACATCGACCCGCCCGTCCCGCACAACATCGCCAACGCCCTTGCCGCCGCGGCCCTCGCGCGCGCCTACGGGGTGCCCGCCAAGGCCGTACGGGACGGCCTGCGGGCCTTCACCCCGGACGCCCACCGCATCGCGCACGTGGCCGACGTGGACGGCGTCGCGTACGTCGACGACTCCAAGGCCACCAATACGCACGCGGCACAAGCCTCGTTGGCCGCCTACGAGTCCGTCGTGTGGATCGCCGGCGGCCTCGCGAAGGGCGCGACCTTCGACGAACTCGTCGCCGGGGCGGCTGCGCGGCTGCGCGGCGCGGTCCTGATCGGCGCGGACCGCGCCCTGATCCGGGAAGCCCTCGCGCGACACGCGCCGGAAGTACCCGTCGTCGACCTCGACCGGACCGACACTGGGGCGATGCTCCAGGCGGTCCAGGAGGCGAAGCGGCTCGCACGGCCCGGCGACACGGTGCTCCTCGCGCCGGCCTGTGCCTCCATGGACATGTTCACCAACTACAACAAGCGCGGTGACGCGTTCGCGCAGGCGGTACGCGAACTCGGCGCGGGCGCCTGACGGCGGTTCTCGGCCACGGCGGGGGCTCCGGGACCCATGGAGGGACGCGTGACTCGGAAGTGGCTGGCGGCGCCCGGACGGACCGGAGCGCCCCCCGGCGGGCGTGCCCCCCGTGGCTGGTCAGGAGCCGGCGATGCCCGGTAGCCGCACGGGGCGTCCTCCGGTGCAGCGGTCCGTACGGCGGCCCGCCGTACCCCCCAAGGCCCCCGGGGACAATCCGCTGCGCGGGCTGCGCGACCGCGTGAAGAAGGCCTGGGACCGGCCGCTCACCGCGTACTACCTGATCCTCGGTGGCAGTCTGCTGATCACCGTGCTCGGTCTGGTGATGGTCTACTCGGCCTCCCAGATCACCGCGTTGCAACTGTCGCTGCCCGGTTCGTACTTCTTCCGCAAGCAGTTCCTGGCCGCTGTCATCGGCGGCAGTCTGCTGTTCGCCGCCGCCCGCATGCCGGTGAAGCTGCACCGGGCGCTGGCCTACCCGATCCTCGCGGGCGCCGTCTTCCTGATGGCCCTGGTACAGGTGCCGGGGATAGGGATGGCGGTCAAGGGCAACCAGAACTGGATCGCCCTCGGCGGCTCGTTCCAGATCCAGCCGAGCGAGTTCGGCAAGCTCGCGCTGGTGCTGTGGGGCGCCGACCTGATCGCGCGCAAGCAGGACAAGAAGCTGCTGGCCCAGTGGAAGCACATGCTGGTGCCGCTCGTCCCGGTCACCTTCCTGCTGCTCGGGCTGATCATGCTCGGCGGCGACATGGGGACCGCGATCATCCTGACGGCGATCCTGTTCGGGCTGCTGTGGGTCGCGGGGGCGCCGACCCGGCTGTTCGTCGGCGTGCTGTCGATCGCCGCCACGCTCGGTGTGATCCTCATCAAGACGAGCGACAACCGGATGGCCCGCCTCGCCTGCATCGGCGCCACGGAACCCAAGGAGGGCGTCGCCGACTGCTGGCAGGCCGTGCACGGCATCTACGCCCTTGCCTCCGGCGGACTCTTCGGCTCCGGGCTCGGCGCGAGCGTGGAAAAATGGGGTCAACTCCCCGAGGCCCACACCGATTTCATCTTCGCCGTCACCGGTGAGGAACTGGGCCTGGCAGGGACACTGTCGGTGCTGGCCCTCTTCGCGGCTCTAGGCTATGCGGGTATCCGCGTGGCCGGACGCACGGAGGATCCCTTCGTGAGGTATGCCGCGGGAGGCGTGACGACCTGGATCACCGCCCAGGCGGTGATCAACATCGGTGCGGTGCTCGGCCTGCTGCCGATCGCCGGCGTCCCCCTCCCGCTGTTCTCCTACGGAGGATCCGCCCTGCTGCCGACCATGTTCGCCATCGGGCTGCTGATCGCCTTCGCGCGCGACGAGCCCGCTGCGCGAGCGGCGCTTGCGATGCGGCAACCTCGCTTTGGTAGAAAGCGGGCCAGGGGCTCCGGCTTCGGCCGCGAGCCTCGGAGATGGAACACGATGCGACGGCGTGCCTCAGCGGCGCGTTCGTCCGGAGAGCGGTGAATTTCGGTGCATGTCGTACTCGCCGGCGGGGGCACCGCGGGCCACATCGAGCCCGCGCTCGCCCTCGCGGACGCCTTGCGCAGGCAGGACCCGACCGTGGGGATCACGGCCCTGGGCACGGAACGCGGCCTGGAGACCAGGCTCGTCCCCGAGCGCGGCTACGAGCTGGCGCTGATCCCCGCGGTTCCGCTGCCGCGCAAGCCCACACCCGAACTGATCACCGTCCCGGGCCGGCTGCGCGGCACCATCAAGGCGGCCGAGCAGATCCTGGAGCGCACCAAGGCGGACGCCGTCGTCGGCTTCGGCGGCTATGTCGCCCTGCCCGGCTATCTGGCCGCCAAGCGCCTCGGCGTGCCGATCGTGATCCACGAGGCCAATGCCCGCCCCGGCCTGGCCAACAAGATCGGTTCCCGGTACGCGGCCCAGGTCGCCGTCTCCACGCCGGACAGCAAGCTGCGCGGCGCCCGCTACATCGGCATCCCGCTGCGCCGCTCCATCGCCACGCTGGACCGGGCCGCCGCGCGCCCGGAGGCCCGCGCGATGTTCGGCCTGGACCCGAACCTGCCCACGCTGCTCGTCTCCGGCGGCTCGCAGGGCGCCCGCCGCCTCAACGAGGTGGTCCAGCAGGTCGCTCCCTGGCTCCAGCAGGCCGGCATCCAGATCCTGCATGCGGTCGGCCCGAAGAACGAACTGCCGCAGGTCCACCAGATGCCGGGAATGCCCCCCTATATCCCGGTAAGTTACCTGGACCGGATGGACCTCGCGTACGCCGCGGCCGACATGATGCTCTGCCGCGCGGGCGCGATGACCGTCGCCGAACTCTCCGCCGTCGGACTCCCGGCCGTCTATGTCCCGCTGCCCATCGGCAACGGCGAACAGCGCCTGAACGCCCAGCCGGTGGTGAAGGCCGGCGGCGGGCTCCTCGTCGACGACGCGGAACTCACGCCCGAGTGGGTGCAGCAGAACGTCCTGCCCGTGCTCGCCGATCCGCACCGGCTGTACGAGATGTCCCGCGCCGCCGGTGAGTTCGGCCGCCGGGACGCCGACGATCTGCTCGTCGGCATGGTGTACGAGGCGATCGCCTCGCGCCGTCGCCAGTAACGGATCGGCGAGTGAGCCGAAGGGGCGCGCGGGTGTCGAGAGGCCGAGCGCGCGGAGCCCGAAGGGCTGAGCACGGTCGGGCTCTCGACACCGGCTGAGGCGCCCCGGAGGTGAACCGAGCCTGGAAAGGGAGCAAGCGTGGCCGGACCGACCACCGCCGAGCGCGGTGAACGCCAACAGGAGTCGTCCGGCCCGCCGCCCGCCCGGCGGCCGAGGAGGCCCCGCCTTCGTACGATCGTCATTCTGGCCGTGGCGGCCGTCCTCCTCGCGAGTGGTTCTGTCTGGCTGTTGTACGGCTCGCCGTGGCTGCGCGTGGAACGCGTCTCCGTCACCGGGACCCGGGTGCTGACCCTCCAGCAGGTGCGTTCGACCGCCGCCGTTCCGCTCGGGGCGCCGCTGGTGTCCATCGACGCCGATGCGATCGAGGCCCGACTGCGCAGGAAACTGCCGCGAATTGACTCGGTCGACGTCGTCCGGTCATGGCCGCACGGAATCGGTGTGAAGGTGACCGAGCGCACTCCGGTTCTGGTCCTGCGCAAGGGCGGGGAGTTCGTCGAAGTGGACGACGACGGCGTCCGTTTCGCCACGGTTCCCCAGGCGCCTAAAGGCGTTCCCGTACTGGAACTGGCCATCTCCCGGCCGGGTACGGCCGCGGCCGGCCTGCGGCGTTTCGGCACCGACGGCCTGGTGCGCGAGGCGGTGCGGATCGCCGCCGACATTCCGCCCGCCGTCGCCCACACCACCCGCACCCTCAAGGTCCGTTCCTACGACAACATCTCACTGGAGTTGAGCGGCGGCCGGACCGTCTCGTGGGGCAGCGCCGAGAACGGCCCGGCGAAGGCCCGCACGCTCACCGCCCTCATGAAAGCCGCGCCCGATGCGCGGCACTTCGACGTCACGGTGCCCACCGCACCGGCGTCATCGGGGAGTTGACGCACATCAGCGCAGGCCAGCACCCTGGGTGGGCACTGCTACGGCTGATCACATAGGGTGAAAAGAAAAACGGGAGGTTCGGCGTGTTCGTTGAACGTGCGCCACTTGTCGACTTAGTGTCCTGTCCGGAAGAGTCCAAGGAACAGACACACTGGTAACCCTAAACTTCAGCGTTAGGGTTCGGGTCGGCGTTCGGACCGTCCCATTCGGCATCAGTCGTCGGATCGCGGCAAGGCCGCGACGCGGCGACACGTAATCGAGGCGAGAGGCCTTCGACGTGGCAGCACCGCAGAACTACCTCGCAGTCATCAAAGTCATCGGTGTCGGCGGCGGTGGTGTCAATGCCATCAACCGGATGATCGAAGTCGGTCTCAAGGGCGTCGAGTTCATCGCCATCAACACCGACGCGCAGGCGCTGTTGATGAGCGACGCCGACGTCAAGCTCGACGTCGGCCGCGAACTCACCCGCGGGCTCGGCGCGGGCGCCAACCCGGCCGTCGGCCGCAAGGCCGCCGAGGATCACCGCGAGGAGATCGAGGAGGTCCTCAAGGGGGCCGACATGGTCTTCGTGACGGCCGGTGAAGGCGGCGGCACCGGCACCGGCGGCGCGCCCGTCGTGGCCAACATCGCACGCTCCCTGGGCGCCCTCACCATCGGCGTGGTCACGCGCCCCTTCACCTTCGAGGGCCGGCGCCGCGCGAACCAGGCCGAGGACGGCATCGCCGAACTCCGCGAAGAGGTCGACACCCTCATCGTCATCCCGAACGACCGGCTGCTGTCCATCTCGGACCGCCAGGTCTCGGTGCTCGACGCCTTCAAGTCGGCCGACCAGGTCCTGCTCTCCGGCGTCCAGGGCATCACCGACCTCATCACCACGCCCGGCCTGATCAACCTCGACTTCGCCGACGTGAAGTCGGTCATGTCCGAGGCCGGCAGCGCCCTCATGGGCATCGGCTCGGCCCGCGGCGACGACCGCGCGGTGGCCGCGGCCGAGATGGCGATCTCCTCGCCGCTGCTGGAGGCCTCCATCGACGGCGCCCGGGGCGTCCTGCTCTCCATCTCCGGCGGCTCCGACCTCGGTCTGTTCGAGATCAACGAGGCCGCCCAGCTGGTCAGCGAGGCAGCCCACCCCGAGGCCAACATCATCTTCGGCGCGGTCATCGACGACGCCCTCGGCGACGAGGTGCGGGTCACCGTGATCGCGGCCGGCTTCGACGGCGGCCAGCCGCCGGCCCGCCGGGAGAACATGCTCGGCTCGGCATCCTCCTCCTCGGGCCGCCGCGAGGAGCCCGCCCCGGCCCGGCAGCCCGAGAGCCGCCCGTCCTTCGGCTCGCTCGGCAGCGTGACCCCGCAGGAGGAGCCGGAGCCCGCGCCCGCCCCGGTCAACGAGGCCCCGGTCGCCCCGCCCATCCCCCCGGCGCCGCGTACCTACGCGGACAGCGCGGCCGAGGAGCTGGACGTGCCGGACTTCCTGAAGTGATAGGACAGCGCGACACCGTGAGCGGCGCGCACTTCGCCTTCACCGACAGGTGGGGCGGGGTGAGCGCCGTTCCGCACGAGGAGCTGAACCTCGGCGGAGCGGTCGGTGACGACCCCGACGCCGTACGCACCAACCGCGAACTGGCCGCCAAGGCGCTGGACCTCGACGCGGCGCGGGTGGTGTGGATGAACCAGATCCACGGCGCCGGCGTCGCCGTGGTCGACGGCCCCTGGGCGGACCGCCCGGCGCCGGAGGTCGACGCGATCGTCACCGTGCGGCCCGGGCTCGCGCTCGCCGTGCTCACCGCCGACTGCACGCCCGTCCTGCTCGCCGACCCCGTCGCCCGGGTCGCCGCCGCGGCCCACGCGGGCCGGCCCGGCCTGGTCGCCGGGGTGGTCCCCGCCGCGGTCCGGGCGATGATGGAACTGGGCGCGGACCCGGCCCGGATCGTCGCCCGCACCGGGCCCGCCGTCTGCGGCCGGTGCTACGAGGTACCGGAGGCGATGCGCGCCGATGTGAGTGCCGTCGAACCGGCGGCGCACTCCGAGACGAGCTGGGGCACACCGGCGGTCGACGTGAGCGCCGGCGTGCACGCGCAGCTCGATCGGCTCGGGGTGCGCGACCGGGCGCAGTCACCGGTGTGCACGCTGGAGTCGGGTGACCACTTCTCGTACCGCCGCGACCGCACCACCGGGCGGCTCGCGGGCTATGTATGGCTGGACTGATAGGGCATGACGGACCGTAGTGCTGAGATCGCCGCGAATCTGGCGAAAGTGGAGGAACGGATCGCCGCGGCCTGCGCGGCGGCCGGGCGCAAGCGGGAGGAGGTGACCCTGATCGTGGTCACCAAGACCTACCCGGCGAGCGATGTACGGATCCTGTCGGAACTCGGTGTGCGTCATGTGGCGGAGAACCGGGACCAGGACGCCGCCCCCAAGGCGGCCGCCTGCTCGGATCTGCCCCTTGTATGGCACTTTGTCGGTCAGTTGCAGACCAACAAGGTGCGTTCCGTGGTCGGTTATGCGGGCGTCGTGCAGTCCGTCGATCGTTCCCGGCTCGTCACGGCGCTCTCGAAGGAGGCTGTGCGCGCCGGACGCGAGGTGGGCTGCCTCATCCAGGTCGCCCTCGACGCGGCGGAGTCCGCGGGCCCGGCGGCACCGGCGCCGGGCGGGGGCCCGGGAGGCGAGCGGGGCGGCGTGGCGCCGGGCGGAATCGAAGAGTTGGCCGCCGTCGTCGCCGGCGCGCCGGGGCTGCGGCTCGACGGGCTGATGACCGTCGCTCCGCTCGCCGGTGAGTACGCCGGCCGTCAACGGGCCGCCTTCGAGCGGTTGATGGATTTGTCGACTGACCTGCGCCGGGCCCATCCGGCTGCGAACATGGTCTCCGCAGGGATGAGTGCGGACCTCGAACAGGCCGTGGCGGCCGGAGCGACACATGTGCGCGTCGGCACCGCGGTACTCGGAGTCCGCCCCAGGCTCGGGTAACGTCGCCAAGAAGTCGGACCACAGCAGAAAATATGGTCAATGTCGCCGAAAGATGGCACAACGACCTCGTGGATCGCGGGCACTTGGCAGTAGTCAGTCGATCCACCACAGAGCGGAGGACTCAGAGCATGGCCGGCGCGATGCGCAAGATGGCGGTCTACCTCGGCCTCGTGGAGGACGATGGGTACGACGGCCGCGGATTCGACCCCGACGACGACTTCGAGCCCGAACTGGACCCGGAGCCCGAGCGGGACCACCGACGGCACGAACCGTCACACCAGTCGCATGGATCACATCAGCCCCAAAGGGGCGAACCGGTACGAGTGGTACAGCCGCCGGCGCCGCGCGAGCCGGTGTCCCATCCCGCTTCGCTATCCGCGGAATCCGGACGTCCCGCGCGTATCGCACCCGTGGCGTCCATCACACAAGAACGTCAGTCCCTGGAGAAGAGCGCACCGGTGATCATGCCCAAGGTCGTGTCCGAACGAGAGCCTTACCGGATCACCACGCTTCACCCCCGGACCTACAACGAGGCCCGTACCATCGGGGAACACTTCCGTGAGGGCACTCCGGTGATCATGAATCTGACTGAGATGGATGACACAGACGCGAAGCGACTTGTCGACTTTGCGGCCGGTTTGGTGTTTGGTCTTCATGGCAGCATCGAGCGGGTGACGCAGAAGGTGTTTCTGTTGTCGCCTGCTAACGTCGATGTCACGGCGGAGGACAAGGCCCGCATCGCAGAGGGCGGGTTCTTCAACCAGAGCTGAGACACAACACCGGACAGCGCACGGAAACAGGGGAGAGGGAAGCACGGATCATGAGCGTGTTCCTGGACGTGGTCTACATCGCGCTGATGTGCTTCCTCATCGTGCTCATCTTCCGGTTGGTCATGGACTACGTCTTCCAGTTCGCCCGCTCATGGCAACCCGGCAAGGCGATGGTGGTCGTTCTGGAGGCCACCTACACTGTCACCGATCCACCGCTCAAGCTCCTGCGGCGGTTCATCCCGCCGCTGCGTCTCGGGGGCGTGGCGCTCGATCTGTCCTTCTTCGTACTGATGATCATCGTCTACATCCTGATCGCGATCGTGAGTCGGCTGTGAGCGATGTGAACTACCGTCTTGCCGAATGCCGACGACTACGTTGAGGTGAAGAGATGCCGTTGACCCCCGAGGACGTGCGGAACAAGCAGTTCACGACCGTCCGCCTCCGAGAAGGCTATGACGAGGACGAGGTCGATGCCTTCCTCGACGAGGTCGAAGCCGAGTTGACCCGTCTGCTCCGCGAGAACGAGGACCTGCGCGCCAAGCTGGCGGCCGCCACGCGGGCCGCCGCGCAGAACCAACAGAACATGCGCAAGCCTCCGGAACAGGACCAGCAACAGGGCATGCGAGGTCCGGGCGCTCCGGTGCCCGCCGGCATATCGGGCCCGCCGCAGCAGCAGATGGGTGGCCCCATGGGTGGGCCGCCCCAGCTGCCGAGCGGTGCCCCGCAGCTGCCCGCCGGTCCCGGCGGGCAGGGCGGTTCGCAGGGCCCCGGCCCGATGGGTCAGGGTCCTATGGGTCAAGGTCCTATGGGCCAGGGCCCGATGGGTGGTCAGCCCCCCATGCAGCAGCAGATGGGCGGTCCGATGGGCGGCCCCCCCATGGGCGGTCCGATGGGCGGCCCCGGTCAGGGCCCCGGTGGCGACAGCGCCGCCCGTGTCCTCTCGCTGGCCCAGCAGACCGCCGACCAGGCGATCGCCGAGGCCCGCTCCGAGGCCAACAAGATCGTCGGCGAGGCCCGCAGCCGTGCCGAGGGTCTGGAGCGTGACGCCCGTGCCAAGGCCGACGCCCTGGAGCGGGACGCGCAGGAGAAGCACCGTGTCGCCATGGGTTCCCTGGAGTCCGCGCGCGCCACGCTGGAGCGCAAGGTCGAGGACCTGCGGGGCTTCGAGCGCGAGTACCGCACGCGCCTGAAGTCGTACCTGGAGTCGCAGCTGCGTCAGCTGGAGACCCAGGCCGACGACTCGCTGGCCCCGCCGCGCACCCCGGCCGCCGCCTCCCTGCCGCCCTCCCCGGCGCCTTCCATGGCCCCGGCCGGCGCCGGTGCCCCGTCGTACGGCGGCAACCAGACGATGGGTGGTCCGCCCGCGCCGCCCGCCCCGTCCTACGGCGGTCAGCAGCAGATGTCCCCGGCGATGACCCAGCCGATGGCTCCCGTCCGTCCGCAGGGTCCGTCCCCGATGGGCCAGGCACCCTCGCCGATGCGTGGATTCCTCATCGACGAGGACGACAACTGAGGGCCGCCGCACGGTAAGTAGTACGCCGTAGGCGTCGGCAGCGTTCACAGGGCGGGGCCCCGGATCACGATCCGGGGCCCCGCCCTTGTGCTACGCGTGTTCACTGTGGGGCACAAGTGCTCTATGGGACACGTGTGTTCGTGCGACGCCGAAGGGCCGGGCCGCCGGAAACCCCGGCGCCCGGCCCTCTCCGGTTTCCGCGGGCCTACGCCTTGCGCAGACGGAAGGTCAGCGACAGCCCCTCGTCGGTGAACGGGGTCCCGTAGGAGTCGTCCGCCTCACCCTGGGCGAAGTCCGTGGCCAGGACCTCGTCGGCGATCAGGCCCGCATGCTCGGACAGTGCCGCGATGACCGCCGGGTCCGTGGCGGTCCAGCGCAGCGCGATCCGGTCCGCCACATCGAGGCCGCTGTTCTTGCGGGCCTCCTGGATCAGCCGGATCGCGTCACGGGCGAGACCCGCCTGGCGCAACTCCTCGGTGATTTCCAGGTCGAGGGCCACGGTGGCGCCCGAGTCCGAGGCCACCGACCAGCCCTCGCGCGGGGTCTCGGTGATGATCACCTCGTCCGGGGCGAGCGTGACCGTCTCGCCGCCGACCTCCACGGACGCCGTCCCCTCGCGCAGGGCCAGGGACAGCGCCGCCGCGTCGGCGTTCGCGATGGCCTTGGCGACGTCCTGGACGCGCTTGCCGAACCGCTTGCCCAGCGCGCGGAAGTTCGCCTTGGCCGTCGTGTCGACGAGCGAGCCGCCCACCTCCGAGAGGGAGGCCAGGGAACTGACGTTCAGCTCGTCGGTGATCTGGGCGTGCAGTTCGGGGTGGAGGGACTCGAAGCCCGCGACCGCGACCAGCGCTCGGGACAGCGGCTGCCGGGTCTTGACGCCCGACTCCGCGCGCGTGGCGCGGCCCAGCTCCACCAGCCGGCGGACCAGGACCATCTGCCGCGACAGCTCCGGGTCGATCGTGGACAGCTCCGTCTCGGGCCAGGACGCCAGGTGCACCGACTCGGGCGCGCCCGGGGTGACCGGCACGATCAGGTCCTGCCAGACGCGTTCCGTGATGAACGGGGTCAGCGGGGCCATCAGCCTCGTCACCGTCTCGACGACCTCGTGCAGGGTGCGCAGTGCGGCCTTGTCGCCCCGCCAGAAGCGGCGGCGGGAGCGGCGGACGTACCAGTTCGAGAGGTCGTCGACGAACGCGGACAGCAGCTTGCCGGCGCGCTGGGTGTCGTACGCCTCCAGGGACTGCGTCACCTGGTCGGTGAGCGCGTGCAGTTCGGAGAGCAGCCAGCGGTCCAGCAGCGGACGGTCGGCCGGTGCCGGGTCCGCCGCGGAGGGGGCCCACTCGGACGTGCGCGCGTACAGGGCCTGGAAGGCGACCGTGTTCCAGTACGTCAGGAGCGTCTTGCGGACGACCTCCTGGATGGTGCCGTGCCCCACGCGGCGGGCCGCCCAGGGCGAGCCGCCCGCCGCCATGAACCACCGCACCGCGTCCGCGCCGTGCCGGTCCATGAGGGGGATCGGCTGCAGGATGTTGCCCAGGTGCTTGGACATCTTGCGGCCGTCCTCGGCGAGGATGTGGCCCAGGCAGACGACGTTCTCGTACGACGACCTGTCGAAGACCAGGGTGCCGACCGCCATCAGCGTGTAGAACCAGCCGCGGGTCTGGTCGATGGCCTCGGAGATGAACTGCGCCGGGTACCGGCTCTCGAACAGCTCCTTGTTCTTGTACGGGTACCCCCACTGCGCGAACGGCATCGAACCCGAGTCGTACCAGGCGTCGATGACCTCCGGGACGCGAGTGGCCTCCTTGGCGCACTCGGGGCAGGCGAAGGTGACCTCGTCGATGAACGGGCGGTGCGGGTCGAGGCCGGACTGGTCGGTGCCGGTCAGCTCGGTGAGTTCGGCGCGTGAGCCGACGCAGGTGAGATGGCCGTCCTCGCAGCGCCAGATCGGCAGCGGGGTGCCCCAGTAGCGGTTGCGGGACAGGGCCCAGTCGATGTTGTTGTTCAGCCAGTCCCCGTACCGGCCGTGCTTGACCGTCTCCGGGAACCAGTTGGTCCTCTCGTTCTCCGCCAGGAGCCGGTCCTTGATCGCCGTGGTGCGGATGTACCAGGACGGCTGCGCGTAGTAGAGCAGCGCCGTGTGGCAGCGCCAGCAGTGCGGGTAGCTGTGCTCGTACGGCACGTGCCGCAGGAGCAGGCCGCGCGCGGCGAGGTCCTCGGTGAGCTTTTCGTCGGCCTTCTTGAAGAAGACGCCGCCCACCAGCGGGACGTCCTCCTCGAAGGTGCCGTCCGGGCGGACCGGGTTGACGACCGGCAGGCCGTAGGCGCGGCAGACCTTGAGGTCGTCCTCACCGAAGGCGGGGGACTGGTGGACCAGGCCCGTACCGTCCTCGGTCGTCACGTATTCGGCGTTGACCACGTAGTGGGCCGGCTCGGGGAACTCCACCAGCTCGAACGGGCGCCGGTACGTCCAGCGCTCCATCTCGGCGCCGGTGAACGTCTGCCCGGTGGTCTGCCAGCCCTCGCCGAGTGCCTTGGCGACCAGCGGCTCGGCGACGACCAGCCGCTCCTTGCCGTCGGTCGCGACGACATAGGTGACCTCGGGGTGCGCCGCGACCGCCGTGTTGGACACCAGGGTCCAGGGGGTGGTCGTCCACACCAGGAGCGCGGCCTCGCCCGCGAGCGGTCCGGAGGTGAGCGGGAAGCGGACGTAGACGGACGGGTCGACGACGGTCTCGTAGCCCTGCGCCAGCTCGTGGTCGGACAGGCCCGTGCCGCACCGCGGACACCAGGGGGCGACGCGGTGGTCCTGGACCAGCAGACCCTTGTTGAAGATCTCCTTCAGCGACCACCAGACCGACTCGATGTACTCGGGGTCCATCGTGACGTAGGCGTCGTCGAGGTCGACCCAGTAGCCCATGCGGGTCGTCAGCTCGGAGAAGGCGTCGGTGTGCCGCAGGACGGACTCGCGGCACTTGGCGTTGAACTCGGCGATGCCGTACGCCTCGATGTCCTGCTTGCCGGAGAAGCCCAGCTCCTTCTCGACCGCCAGTTCCACCGGCAGGCCGTGGCAGTCCCAGCCCGCCTTGCGGCCCACGTGGTAGCCGCGCATGGTGCGGAAGCGGGGGAAGACGTCCTTGAAGACACGGGCCTCGATGTGATGGGCGCCGGGCATGCCGTTGGCGGTGGGCGGGCCCTCGTAGAACACCCACTCGGGGCGGCCTTCGGACTGCTCCAGGGTCTTGGCGAAGATCTTCTGCTCGCGCCAGAAGTCGAGCACCCCGTGTTCCAGGGCGGGCAGGTCCACCTGGGCGGGCACCTGGCGGTACGTCGGCGCTGTCATCTGCGGGCTTCCTCCAACGGAGAGTGCTGCCTTCCGTCGGAGGGACGAGAGCCTTCTGGCCTGTCGACGCCGTGTGCGGCGCGCTCCCGCGGTACCACCCTCCTTGGCCCCCCGGTGCGTCGCGGACGCCGGTGAGCCCCCTCATTGAGGTCGCGATGCCGGTTCTACTCGCCGTGGCGGGTCCTCCACGGCTTTCTTCCGGCGGCTCCGGGGTGATCTTCACGTCGCGCTCGCCCCCGGGCTTCCACCGTCCCCGGGTCGCTCTGGGCTGCGTACGCCGCTACTCGTCCCCATCCACGCTTTTCGCTCCGCCCAGTGTACGGCGCCCGGGGGACAGCGGCCGACTTGGTTTCCGGCACCGGTGGCGGGGGATCCCCGCAGGTGGTGAGATGACCCGAATGGAGAGGTACGGGTGTTCGTATCCTGGGATGCCCGGCTCGGCGGATTACCCGGCGGGCAGCTGGGCACAACGCATGAAGGCTTGCCGCGCGGGGGTCGCGGGGCGGGCGGATCGGGCGGCGTGCCCCGTTGCCGCGGGACTCAAGTCGATTTATCGTCCCAGCACGATTCGCGAGCAAGATCACAATATGTGAAGGGGCCGCGGCCATGGTGGCGAAGAAGACCGCCGTACAGCAGTCGGCATCGGGCAGGTCCCGGGCCGCAGCCGCGGGTGCCTCCGGCGGCCCGGCCAAGGGCGCGGGAGGCAAGAAGAGCACGCAGGGACGGGCCGCGACGACATCGCCCGCGTCGAAGCGGGCGCCCTCGAAGAAGGCGGCCGAGGCGGCGGTGGCGAAGGGCCCGGCCAAGGAGACCGCCGGTACGGCTACTCCCCGGAAGGCCGCCGCGCGGAAGAAGACGGCCGAGAAGACCATGGGCAAGGAGACGGCACCGAAGGCCGCAGAGGAGACCACCCTGAAGGAGCCGGTCGCCGAGGAGCCGCACCCGAAGAGGCCGGCCGCGAAGAAGCAGGCCGCGCAGGAGACGGCCGCGAAAAAGCCGGCCGCGAGGGAGACGGCCGCGAAGAAGCCGGCTGAGAAGGAGACGGCGGCTGAGAAGCCGGCCGCGAAGGAGACGGTCCGGAAAAAGGCGGTTCAGAAGAAGGCCGCCCAGAAGAAGACGGTCGCCAAGAAGGCGGCCAAGGGGTCGGCGGCCGCCGAGCGGACGGTGGCGCAGGAGGGCGGCTTGCCGAAGGACGCCGCCAAGGACGCGGGCAGCAAGAGCACGGCCAAGAAGGCGGGCGCGGCACAGGCCGCGAAGCAGACGGGAGCCACGACAGTGGTTGCGAAGAAGACTCCTGGCACGGCCACGGCGGCCACGACCGCCGTCCCCAAGGCACGGGTCGCCGCCGCGGCGGAACCCGGCGAGCTGGCGGTCCGCCCCGGCGAGGACCCCTGGACGCCGGAGGAGGTCGAGGAGGCCCGCGCGGAGCTGCTGTCCGAGGTGACGCGGCTGCGCACCGAGATCAGCTCCTCCGAGGCCTCGCTCGTGGGCCTGATGCGGGACTCCGGGGACGGCGCGGGCGACGACCAGGCGGACACCGGCACCAAGAACATCACGCGCGAGCACGAGATGGCGCTGGCCGCCAACGCGCGCGAGATGCTCGTCCAGACCGAACGCGCCCTGCAACGGCTGGACACGGGCACGTACGGCCTGTGCGAGAACTGCGGCAACCCCATCGGCAAGGCCCGGATGCAGGCGTTCCCGAGGGCCACCCTGTGCGTCGAGTGCAAGCAGAAGCAGGAACGCCGCTACTGAGCGCGTGGGCCGTCCCGGGCGTGCCGTAGTCTCATCCTCAGTCAGGTACCTAGGTTGAGGGACTCACGTGGCAGAGGCGGAGCGCATCATCGGTACGCCGGACACCCCGGACGACAGTGACGAGCGGACGGCCCAAGCGGACCAACAGGACATCCCGGCCGAGCGGCCCCGGGGCAGGCGCCGGATCGCCGTGCTCTTCGCGGTGGCCGTCTTCGCGTACGCCCTCGACCTGGTCAGCAAGATGATCGTGGTCGCGAAGCTGGAGCACCATGCGCCGATCAAGGTCATCGGGGAGTGGCTGGAGTTCAACGCCATCCGCAACCCCGGCGCCGCCTTCGGGGTCGGACAGGCCTTCACGATCATCTTCACAGTGATCGCGGCGGCCGTGATCGTGGTGATCATCCGTCTGGCCCGCAAGCTCTACAGCCTGCCCTGGGCGATCGCGCTCGGGCTGCTGCTCGGCGGCGCGCTCGGCAACCTGACCGACCGGATCTTCCGTTCGCCGGGCGTCTTCGAGGGCGAGGTCGTCGACTTCATCGCCCCCAAGGGCTTCGCGGTGTTCAACCTGGCCGACTCGGCGATCGTCTGCGGCGGCATCCTGATCGTGCTGCTGTCGTTCCGCGGCCTCGACCCGGACGGCACCGTCCACCGGGACTGACCGCGGCGCGCCCCGGATCCGGCCCACGGCGCCGCGGGACTCTCGTACGGGACTGTCGGTCCCGTCCGGCATACTCGACGGGTGAGCACGATTCCCGAGATCCGCACCCTGCCCGTGCCCGACGGCCTGGAGGGCGAGCGCGTCGACGCCGCCATCTCCCGCATGTTCGGCTTCTCCCGGACGAAGGCGGCGGAGCTGACCGCAGCAGGCAAGGTACAGGTCGACGGCGCGGTGGTCGGCAAGTCGGAGCGGGTGCGCGGCGGGGCCTGGCTGGAGGTCGAGATGCCGCAGGCGCCGACGCCGGTGCAGGTGGTCGCCGAACCGGTCGAGGGCATGGAGATCGTGCACGACGACGAGGACGTCGTGGTGATCGTCAAGCCGGTCGGTGTCGCGGCCCATCCGTCGCCGGGCTGGAGCGGTCCGACGGTCATCGGCGGGCTCGCCGCCGCCGGCTACCGGATCTC
The DNA here is from genome assembly GCF_042873595.1 of Streptomyces sp. NPDC004629. Classification (NCBI taxonomy): domain Bacteria; kingdom Bacillati; phylum Actinomycetota; class Actinomycetes; order Kitasatosporales; family Streptomycetaceae; genus Streptomyces; species Streptomyces sp. NPDC004629. The sequence continues at coordinate 18,594 of NZ_JBIALO010000041.1, read as the reverse complement.
CACCTCCGGCGCGGCCGAGCGCCAGGGCATCGTGCACCGCCTCGACGTCGGCACGTCGGGCCTGATGGTGGTCGCCAAGTCCGAGTACGCGTACACGTCGCTCAAGCGCCAGTTCAAGGAGCGCACGGTCGACAAGCGCTACCACACGCTGGTCCAGGGCCACCCGGACCCGACCAGCGGCACCATCGACGCGCCCATCGGCCGGCACCCCCACCACGACTACAAGTGGGCGGTCACCGCCGACGGAAAGCCCTCCGTCACGCACTACGACCTGATCGAGGCGTTCCGCGCGGCCTCCCTGCTCGACGTGAAGCTGGAGACCGGCCGCACCCACCAGATCCGGGTCCACATGGCCGCCCACCGCCACCCCTGCGTCGGTGACCTCACCTACGGCGCCGACCCCACGCTCGCCAAGCGGCTGCGTCTCGGCCGCCAGTGGCTGCACGCCGTGCGTCTCGGCTTCGAGCACCCCGGGGACGGCACCTGGGTCGAGTTCGCCAGCGACTACCCCGAGGACCTGCGGCAGGCGCTGGACCGGGTCCGTGAGGAGACCTACGCATGAACCCGCCGTACGCGGTGCGCGTGGCCGAGGACCCCGCCGACCGCGAGGCGTGCTTCGCGGTGCGCAAGCAGGTCTTCGTCGTCGAGCAGGGTGTCCCGCAGGACATCGAGTACGACGCGTACGACGCCGTCGCCGTGCATGTCCTCGCGGTGCCCGAGGACGGGGAGCCGCTCGGCACCGGCCGGCTGCTGTACGGCGCGCAGGCCGCCGAGAAGACCGGCGGCGACCTGTGGCTCGGCTCGCTGGGGCGGCTCGCGGTCCGCCGGGAGGCGCGCGGGTTCGGCGTCGGTGTGGCCCTGGTGCGGGCCATCGAGGAGGCGGCACGTGCGCGTGGCCTGACGGCGGTCGACCTGCACGCCCAGACGCACGCTCTCGGCTTCTACGAGCGGCTGGGCTATGTGCCCTACGGGCCGGAGTACCCGGAGGCGGGGATAGCTCACCGGGCGATGCGGCGCGCCCTGTAGCGGTCGGCGCCGGGTGGGCGCAAAGGGGGACATGGCAGGCTTGAACACTGTTGTGTGATCGTCGACTCCCGGAGCGCCGGCCGTGGATCAGTTGGCCCTGTTGTTCGTGTTGCTGCTCGGGGCCCTGGTCAGTGTCCCGGTGGGGGACCGGCTCGGGCTGCCGGCGCCGATCCTGGTGACCCTGTTCGGCATCGTCCTCGCGGTGCTCGACTTCGTGCCGAACGTGAACATCCCGCCCGAGCTGATCCTGCCCGCACTGCTGCCGCCCCTGCTGTACGCGGCGGTGCGGCGCACGTCCTGGCGGCAGTTCGCGGCCAACAAGCGGCCGATCTTCCTGCTGGCCGTCGCCCTGGTGTTCGTCACGACGGTCAGCGTGGCGGTCGTGGCCAACGCGATCGTGCCCGGACTGCCGATCGCCGCGGCGGTGGTGCTGGGCGCGCTGGTCGCCCCGCCCGACCCGGTCGCCGCCACCGCCGTCGCCGGGCAGCTGGGACTGCCACGCCGGCTGGTGTCGATCCTGGAGGGCGAGGGGCTGTTCAACGATGTCACCGCGATCGTGCTGTACCACGTGGCGATCGCCGCCGCCGTCAGCGGCGCCTTCTCGCCCTGGCGGGCCGGGCTCGACCTGGTGCTGTCCGCCGTGGTCGCCGTCGCCGTGGGACTCGCCCTGGGCTGGGGCGCGAACAAGCTGATGGACGTGCTCGGGGACGCGACGCTGCAGATCGGGCTGACCCTGCTCGTGCCGTACGTGTCGTACGTGCTCGCCGAGGAGCTGCACGGCTCCGGCGTGCTGGCGGTGCTCACCACCGCGCTGTTCATCTCCGAGTACGCCACCGACGCCGACGACGTGATGACCCGGCTCGCCGGGCACACCTTCTGGGACATCGTCGACACGCTCGTCACCGGGGTCGCGTTCGGCCTGATCGGGCTCGAACTGCACAACGCGATCCGGACGGCCTCCGGTCACTGGGCCCAGATGCTCGGCTGGGCCGCCGCCGTGGTGGGTGTCGTGGTGCTCGTGCGGCTGCTGTGGCTGGTGCCCGCCACCTGGCTCACAAAACGGCTGCACGCGAAGCGGGACTTCGACGAGGACATCCCGATGAGCCTGCGCGAGACCGTCGTCATGTGGTGGTCGGGGATGCGCGGGGTGGCCTCGGTGGCCCTGGCGCTGGCCATTCCGCTGAAGACCGAGAACGGGTCACCGTTCCCCGACCGGGACGAGATCGTGTTCATCGCGTTCGGGGTGATCATGGCGACGCTGGTGCTCCAGGGGCTGACCCTGCCGTGGCTGGTGAAGCGGCTCGGCGTGCGGGCCGACACCGAGCGGGAGAAGGAGTTCGAGAAGGAACTGGCGGTGCGGGCGGCGCGGGCGGCCAAGCGGAGGCTGCGGGAGATCGAGGAGGTCGAGGACCTGCCGGAGGAACTGTCCGAGCAGATGCTGCGGCGGGCCTTCGACATCGGCGTGCGGATCAGTCCCGACATCGGCGAGGAGGAGCGCCGTGAGGCGCATGAGAAGCGGGTGCGGCGGGTGAAGCGGCTGCGACGGATCCAGGGGGAGCTGCTGAGCGCGGCACGGCACGAGGTGCTGGCGGCGCGGAGCGAGCCGGGGGCGGATCCGGAGATCGTGGACCGGGTGCTGCGGCATCTGGACGTGCGCAGCCTGCGCTGAGGTGATCGGCTCGGCCGGCTCGGCCGGGTGCGGGACGGCGGTCGGTCCGGGGTGCCGTCCGGGGTGCCGGGCCGGGGTGCCGGTCCGCAGGTGGTCATATGAGCATATGGGGGTTGTGGATATCCGGAGGCCCGGGCGGCGCCCCGCTCGTACTCTCGGATCATGGCTCGCAACATTGTGATCAGTGGTGGTGGGACGGGGATCGGGCTCGCGGCGGCCCGCGTCTTCGCGGCGGACGGGGACCGGGTGCTGCTGCTCGGCCGGCGCGGCGGAGTGCTGGAGCAGGCGAGAGTGCCGGGGGCGCTGACGTACGCCGTCGACCTCGGCGACCCGGCGGCCGTGCGCGGCGTGGCGCGGTTCGTCGCCGAGGAGTTCGGCACCGTGGACGTGCTCGTGCACAGCGCCGGCGGCACCGGGGGCAGGGAACCCGAAGGGCCCGCCGAGGACCCCCTCGACGCCGTCGCGCACACCTGGTCGCTCTCCTTCCGGATCAACACCCTGACCGCCGTGCTTCTCACGGAGGCGCTGAAGGAGCGGCTCGCCGAGCCCGGCGGGCGGGTGCTGTTCCTCAGCTCCATCGCCGCCTACCGCGGCTCAGGAACCGGGGCGTACGCGGCGGCCAAGGCCGCCCTGCATCCGTACGCCCACGATCTGGCCCGCCAGTTGGGCCCGCGCGGCATCACCGTGAACGTGGTAGCGCCCGGCTATGTGGAGGACACCGAGTTCTTCGGTGAGGCGATCGAGGAGGCGAGACGGGAGCGGCTGATCGCCGAGACGTCCACCGGCCGGGCCGGCACCCCGGGGGATGTCGCGGCCACCCTGCACTGGCTGGCCTCGCCGGGCGCCGCACACATCACGTCCCAGATCGTCCAGGTCAACGGAGGTGCGGAACGCGGCCACTGACCGACCCGGCGCGGCCGCCGGCCGACGAGGTCACCCTCGGTCCGTCCGTGGCGGCTCGTGCGCCCGCCGCGCGGCCGGGCCGTCCTGGGCGGGGATACCGCCCGGCGGCTGCACCGCGTCCGCCGTGTTCACCCGGGGCAGCGCGTACGGGTGCTCCGCGCCCAGCCAGCGGATCATCTGCTCGCGCACCGTGACCCGGACCGTCCACACGTCGTCCGAGTCCTTGGCGGTCACCAGGGCACGGACCTGGATGGTGTTCGGCGTCGCGTCGGTGACCGCGAGGTTGCACGCGCGGCCGTCCCAGGCCGGGCACGCGCGCAGGATGTCGCGCAGCTTCTCCCGCATCGCCTCCAGCGGCGCCGAGTGGTCCAGGTGCCAGTAGACGATGCCGGTCATCTGCGGCGTGCCGCGCGACCAGTTCTCGAACGGTTTGGAGGTGAAGTACGACACCGGCATGGTGATCCGGCGCTCGTCCCAGGTCCGCACGGTCAGGAAGGTCAGCGTGATCTCCTCGACGGTGCCCCACTCGCCGTCCACGACGACCACATCGCCGAGCCGCACCATGTCGCCGAACGCGATCTGCAGCCCCGCGAACAGATTGGCCAGCGTGGACTGGGCGGCGACACCGGCGACGATGCCGAGGATGCCGGCCGAGGCCAGCAGCGAGGCGCCGGCCGCGCGCATCGCCGGGAACGTCAGCAGCATCGCCGCCGCGGCCATCACGCCGACCACGGCGGCCACCACGCGCATGATCAGCGACACCTGTGTGCGCACCCGGCGGACCCGGGCCGGATCGCGGTGCACGCGGGCGTAGCGGGAGTAGGAGGTCTCGACGATCGCCGCCGCGATCCGCACCACCAGCCAGGCCGCCGACCCGATCAGCACCAGGGTCAGCGTCCTGCCCACGGCGACCCTGTGGTCCGGCAGCAGGCGGGCCGGTTCGTAGGAGCCCCTGAGCAGGGCCGCGGCCAGCACCAGCTGGTACGGGATCCGGCCGCGGCGCAGCAGGCCCCACAGCGGGGTCTCGTGGTGCCGTGCGTCGGCCTTGCGCAGCAGCAGGTCCGTGGCCCAGCCGATGAGCAGGGTCAGAACGACACAGCCACCGACCACGATCAGGGGGCGGAGCACGTTTTCCATGCCTGAGAACGTAACCGGCTCCGGCGGCCCTGAACCTGCGGATCGGTGACGGGAGGGATCCGGCCGTGTGGCGTTGTCGTACCCGGCTGGCACGATGGCGGCATGAACATCATGCTCTTTCACTCGACCTACGGCCTCAGACCGGCGGTGCGCGCCGCGGCCGACCGGTTGCGGGCCGCCGGGCACGAGGTGTGGACTCCGGACCTCTTCGCGGGGCGCACGTTCGAGACGGTCGAGGAGGGCATGGCCTGCAAGGACGAGATCGGCAAGGACGAGCTGCTGAAGCGGGCCGTGCTGGCGGCGGCCCCCTACTCGGAGCGCGGGCTGGTGTACGCCGGGTTCTCGCTCGGCGCCTCCCTCGCGCAGACCCTGGCCCTCGGCGACGAGAAGGCGCGCGGACTGCTGCTCCTGCACGGCACGTCGGACCTCGCGCCGGGCGTCTCGGTGGACGGCCTGCCGGTCCAGCTGCACGTGGCCGAGCCGGACCCGTTCGAGACGGACGACTGGCTGAGCGCCTGGTATCTGCAGATGGGCAGGGCGGGCGCGGACGTCGAGGTGTACCGATACGCCGGGGCCGGCCATCTGTACACCGACCCCGGGCTGCCGGACTACGACGAGGAGGCGGCCGAGGCCACCTGGCGGGTGGCGCTCGGCTTCCTCGACGCTCTGTAGTCCGCGGCTACACCGGGTCGTAGCTGCGCTCGACCTTCTGGGTGCCGCTGCGCGTGCGGTACGAGCGCGCCCAGGAGGAGGTCGCGTCCGCGGCGGTGCGGTCGGACAGGGTGTAGTAGTCCATCTGCGCGCGGTCGGCGGTGAGGTCCAGCACGCCGTAGCCGTGGCGGTCGGTGTCGACCCAGTGGACGTGCCGATTGGCCGCGCGGATGATCGGCGCGGCGATCGCCGAGACGGTGCCCTCGGGGACCTTCACGATGTCGTCGAGGTTGTCGGAGGTGACCGAGGTGACCACGAACTCGGTGGCGGCCGACGGCGACAGCGGGTAGGTCCCGGCGTCCACGGGCACGTCGTTGGCCCAGGCCATGTGGATGTCGCCGGTGAGGAAGACCGTGTTGCGGATCGCGTGCGAGCGCAGATGGGCGAGGAGTTCGCGGCGGTCGTCGGTGTAGCCGTCCCACTGATCGGTGTTGAGGGCGAGCCCCTCCTGGGGCAGCCCGAGCAGCTTGGCGAGCGGCTTGAGCAGGTCCGCGGTCAGCGAACCGACCGCGAACGGCGCGATCATCACCGAGTTGCCGACCAGCCGCCAGGTGGTGTCGGAGGCCTTCAACCCGGCCTTCAGCCAGTCGAGTTGCGCGCGGCCCGTGATCGTACGGTCGGGGTCGTCCACCGAACCGCTGCCCGTGGCCACCTGCTGCGAGCGGAAGGAGCGCAGATCGAGCAGGGACAGGTCGGCGAGTCTGCCGAAGCGCAGCCGGCGGTAGGTGGTGCCCTCGGTGGCCGGGCGTACCGGCATCCACTCGAAGTAGGCCTGCCGGGCGGCCGCCTGCCGGGCGCTCCAGGTGCCCTCGGCGCCCTCGGTGTGGTTCTCGGCGCCGCCGGACCAGGCGTCGTTGGCGAACTCGTGGTCGTCCCAGATCGCGATGACCGGCGCCCGCTGGTGCAGGGCCCGCAGATCGGGGTCGGTCTTGTACGTGCCGTGCCGGGCGCGGTAGTCGGCGAGCGTGATGATCTCGTGCGTGGGTGTGTGCGGGCGGACGACCCTGCCGCGGGTCCCGTAGTCGCCGGACCCGTATTCGTAGAGGTAGTCGCCGAGGTGCAGCCAGGCGTCCAGGTCGCCGCGCGCCGCGAGGTGGCGGTAGGCGGCGAAGTGGCCGGCCTCCCAGTTGGAGCAGGAGACCACGCCGAAGCGCAGGCCCGTGACGGTCGCGTCCGCCGCCGGCGCGGTGCGGGTGCGCGCCACCGGGGAGTCGGTGCCGCCGGCCGAGAAGCGGAACCAGTAGTCGGTGCCCGGCCTCAGGCCGCGGATGTCGGCCTTGACGGTGTGGTCGGCCGCTGCCGTCGCGGTCGTGGAGCCCCGGGCGACGACGTCCAGCAGGGCCTTGTCCTGGGCGACGACCCAGCTGACCTCGGTGTCCGGGCCGACGCCGGAGCCGGGGACGGCATCGGCGACCGGGGTCACCCGGGTCCACAGCAGGATGCCGTCGGGCAGAGGGTCGCCGGAGGCGACGCCGTGCAGGAAGGCGGGGGCCTGCGCGGCGGCCCGGGCGGGCAGCGCCGCGGTGAGCGGCGCGGCGGCTATGGCCGCGCCGGCGGTGGCCGCGGCGGCCTTGACGACCGTACGGCGGCGTGGCGAGGGGGAGTTGGGGCCCTCGGATGCTCTGTGTCGACTGGTCACGACCGATCAGGTTACTGATCGGTACGAACGGGAGCGGGCGAACGGGGGAAGTTCGCCCGCTCTTCATCCGGGGGTCAGATCCGGCCGGGCGTCAGCCCTTGAGGGCGGCGTCCACCACACGGTTGAAGTCGTCCACCGTCATGGGCGGGCTGCCCTGGCTGTCGGCGGTGAGGATCTTGCCGTCCATGACGAGGCTCGGGGTGCCCGTCACGCCGTCCTTGTTGGTGTCGAAGGTCTTCGACATGGCGAGGGCCCAGGCGTCGTAGGTGCCGTTCTTCACCGCGTCCTGGAACTTGGTGTTGCCCTTCAGCGCCGGCACGGTGTCCGCGACCTCGATGAGGTAGTCGTCGCTCTTGAACTTGTCGTCGGTCTCCTGCGGGTGCCACTTCGCCGAGTAGAGAGCCGCCTTGTAGTCGAGGAACGCCTCCGGGCTGACGTTCAGCGCGGCGCCCATGGCGCTCATCGCGTTCTTGGAGCCCTCGCCGTTGCTGCCGACCTTGCCCTTGCCCAGCGAGTCACCGTCGATGAACGTGCCGCCGATGAACTGGACCTTGAACTTGCCGTCGTCGACGTCCTTCTTCAGGGTCGAACCGACGGTCTGCTCGAACTGGGCGCAGATCGGGCAGCGCGGGTCCTCGAAGACCTTGAGGGTCTTCTTCGCGCTGCTCTTGCCGATCTCCACGGTGGTGCCGTCGGTGCCGGTGGTGTTGGCCGGGGCGACGACCTTGTCGTCCTTCTGGGCCTCCCAGTGGCTGGGCTTGTTGGCCTGGACGACGGCGTAACCTATGCCGCCCGCGGCGGCGAGTACGGCCACCACCGAGCAGGCCACGACGAGTTGCCGCCTGACCTTGGCGCGCTTGGCCTGCCGCTCGCGTTCCTCGCGCAGCCGCTCCCGGGCCGCCGTCTTCGCCGTCTGGCTGTTCCGCTTGCTCATATTGATGATCTCCATGTGGGACGCGCACATGTCGTACGCGGGATACGTATGAGGGACTTCTGGTGCTCGGCTGTGCCCGGTCCGCTGCGACGGGCCGGCGGCCTCGCTCAGGCGAAGGCCGAAGAGCCCGACGGGGCCGGGGGGCACGAGCACGGCGGTCCACGCCGTCCCAGGGAGTGCACGAGAAGCCGGTCGCGGGCGGCGGCCGCCCGCGGCGCGGGGCGCGGCAGCCGGCGCGCCGGAACGAGCCGCACCACCACCGCCACCGCGGCCGCCGCCAGCAGCAGTGGCCGGAACGTGGTGGCGGCGACGGCGCGCAGCAACTGCGCCAGCGCCCGCTCGCCGCGGCGCAGCCAGCAGGCCGCCAGGAGCCCCACGCAGACATGCGCGGCGAGCAGCAGCCAGGCGGCGGCCGGATCGGCGTGCGCGAGCAGCGCGGCAGCGCGGCCGGGGCCGCCGGTCACCTGGGCCAGCGGGGCGCCCACGGTGCCGCCCTGGCACAGCACGTCAAGCCCCACCGCGCGCAGCGGGCCGGCGACCGGGCCGCCGGCCCGGCCGTAGCAGGCGTGCTGGCCGGTGGTGAACACCGTGTCGGCGGCCAGCTCCAGCGGAATCAGCAGGGCCGCGATATGGCCGAAGCCGCGTTCGCGGCCCGCCAGCGCGTACGCGGTCACGAAGACGGCGGCGGCGACCGCGGCCACCGTGGGCAGCGGCAGCGGGACCTGTGACAGCAGCACGTGCGACGCGGTGCTGAGCGTCACGACGAAGGCCGTGAACAGCGCCGCGCGCACGGCTCTGAGCTGGGTCCCGGATATGTCCATAGCGGTGGAGAGTCTGTCACGTACTCATGTAAGAGACCCCTAAAGGGTGCCTGTGAATGCCACTGGTCACAGCCCCGGGATCCGGCCGTTGCGGAACAGGTCGACGAAGATCTGGTGGTCGGCACGCGCGCGTGCGCCGTAGCGGTGGGCGAAGTCGGTCAGCAGGGCCGAGAAGCCGTCCTCGTCGGCCGCGATCGCCGCGTCGATGGCCCGCTCCGTGGAGAACGGCACCAGGGACTCGCCGGAGGTGTCGTCCGCCGCGGCGTGCATCGTCGCGGTGGCCCGGCCCAGGTCGGCGACGACGGAGGCGATCTCCTCCAGGTCGTCGATGTCGCCCCAGTCCAGGTCCACGGCGTACGGCGAGACCTCCGCGACCAGCTGGCCCGCGCCGTCCAGCTCGGTCCAGCCCAGCCACGGGTCGGCGTGCGCCTGCAGGGCACGCTGGGAGATCACCGTGCGGTGACCCTCGTGCTGGAAGTAGCCGCGGATCGCCGGGTCGGTGACATGGCGGGAGACGGCCGGGGTCTGCGCCTGCTTGATGTAGATCACGACGTCGTTCTCCAGGGCGTCGCTGTTGCCCTCCAGGAGGATGTTGTACGACGGCAGCCCGGCCGAGCCGATGCCGATGCCGCGCCGCCCCACGACGTCCTTCACGCGGTACGAGTCCGGGCGCTCCAGCGACGACTCCGGCAGCGTCTCCAGATAGCCGTCGAAGGCGGCGAGGACCTTGTAGCGGGTCGCCGCGTCCAGCTCGATGGAGCCGCCGCCGGGCGCGAAGCGGCGCTCGAAGTCGCGGATCTCGGTCATGGAGTCCAGCAGCTCGAAGCGGGTCAGCGAGCGCGCGTCACGCAGCGCGTCGAGCAATGGGCCCTGCGCCGTGTCCAGCGTGAAGGGCGGCACCTCGTCGCGCTTGGCGCCGGTGGCCAGGGCGTGGATGCGCTCGCGGTAGGCGGAAGCGTACACGGCGACCAGGTCGGTGATCTGTTCGTCGCTGAGCGCCTTCGCGTACCCGATGAGGGCGATGGAGGCGGAGAAGCGCTTCAGGTCCCAGGTGAACGGGCCGACGTACGCCTCGTCGAAGTCGTTGACGTTGAAGACCAGGCGGCCGTTGGAGTCCATGTAGGTGCCGAAGTTCTCCGCGTGCAGGTCCCCGTGGATCCACACGCGCGAGGTGCGCTCGTCCAGGTACGGCCCGGCGAGTATCCGGCCGGCGGCCCGCTCGGCGTGCTCGGCGTCGAGGTCGTGGTAGAAGAGGCACGCCGTGCCCCGGTAGAACGCGAACGCCGAGGCCGCCATCTTCCGGAACTTCACGCGGAACGCGGCCGGGTCGGCGGCCAGCAGCTCGCCGAAGGCGGTGTCGAAGACGGTGAGGATCTCCTCGCCGCGCTGCTCGTCGTTGAGCTGGGGGACCGACATCGCTGGGTGCCTCCTGGTGCGGATGGTGCGTGTCATGGGGACGGATCTTCCTCCCTCCCGGCAACGTGCGACGGGTCGGGGGAGTGCCCGTGCTCTCGGGATGAAGGTACGCGGGGGAGCCCGTCGGGTGTCAGTGCCGAGGCATAGACTTCGACGCTGTCCCCCCGGACCGTCCGCAGCCGATCGGAAGATCGTCGACGATTGTTTCCTTTGGAGGCCGAAACCGTGTCGAAGCCGCCCTTCACGCACCTGCACGTCCACACCCAGTACTCGCTGCTGGACGGTGCCGCGCGGCTCAAGGACATGTTCAACGCCTGCAATGAGATGGGCATGACCCACATCGCCATGTCCGACCACGGCAACCTCCACGGGGCGTACGACTTCTTCCACTCCGCGAAGAAGGCCGGGGTCACCCCGATCATCGGCATCGAGGCGTACGTCGCCCCGGAGTCACGGCGCAACAAGCGCAAGATCCAGTGGGGCCAGCCGCACCAGAAACGGGACGACGTCTCCGGTTCCGGCGGTTACACCCACAAGACGATCTGGGCGGCGAACAGGACGGGCCTGCACAATCTCTTCCGGCTCTCCTCGGACGCGTACGCCGAGGGCTGGCTGCAGAAGTGGCCCCGCATGGACAAGGAGACCATCGCCCAGTGGTCGGAGGGCCTGATCGCCTCCACCGGCTGTCCGTCCGGCGAACTCCAGACCCGGCTGCGCCTCGGCCAGTACGACGAGGCCCTGAAGTCGGCCGCCGAGTACCAGGAGATCTTCGGCAAGGACCGCTACTTCCTGGAGCTGATGGACCACGGCATCGACATCGAGCGCCGGGTCCGCGACGGCCTCCTGGAGATCGGCCGGAAGCTCGGCATCCCCCCGCTGGTCACCAACGACTCGCACTACACGTACGCGCACGAGGCGACCGCCCACGACGCCCTGTTGTGCATCCAGACCGGCAAGAACCTCTCCGACCCCGACCGCTTCAAGTTCGACGGCACCGGCTACTACCTGAAGTCCACGGACGAGATGTACGCCATCGACTCCTCGGACGCCTGGCAGGAGGGCTGCCGCAACACGCTGCTGGTGGCCGAGCAGATCGACACCTCGGGCATGTTCGAAAAGCGCGACCTCATGCCCAAGTTCGACATCCCCGAGGGCTACACCGAGGTCACCTGGTTCCAGGAGGAGGTCCGCCGCGGCATGGCGCGCCGCTTCCCCGGCGGCGTCCCCGAGGACCGCCAGAAGCAGGCCGAGTACGAGATGGACGTCATCATCCAGATGGGGTTCCCGGGCTACTTCCTCGTGGTCGCCGACTTCATCATGTGGGCCAAGAACAACGGCATCGCGGTCGGCCCCGGCCGCGGCTCCGCGGCCGGCTCCATCGTCGCGTACGCGCTCGGCATCACCGACCTCGACCCGATCCCGCACGGCCTGATCTTCGAGCGGTTCCTCAACCCCGAGCGCATCTCGATGCCCGACGTCGACATCGACTTCGACGAGCGCCGGCGCGTCGAGGTGATCAGGTACGTGACGGAGAAGTACGGAGCCGACAAGGTCGCCATGATCGGCACCTACGGCACCATCAAGGCCAAGAACGCGATCAAGGACTCCGCGCGCGTGCTCGGCTACCCGTACGCGATGGGCGACCGGATCACCAAGGCCATGCCCGCCGATGTCCTCGGCAAGGGCATCCCGCTGTCCGGCATCACCGACTCGCAGCACCCCCGCTACTCGGAGGCGGGCGAGGTCCGCGGGATGTACGAGAACGAGCCGGACGTGAAGAAGGTCATCGACACCGCGCGCGGTGTGGAGGGCCTGGTGCGGCAGATGGGCGTGCACGCCGCCGGCGTGATCATGTCCAGCGAGACCATCACCGAGCACGTCCCGGTGTGGGTGCGGCACACGGACGGCGTGACCATCACGCAGTGGGACTACCCGAGCTGTGAGTCGCTCGGCCTGCTGAAGATGGACTTCCTGGGCCTGCGCAACCTCACGATCATGGACGACGCCGTCAAGATGGTGAAGGCCAACAAGGGCGTCGACATCGACCTCCTCGGCCTCCCGCTCGACGACCCGAAGACCTTCGACCTGCTCCAGCGCGGCGACACCCTCGGCGTCTTCCAGTTCGACGGCGGCCCGATGCGCTCGCTGCTGCGCCTGATGAAGCCGGACAACTTCGAAGACATCTCCGCCGTGTCCGCCCTGTACCGGCCGGGCCCGATGGGCATGAACTCGCACACCAACTACGCGCTGCGCAAGAACGGCCAGCAGGAGATCACGCCGATCCACCCGGAGCTTGAGGAACCGCTCAAGGAGGTCCTGGACGTCACCTACGGCCTGATCGTCTACCAGGAGCAGGTGCAGAAGGCCGCCCAGATCATCGCGGGCTACTCGCTCGGCGAGGCCGACATCCTCCGCCGCGTCATGGGCAAGAAGAAGCCCGAGGAACTGGCGAAGAACTTCACCATCTTCCAGGCCGGCGCCCGCAAGAACGACTACAGCGACGAGGCCATCCAGGCCCTGTGGGACGTGCTGGTCCCGTTCGCCGGCTACGCGTTCAACAAGGCGCACTCCGCCGCGTACGGACTGGTCTCGTACTGGACCGCGTACCTGAAGGCGAACTACCCGGCCGAGTACATGGCCGGGCTGCTGACCTCCGTCAAGGACGACAAGGACAAGTCGGCGGTCTACCTCAACGAGTGCCGCCGCATGGGCATCAAGGTGCTCCCGCCGAACGTCAACGAGTCCGAGTCGAACTTCGCCGCGCAGGGCGACGACGTGATCCTCTTCGGCCTCTCCGCGGTGCGCAACGTCGGCACGAACGTGGTCGAGTCGATCATCAAGTGCCGCAAGGCCAAGGGGAAGTACGCCTCCTTCCCCGACTACCTCGACAAGGTCGACGCGGTGGTGTGCAACAAGCGCACCACGGAATCGCTCATCAAGGCGGGCGCCTTCGACACGATGGGCCACACCCGCAAGGGCCTCACCGCGCAGTACGAGCCGATGATCGACAACGTGGTCGCGGTCAAGCGCAAGGAGGCCGAGGGCCAGTTCGACCTCTTCGGCGGGATGGGCGAGGACACCGGCAGCGAGCCCGGCTTCGGCCTCGACGTGGAGTTCACCACCGACGAGTGGGAAAAGACCTATCTGCTCGCCCAGGAGCGGGAGATGCTCGGTCTCTACGTCTCCGACCACCCGCTCTTCGGCCTGGAGCACGTGCTGTCCGACAAGGCCGACGCGGGCATCGCCCAGCTCACCGGAGGCGAGCACGCGGACGGCGCCGTCGTCACCATCGGCGGCATCATCTCGGGCCTGCAACGCAAGATGACCAAGCAGGGCAACGCCTGGGCGATCGCCACGGTGGAGGATCTGGCGGGCTCCATCGAGTGCATGTTCTTCCCGGCCACGTACCAGCTGGTGTCGACCCAACTCGTCGAGGACGCCGTGGTGTTCGTCAAGGGCCGGCTCGACAAGCGTGAGGACGTGCCGCGGCTCGTCGCGATGGAGCTGATGGTCCCGGACCTGTCCAACGCGGGCACCAACGCGCCCGTGGTGCTCACCATCCCGGCGCTCAAGGTGACCCCGCCGATGGTCAGCCGCCTCGGCGAGATCCTCAGTCACCACAGGGGCGACAGCGAGGTCCGGATCAAGCTCCAGGGCCCGCGCAAGACGACGGTGCTGCGCCTCGACCGGCACCGGGTGAAGCCGGATCCGGCGCTGTTCGGCGACTTGAAGGTGCTGCTCGGTCCGTCCTGCCTGGCCGGCTGACGTCCCGCCGCGCGGTCCGCCGCGGCGGACCGCGCGGCGGGCCCGGCGGCCCGCACCAGCCGACGAGGGGCGCACCCGCTCAGGGTGCGCCCCTCGCGTGCCTGGGTCTCAACGGCCCCGTCGGGCCGTGCGAGTCCGAGCCGGCGAGCGTCAGTTGTGGCCGAAGCTCTTCTTCTGCTTACGGGCACCATCCGCCGGGCCGCCCTGGGCGTGCGTCATCGACGCCTCGTGGGACTCCGTCGTCGTCCGCGGCGACTGCTGCTGGGCCTGCTCGCCCTGCGCGGCGCGGTTCTGCGGGCCGGCCTGCTTGCGGTTCTTGTTCTTGGCCATGGTGATCTGCCTCCTGTGGGGAACTAGGGGTCAGGGCCGCCATCAGATTCACATAGGCTGACAACAGTCGCGTTTCGGATAATTACCGTCTGTGACAGGGCGGCTCGGAGCAAACGACCCGGATACGCCACGCCGAAGATCGAGTTCGAGCCGTTAACCCCCGCGTGGTCGGGCAGACTCGAAGCACAGCCTGAAGCAAACCTCCCGGGAAGAGGGTGAGTCGCGTGGACCGCTGCATCGTCCTGGTGGACGCTGGGTATCTGCTGGGGGCCGCCGCCAGTCTCCTCGCCGGTGAGCCCTCCCGCTCCCGCATCACCGTCGACCATGCCGCGCTCATCCAGGCGCTGCGCGAACGCGCCGAGGCCGACACGGAACGGCCGTTGCTGCGCATCTACTGGTTCGACGGCGCCCCCGACCGGGTCCCGCAGCCCGAACACCGCCGGCTGCGCGTGATGCCCCGCGTCACCGTCCGGCTCGGCGCCCTCACCCGCAGCGACGGACGCTGGGCGCAGAAGGGCGTGGACGCGGCCATGCACGCCGAGCTGACGGAACTGGCCCGCAACCGCGCCTGCTCCGACGTCGTCCTGGTCACCGGCGACGGCGACCTGCTGCCGGGCATGATGGCCGCCAAGGAGCACGGCGTCGCCGTCCACCTGTGGGCCGTACAGGCCGCCGACGGCGACTACAACCAGTCCGAGGACCTGGTCGCCGAGGCCGACGAGCGGCGCGTCCTCGACCGTACGTGGATCACCAAGGCCGTACGCGCCAAGGAACTCACCGGCATCTGCGCACCGCCGCCCGCGCCCCGGCCCGAGATCGCCGCGATCCTCTCCGCGCCGCTGCCCGAGTCCGCGCTCACCGCCGCCGAACCGCCCGCCGCCGAGGACGCCGAACGTGCCCCGGCGGCCGGGACGGCGCAGGACGGCGCGCCGGAGCGGGTGCCCGCGGCCAAGGGCGTACCCACCCCCAAGGACCTCGCCGCGCTGCGCGCCCCCGGCGCCCAGGCCGTCCAGCACCCCGCGACCGCGACCCTGCGCTGGTCCTCCGACAAGGGCTGGGTGGACCGGCCCGGCGTCCCGGCCGAGTCCCCCGACGCCGCCTCCATGCCGACGCTGGCGCAGCTGACCACGGCCGAGCAGCGCTGGGCCGACCGGGAGGAGGACATCACGACGGTCGGCGGCGACCCCTACGAGGTCGGGCAGGTCTTCGCCCGGCGCTGGATGTCCCGCCTCGGTGATCCGGGCCATCTGCAGAAGCTGTCCGGCATGTACCCGCGGGTCCCGCACCGCATCGACGGCGAGCTGCTCAGGTACGCGGCCCGCTTCGGGCTCCTCGCCCACAAGGACGACCAGATCGACGAGCACGACCGTTACGCCATCCGGGCGGGGTTCTGGCGGGAGATCGACGTACGGACCGCCGCCGAGCACGGCCCCGGCGGGGAGCGGGCCGAGCCGACGGCCCCCAACGCAGAGCGGGCGCCGCGCACCCCTTAGGCTCGTCCCTTGTGATGACGCGCGCGGCACAGGCACTTCGGCACCGGGATGACGTCGTGTGCGCGGTGCGCGGACTGACCAAGACCTATCCGGCGGTGCGCGGACGGCGCGGCGCCGCCGGGACGCCCGAGGTACGGGCCACCGACGGGGTGGAGCTGGACGTCCGGCGCGGCGAGATCTTCGGACTGCTCGGGCCGAACGGGGCCGGCAAGTCCACCCTGGTGCGGCAGGTGACCGGACTGCTCAGGCCGGACTACGGCAGCGTCGAGATCCTCGGCCACGACATCGTGCGCCACCCCGAGCGGGCCGCCCGCATCCTCGCCTACCTCGGCCAGGAGTCCACCGCCCTCGACGAGCTGACCGTGTCCCTCGCCGCCGAGACCACCGGGCGGCTGCGCGGCCTCGACGTGCGGCAGGCCCGCGCCGAGCGGGACGCCGTGCTGGACGAACTGGGGCTCGCCCCGATCGCCGGGCGGGCCCTGAAGAAGCTGTCCGGCGGGCAGCGGCGGCTCGCCTGCTTCGCCGCCGCGCTGGTCGGCGAGCGCCCGCTGCTCGTCCTCGACGAGCCGACCACCGGCATGGACCCGGTGGCCCGGCGCGCGGTGTGGGCGGCCGTCGACCGGCGGCGCGCCGAGCACGGCGCGACCGTGCTGCTGGTCACCCACAACGTCATCGAGGCCGAGACCGTCCTCGACCGGGTCGCCGTCCTCGACCGGGGCCGGGTCATCGCCTGCGACACCCCCGCCGGACTCAAGGAGCGGGTGGCCGGCGAGGTGCGGGTCGAGCTGGTCTGGCGGGAGCGGGCGCCGCTGGAGGTGCCCGAGGTCGCCGTGCTGCGGGACCAGGCCGTTCAGTCCGGCCGCCGCTGGACGCTGCGACTGGGGCCCGAGGAGGCCCGGGCGGTCGTCGCCACGGTGACCGGCGGGGCCGCGTTCGCCGCCCTGGACGACTTCACACTCGCCACGCCCAGCCTGGAGGACGTGTACCTGGCGCTGGGCGGCGCCGCGCGGCAGGGGCTGGTGAAAGCATGACCGGGACCCCGAGCAGCATGGTGCGCACGTTGAGCGCCGGGGCCGTCGCGTCCGTACGGTCCCCGTGGGGCGGCCCGGCCGCCGTGGGGGACCCGGGCGTCGGAGGGAAGAGGAGCAGCACGACGTGAGCGTCACACCCGTGAAGGTGCCGGCGGGCAGTGCCCCGACCGTGGCGGACCCGGCCGGTGGCCCGGCCCGGCTCGGACCGCGGGCGCGGCTGTGGCCGTCGCTGATCGCCGTCTACCGGGCCCAGCTGTCCCGGGCCCGGGTGGCGCGGATCCCGCTGCTGTTCGTCGCGACCTTCCAGTCGGTCGGCATCATGATCATGATGCGCGGGGTGGTGGACACCCGCGGCGAGGCGCAGTCCGTGGTGGCCGGTTCGTCGATCGTGGTCGTCGCCTATGTGGCGCTCAATCTGCTCGCCCAGTACTTCGGGCAGCTGCGGGCCAGCGGCGGGCTCGACCACTACGCCACGCTGCCGGTGCCGCCCGCGGCGGTGGTGCTTGGCGCGGCGGCCGCGTACGCGTCCTTCACCGTGCCGGGGACCCTGGTGACCGCCGTGTTCGGCTGTCTCCTGTTCGGGCTGCCGCTGACGAATCTGTGGATCCTGCTCGCGGTGATCCCGCTCGCCGGAGCCGCGCTCGCCGGGCTCGGGGCGGCCTGCGGACTGCTCGCGCCGCGGCCCGAACTGGCCACCCTGCTCGGACAGTTGGGCATGTCGGCGGCGCTGTTGCTGGGCGTGCTGCCGCCGGACCGGATGCCGGAGATCGTCCGGCTGGCCCGTGATCTGCTGCCGTCCACCTACGGCGTCGAGGCCTATGCGCGGACCTTCGGGGACGGCCCCGACTGGGCCCTCGTCCTCGCTGACCTGGGAGTGTGCGCCGGGGTCGGGGTGATTTCGCTGGCCGTGGCCACCTGGGCGTACCGTCGGGCCGCCGTCCGATGACGCGCCGCACAGGCCGGCCTGGCACGATGTCAGAGTGACCGCACCGCTGACTCCGCCTCCGCCGCCACCCGACCAGTCCCCGCACCAGGCCTGGCAGGCGCCGCCCGACGGCGCGGCGGGCGGCGCGTACGAACAGGACGGTCCCGGGATGAAGTCCGAAGTGCGCGAGGGCGTGGTGGTCACCGTTGCGGTGGCGCTGTGCGGGGTGCTGCTCGGCCTGCTGTGGTGGCGGCTTGCCCCTCATGTGCCGCTGGTCGGGGACCAGGTGGCCAAGAACTGGGTGGTCTACCTGAAGGACAGCGAGGGGGAGCAGGCGATCGGCGTCGACGGCACGTTCACGCTGCTGGCCCTGGCCTTCGGTGTGGTCAGCGCGGTTGTCGTCTTCCTGGTGCGGCGGCGCGGCGGGATACCGCTCGTGGTGGGGCTGGCCGTCGGCGGGCTGCTCGGTTCGCTGCTGGCCTGGCGGCTCGGGGTGTGGCTCGGACCCACCCAGGACGTGATCGCGCATGCGAAGGCCGTCGGCAAGGGCGTGACCTTCTCGGCCCCGCTGAAGCTGGGCGCGGCGGGGGTGCTGCTCGCGTGGCCCGTGGCCGCGCTGGTGGTGCACCTCGGCCTGACAGCACTGTTCGGCCCTCGCGACCCCGACCCCTACCACGCACCGTACGCGGCCCCCCCGGCCTAGATGAGTGAGTCCAAGGGGTGTGGTTGCGGTCAGTGATCGTAGGCGGTCAGTGACCGCTTGATCGGCTGTCCGGTTTTGTCGTTGTGCCAGA
>NZ_JBIALO010000040.1:0-76638 GCF_042873595.1 Streptomyces sp. NPDC004629 | reverse complement strand
ACGCGTCGTCGTCATCGACTGCACCGACACCGGCGCATCCCCACCCACCGCCACCGAACCGACCTGGATCTGCCGGCTGAGCCGACGCTCGGCGATCGGCCGGGGCGGGATCTCGGGGACGCCCAGGGAGATGGCGGTCATCGGGTCACTCCCGGTTCCCGGAGACCGTCTCGCGCATGGCGCGCAGCGACTCCTTGAGGGAGCCCATGGTGGCGAGCACGGCGGTGGGCTCGTAGCCGCAGTGCGCCATGCAGTTGGCGCAGCGCGGGTCCTTGCCCCGGCCGTACTTGTCCCAGTCGGTCTCCTCGATCAGTTCGCGGTACGTCGGCACATAGCCGTCGCTCATCAGGTAGCAGGGACGCTGCCAGCCGAACAGAGAGTAGTTGGGGATCGCCCAGGCGGTGCACGGGAAGTCGACCTTGCCCTCCAGGAAGTCCAGGAAGAGCGGGGAGTGGTTGAGCCTCCAGCGCAGCCGGTTGCCGCCCGAGAACGCCTTCTTGAACAGTTCGCGGGTCTGCTCGACGCCGAGGAAGTGCTCCTGGTCCGGGGCCTTCTCGTAGGCGTAGGCGGGCGAGATCATCATCTCGTCGACCTTGAGGTCGTCGTTGAGGAAGTTGAGCACCTCGACGATGGTCTGCGGGGTGTCCGTGTTGAAGAAGGTCGAGTTGGTGGTGACCCGGAAGCCGCGCCGCTTGGCCTCCTTGATCGCCGCCACGGCCTCGTCGAACACGCCTTCCTTCGCAACGGATTCGTCGTGCCGCTCGCGCAGCCCGTCGATGTGCACGGCGAAGGCGAAGTAGGGCGAGGGGGTGAACTTGTCCATCTTCTTGCGCAACAGCATCGCGTTGGTGCACAGGAACACGTATTTCCGCTTGGCGACCAACTGACGCACGATCTCGTCGATCTGAGGATGCATCAAGGGCTCGCCGCCGGCGATGGACACCATCGGCGCACCGGACTCCAGCACCGCGCCGACGGCCTGGGCCACCGGCATGCGCTGCTTGAGGACGCCGGCCGGATGCTGGATCTTGCCGCAGCCCTCGCACTTGAGGTTGCAGGCGAACAGCGGCTCCAGCTCGACGATGAGCGGGAACTTGTCCCGCCTGCGGATCTTCTGTTCAGCCAGGTATGTAGCGACCTTGATGGACTGGCGCAGGGGCATGGCCATCTGGCTCACCTCCGAGGGAGCAGCAAAGAACGGTGCCATTCAAAAAATGCGGGAAGTACGGAACGAAGAACACGGAAAGCGGATATTCCACCGCGTACCGTGCCAATCCGGACGAGTTCATGTTCTGGAGCATCCACGACCACCCGGACGGCCGCAACAGGGCGCTCGCCCGCGCGGACGGCGCTCAGCAGTGTGGCAGCCGACTCCATGTCGACCGCGATCGCGCCGGTGGCGAGCAGGTCGGACCGCTCGTGGCCGCGGACCACGTGGTCGGAGCCGGTGAGCGGGCCGGTGTGGACGGTGCGCCCCGGCACGGTGCGCACGAGTTCCTTCACGAGCAGTTCGGTCCCGACGCAGGGGACGTCGCCGCGCGGGTCCCGGGTCTCCTCGGCGACGACCAGGTCGCCGGGGTGCATGCCGGGGGCGAGTCCCGCGCAGAAGCCGGTCGCGAGGACCGCGGCCCCGGCGAGCGCGGGATCGGCCAGCAGCCGGGCGACGGAGCGCTCCGCCGCCTTGGGCCCCATACCGGTGCGCAGTACGGTGACCGGCCCGCCCGCGCCACCGCGTTCACCGGCGCGCAGGGCGAGGTGCTCGATGCCGAGCGCGCAGGCGATCAGCAGCGGTGCCGGGGCGGGCTGGGCGTCCATCAGCTCCCCTCTGCGTCGGCGCGGGGCTGCCCGGCCGCAGCGGCGCCCCGGTCGGCGAAGGGCTCGCCGTGCACGTACCGGCCGAGCGCGGTGAGCGGGAACACCTGGCGGTAGAGGTGGTAGTTGATGGAGAAGTCCCAGGGGAAGCCGGTGCCCGTGAAGTACGGCTCGTCCCACGAGCCGTCCTCACGCTGGGCCTCGGCGAGCCACTGGACGCCGCGTCGCACGGACTTGGCGTCCTTCTCCCCCGCAGCGAGCAGCGCCATCAGCGCCCACGCGGTCTGTGAGGCGGTCGAGGCGCCGCGGCCGCTCCACCCCTTGGCGTCATGGTAGGAGCGCAGGTCCTCGCCCCAGCCGCCGTCGTCGTTCTGCACCGACTCCAGCCAGACGACGGCGCGCCTGATCGCCGGGTGCGAGGCGGGCAGTCCGGCCGCGACCAGCGCGGGTACCACGGATCCGGTGCCGTAGACGTAGTTGACGCCCCAGCGTCCGAACCATGAGCCGTCCGGCTCCTGTTCGGCCAGCAGCCAGTCGACGCCCCGCCGGGTGCGCGGGTCGTTCGCCAGGCCCTCGACCGCGAGCATCTCGACGACGTGCGCGGTGACGTCGGCCGACGGCGGGTCGATGACCTCGCCGAAGTCGCAGAACGGCAGCCGGTTGGGGAACGGGCTGGTGTTGTCGGCGTCGAAGGCGCCCCACGCGCCGTTCTTCGACTGCATGCCGAGTTCCCAGCGCACCCCGCGCCCGATGGCCTTCTCGACCCGTTCCGGGTCGTGGTGCCTGACCCGGCGCAGCGCCAGCAGCACCTCGGCGGTGTCGTCGGTGTCGGGGTAGTTGTCGTTGTGGAACTCGAACGCCCAGCCGCCCGGCGGGAGTCCGGGCCGCCGCACGGACCAGTCGCCGGGCCGCACGATCTCCTCGCCGAGCATCCAGTCGGCGGCCTTGACCAGCTGCGGGTGGTCGGCGGGTACGCCCGCGTCGGCGAGGGCGATGGTGGCCAGGCAGGTGTCCCACACCGGCGACTGGCACGCCTCGATCATCCGGGCGCCGTCCTCGCGCCACACGGCGTAACGATCAAGCGACTCAAGACCGGCCCGCATCACGGGGTGTTCCAGGTCGTAGCCCAGCAGGTGCAGGGCGATGACGGAGTACACAGCCGGCGGCTGGATGCCGCCCCAGCAGCCGTCGTTCTCCTGGCGCTCGATGATCCAGCCGGCCGCCGAGTTCATCGCGGCCCTGCGCAGGCGCCGGGAGGCGATCGTGCGGTAGCCGCGCACGACCTTGTCGAGCCGCTGGAACAGGCCGTCCCAGCTCGCCGCCGGGGCGAGCGGCCGGGGCGGGTTGGGGCGGGCCGGGTCGGTGTGCAGCTCGTCGAGCGCGAACGGCGCCGGACGCACCGGGCGTTTCGCCGAGACGACGGTGAGCGGCACGATGGTCTGCCGCGCCCAGCACCCGAAGTTGTAGATGTTCAGCGGGAACCACTTCGGGAAGTAGATGAGTTCCGGTGGGAGTTCGGGCAGGTCCTCCCACTTCCACCAGCCGAACAGGGCCAGCCAGATCCGGGTGAACACGCGGGCGGCGGCGATACCGCCCCGCTCGCGGATCCAGGCGGCGGCCCGGGCCATGTGCGGTGCGTCGGGCGCGTCGCCGGCCAGCCGGAGGGCGACGTATGCCTCGATGGTGGTGGACAGTTCGCCCGGACCGCCGAAGAAGGCGGCCCAGGTGCCGTCCGGGCGCTGTTCACCGCGGATGAAGAGCGCCGCGGCGCTGGTCGTCGCATCGTCGCGGATGCCCAGGAACTGACGGAGCAGCAGGTCCTCGGCGTCCATGGTGACGTTCGTTTCGAGGTCGCCCTTCCACCAACCCTCGGCATCCTGCTGTGCCAGCAGGAAGTCGGTGGCGCGCTGTACGGCGCGTGCGGCGGCTTCTGGTACCCCGGCCGCCACGGGGGTCGTGAGGTGGGCTTCGCTGGCCGAGGCAGCGCGGGGCGGCAGTGCCCCGGTGCTTCCGTCGGTCGTCGCTGTCATGGCTTCCCCTTCGTGCAGTCGTGCGAGTCGTGCTGCTGTGGGTCCGCCGTCGGCCGGTGTCCGTCATCCCTCGACACCGGCCGGCGACTACGCGAGGGTTATTCGACCGATAGTGATCATCTCTTTCGGACTACGACGAAGTCCGCGAGCGCCGCGAACCGGGCCCGTACCTGGTCGGGCATGTCGACGGCGTCGAGGGCTTCGATGGCGATGGTGTACTGGCGGCGCGCCTCGTCGGCGGTCCACTCGCGGCCGCCCGCCTCCTCGATGAGTGCGGCGCGGGCCGCGAACTCCTCCTCGGAGAAGTTCTCGAAGTCGCTGCTCTTGGCGTCGGCGGCGAGCATCTCGCCGAGCCGCGTGGAGGCGGGGCCGCCCGCCGCAAGCGCGGCCACGACCGGCAGGGACTTCTTGCGCTGGCGCAGATCGCTCCAGGTCTGCTTGCCGGTGGCCTCCGGGTCGCCCCAGATGCCGAGGAGGTCGTCGACGGCCTGGAAGGCCAGGCCGAGGTGGTAGCCGTACCTCTCCAGGGCGCCGGCGGTACGGTCGTCCGCACCGCCGAGCACCGCGCCGATGGAGGAGGCGCAGGCGAGTAGCGCGCCGGTCTTGTTGCCCTCCATCTCCAGGCACTCCTCGACGCTGACGCGGTCGCGGTGCTCGTAGGAGATGTCCTGCGCCTGACCGTCGATCAGGGCCCGGGTGGCGGAGGTCAGCCGGCGGGTTGCGCGGCCCGCCTCGACCGTGCCGAGTTCCAGCAGGATCTCGTTGGCGAGGGCGAACAGGGCGTCGCCGACCAGGATGGCCTGGGCGGGGCCGTGCACCTTCCAGACGGTGTCGCGGTGCCGGCGCTGCTCGTCGCCGTCCATCAGGTCGTCGTGCAGCAACGAGAAGTTGTGGACCAGTTCGACGGCGACGGCGCCGGGGATGCCGGTCTCCGCGGGGGCGCCGGTGACCTCGGCGGACAGCACGGCGAGGGCGGGGCGCACGGCCTTGCCGCCGTCCCCGTCGGCGGGGTTGCCCTGGGCGTCGATCCAGCCGAAGTGGTAGGCGGCCACGGTGTCCATGGGAGGGGCCAGGCGGTCGACGGCCGCCCGCAGTACCGGTGTGGCCAGGGTGCGGCCGCGCTCCAGGAGCGCGGTCACGTCCACCGCGGTCGCTTGAGCGGCCGTCGCGGCCTCGGGCACAGGGGGCACAGTCTCTCCTCTTGTTGCGGTACCGGGGGTGCGGGGGCCTGCCGCGTACTGATCGGGCATCAGGCCGCCTCCTCGAACGCGAAGAGGTGACTCGGGCGGGGCCGGCCCAGGGCGCCGAGCGCGGCGTCCGCCGCGCTCACACCGCTGCGAACCGCACTCTCCATGGTCGCGGGCCACCCGGTGGCGGTCCACGCTCCGGCCAGGTACAGGCCGGGGGCCTTGGTGCGGGCGCCGGGCCGCAGCCGCCCGACGCCGGGGGTGGGGGCGAACGTCGCCGTGCGCTCCCTGGTGACGAAGAAGTCCTTCACCCGCGCCTCGCGCGTGCCCGGCAGCAGCCGCTCCAGTTCGGGCAGATAGCGCTCGCGCAGCGCGGCCACGGGCAGGTCGATCTCGTCCTGCACGGCCGACTGGGACACTGCGAGATACTGGCCGGTGCCGAGCCCGGAGGCGTGGGTGCGGTCGAAGACCCACTGCACCGGGGTGCCGAGGGCGGCGAAGAACGGCCGGCCGAGCACCTTGCGGTCGTAGATCACATGGACGTTGAGGATCGGCGCGCTGCCGATGCCGAGCAGCCGGTCGGGTTCGTCGAGCGCGCCGGGCGGCAGCAGGCCGTGCGCCTCGCGCTGGGGTACGGCGAGTACGACCGCGTCGGCACGAAGTGCTTCGCCGGGAACCTGAACGCTCCAACTGCCGTTCTCGTTATGGGAGACGGAGGTGACGCGTGTACGGACCTCGGTACGCACGCCCGCGGAGTCGAGCGCCTTGCGGGCCAGCCGGTCGTGCAGTTCGCCCAGCGGTACATGGGCCCAGCCGATGTCGGCGGCGCCCGGGGCGGACAGCAGGCCGGTCTTGAACACCATCGCGGCGAGCCCCAGCGAGGCATCGCCCGCGACCGCGTTGAGGGTGGCGACCCCGACCAGGTCCCACAGGGCCTCGATGGCACGCGCCGACTGGCCGTGAGCGGCCAGCCAGCTGCCGAAGTCCTGAGTGTCCAGCGTCGGATCGGCGAGGTCGAGCCCCTTGAGCGCGAGCGCGGCACGCCCCACCCTGGCCCGCTCGGCGAGCGAGAGGTGCGGATACGCGGCCAGGCTCCGGCCCAGGTGCAGGGGTACGGGCAGCGGGTCGCGCCGGAGTCTGCCGAGCCGCCGTCCCTCGGGTTTGTCGAGGTCGAGAACGGGCACGTCGAGACGGTTCTGCAGCGGTGCCAGCTCCGCGCCCTCGATACGGTCGAGGAACCAGCGGTAGGCGGTGCAGCAGCGCAGATACACGTGCTGGCCGTTGTCCACGGTCAGGTCGCCGCGTTGGAAGGAGAAGGCGAGGCCGCCCAGTCTCGGCCTGCCTTCGAGCAGGGTGACGCGGACGCCCGCGTCGGCGAGCGCGAGCGCGGCCGTGACTCCGGCCAGCCCGCCGCCGACCACGACGGCGCTGCGCGCGGCGCGTTCCGGGCTGCCCGCGTGCGGCCCCTCGGACCGCGTGCCGTCGGTCATGGTGCGTCCTCCCGTGCCCGCCCGCCGCACCGGTCGAACGGTGCACGGCGGGTCGTCTCAGTCAGGGACGCCACGCCGCGCCGGAGGGTTGCCTGCCGGTGCCCGGCCGGCTCGTCCTGGCTGTTCGTGTCCATCAGGCACGCCTCCTGACGGTCCGCCGGGCCACGTGCCGGGTGTCGAGGCCGGACAGTCCGCGCACGGCGACGTACGCCTTCTCGTGTCCGGGCAGCGAGACCCGGCCGCGCAGCACGGCCTCGGGCTCGCGTTCGATGCGGTCGAGCAGCCTGCGGTAGATCCCGGCCATGGCGGCGACGCACGCGCCGCTGCGCCGGTCGAGCATGGGCAGCAGCCGGTAGCCCTCGGCGAAAAGGGCGCGGGCCCGTCGCACTTCGAAGTGCACGAGGCCCGCGAAGTCGGAGCCGTCCGGGGGTTTCGGCCCGTTGAACCCGGCCGAGCAGCCGAATTTGGCGAGGTCGTCGGCGGGCAGATAGGTGCGCCCGCCCTCGGCGTCCTCGCGGACGTCGCGGAGGATGTTGGTCAGTTGCAGGGCCAGGCCCAGGGTGTCGGCGTACTCGGCGGCGCGCTCGGCGCCGCGCACCCCGGGTTCGGTGCCGAACACGCCGAGCGAGAGCCGGCCGATGGCGCCCGCCACGCACCGGCAGTAGACCTTCAGGTCGTCCCAGGTCTCGTAGGTCTCGCCGCGGACGTCCATCTGGACGCCGTCGATGAGTTCGTCGAGGCCGCCGAGCGGGATCGGGAACGCGTCGGCGGCATGGGCGAGGGCGACCGCGACCGGGTCCGTGTCGTCCTCGGCGACCGCGCTGTCGCGGACCCGGGCGAGCAGTGCCCGGGCCTCGTCGAGCCGCGCGATCTTGATGTCGTCCGCCAGCTCGCCGTCGCCGATGTCGTCGATGCGCCGGGAGAAGGCGTACAGCGCCGACATCGCGCGCCGCTTCCGCGTCGGCAGCAGTCTGATGCCGTACGCGAAGTTACGGGCCTGTTGTCCGGTCACGGCCTCGCAGTAGCTGTAGGCGGCGAGTACCGGTGCGGACGCGTGTGCTTGCGACTCCACGGTCCGGATCACCCCTCTCCTCGCAGAGTCACGCCCACCTCGCGCAGCAACTGGACCTTGCCGGGCTTGGGCGGGCCGGGAAGTACGTCGTATTCGGCGGCGGCGATCGCGCGGATCGCCGCCCTCCCCCCTGCCACGAACCCCGCGAGCAGCAGCTTCAGCCTGCCGTGGACGCTACCCACCAGGGGGGCGCCTTCATTCAGTAGATCGTGGGCGCGTTGGGCTTCGTATGCAACCAGGGCGCGCACCGATGCGCCCGTGATTTTCGTGGCGAGATCCGACTCCTGGACGTGAAAGCGCTTCATGTCCGCGGCGGGCAGATAGATCCGGTCACGCCCGAGGTCCTCGGCCACGTCCTGAAGATGCTCGACGATCTGCAGGGCGGTGCAGATCGAGTCGGAGAGGCGGATCCGCTCGGGGGTCGAGGCGCCGGTGACGGCCAGGACGAGGCGTCCGACGGGGTTGGCGGACAGTTCGCAGTACGCGAGGAGGTCGTCGTAGGTCTCGTACCGCTTGACGAGCTGGTCCTGGCGGTTGGCGGCGATCAGGCCGAGGAAGGGCTCCGGGGTGAGCGAGCGGCGGCGGACGGTGGGCTGCAGGCGGCGCAGCAGCGGGTGGTGCGGGGTGGCGTCGAACACGCGGCGCAGATCGGCCTCGAAGGCGTCGAGGAGGGCGAGCCGGTCCTCGGCCCGGTCGGGCGACACGCCGAGCAGCCGGGCGTCGGCGCCGCCCGGGGCGAGGTCGCCGTCGCCGATGTCGTCGACGAGACGGGCGAAGCCGTAGACCGCCATCAGGTCCTCGCGCCAGGGCCGGGGCAGGAAGAACGGAGCCACGGGGAAGTTCTCGCCCGCAGCCTTGTCGAGCGTGCCGCGCGCCGGGCTTCCCGGGCGCGCCGTATCGGTTCCCGTCACCGTGCGCTACCCGGGGCAGGGACGGCACATGCTGCGCTGAGCTGGGGAGTTTCCGTAGCCATTGCCGTCACATCTCCCGTTCTACACTGCCGAACCAATACACACTATTTCGGACACGCCGCCCGGCCGCCCGCGCGGGCGGCCCTGGCAGAGGGTGTCGCGCATTATCGCCCCACTTGCCGCTTTCCGTGACCGCTACAGCTTACGTTGTACAACGCAGCAAGGTCCGTCGGGGTGTCCTGCACATCACAACAACACACCGATTGGCGTCAAGATTCCTAAGCGCGCCCCGAGTTGACTTTTCCTTTGCAGACGCGGGGCCCCGCCGGAAAGGTTCCGGCGGGGCCCCGGCGTGTCGGGCTACTTGCCCGTGAACTTCTCGTACTCCTTGAGCACCTCGCCGGTGGGTCCGTCCATCCGCAACTCGCCGCGTTCCAGCCACAGCACGCGGTTGCAGGTGTCACGGATCGACTTGTTGTTGTGGCTGACCAGAAACACCGTGCCGGCTTCCTTGCGCAGCGCCCGGATCCGTTCCTCGGAGCGCTTTTGGAACTTGCGGTCGCCGGTGGCCAGCGCCTCGTCGATCATGAGGACGTCGTGGTCCTTGGCGGCGGCGATGGAAAACCGCAGCCGGGCCGCCATGCCGGAGGAGTAGGTACGCATCGGAAGGGTGATGAAGTCGCCCTTCTCGTTGATGCCGGAGAAGTCGACGATCTCCTGGTAACGGTCCCTGATCTCCTCGCGCGACATGCCCATGGCGAGACCGCCGAGGATGATGTTGCGCTCGCCCGTCAGGTCGTTCATCAGGGCCGCGTTCACGCCGAGCAGCGAGGGCTGGCCGTCGGTGTAGACCTTGCCGCGCTCGGCGGGCAGCAGGCCGGCGATGGCCCGCAGCAGGGTGGACTTGCCGGATCCGTTGGAGCCGATCAGACCGATGGCCTCGCCCCGGTGGGCGACGAAGGAGACACCCCGCACGGCGTGCACCTTGCGCACGCCCCGCGCCGTGTCGTCGGAGCCACGCCGCAGGATGCGGCTGAGGGCCGCGGTGGCGCTGCCCCTGCCGGTCCTCGCGCCGTTGACGCGGTAGACGATGTGCAGGTCGTCCGCGATGACGGTCGGGGCGGTCTGCCCGGTGCTCTGCTCAGCCACGGCCGTAGCGCTCCTCGGCCTTCCAGAAGTACACGAAGCCGCCGATGAAGACGACGACGGCCCAGAACAGGGCGATGGCCCAGACATGCGGCGGCAGATTCGAGGAGCCGTAGCCGTCGATGAGGGCGAAGCGCATCAGGTCCATGTAGACCGCGGCCGGGTTGACCTGGAGCAGCCGCACGATCCACTCGGGGCGGCCTTCGAGCATCTTGTTGATCGAGAACATGACGCCGGAGGTGTACATCCAGGTACGCAGCACGAACGGCATCAGCTGGGCCAGGTCGGGCGTCTTGGCGCCCATGCGGGCCACGATCAGCGCGAGCCCGGTGTTGAAGAGGAACTGCAGCGCGAGCGCCGGCAGGACCACCAGCCAGGACAGGCCGGGGTAGCTGCCGAAGCCGATCACGACCAGAAACATCACGATCATCGAGAACAGCAGCTGCTGGAGCTGCTGGAGCGCGAAGGACATCGGCAGCGAGGCGCGCGGGAAGTGCAGGGCGCGCACCAGGCCCAGGTTTCCGGAGATGGCGCGCACGCCGGACATGATCGAACTCTGCGTGAAGGTGAACACGAACACGCCCGTGACCAGGAAGGGGATGTACACGTCGTGCGACATGCCCCGGCTGGCCTTGAGGATCAGGCCGAAGATGAAGTAGTAGACGGCCGCGTTCAGCAGCGGGGTGGCGACCTGCCACAGCTGGCCGAGCTTCGCCTGGCTGTACTGGGCCGTCAGTTTCGCCTGGGAGAAGGCGAGGATGAAGTGCCGCCGCCCCCACAGCTGACGGACGTACTCGACGAGCGAGGGCCGGGCGCCGCTCACGGTCAGCCCGTACTTGGCGGCGAGCTGCCCGGCCGTCAGTCCCTCGTCGGGCGACGCGGCCGCGGTCACCGCGACTGTGCCGTCATGCGTTGTCTCACTCACGCGTGGAAACTTTCGTCTTCGAGTTCGTCGTGGCGCCGCGCGCCCCCTTGGGTCGAGCTTGTCAGATCACCGGGGGCCGGCCCAGTCGGGTCAGCCGCCACACCGTACGCCACTTCATGGGCCGGCGGGGTCCGCACGCGGTCGTCCAGCCCTCCCGGAACCCGCCGAACCAGGCCCGCAGGGCGGGGCGGGAGGGGCGGCGCACCAGGGTCAGCAGCAGCCAGACGCCCAGATAGACGGGGACGAGCGGCGCGGGGAGGTTGCGGCGGGCCAGCCAGACCCGGTTGCGGGCGACCATGCGGTGGTACACCGCATGCCGGGAGGGGGCGGTCGTCGGGTGGTACAGCACCATGTCGGAGCGGTAGTCGATCATCCAGCCGGCGTCGAGGGCGCGCCAGGCCAGGTCGGTCTCCTCATGGGCGTAGAAGAACGCGTCCGGCAGTCCGCCGACCTCGGCGAAGACCCGGGTGCGGACGGCGTTGGCACCGCCGAGGAAGGTGGTGACCCGGGAGGAGCGCATCGGGTCGGCGGCGCGCAGCCGCGGCACGTGCCGGCGCTGGGTCTCGCCGGTGTCCGGGTCGGCGATGCGGAAGCTGATGATGCCGAGCCGCGGGTCCGCGGCGAAGGCCGCGCGGCACAGCTCGGCGGTGTCGTGCTGGGCGAGCAGCCCGTCGTCGTCGAGGAAGAGCAATATGTCGACATCGCGACCGCCGGGCCCGAAGGCCTCCGTGCCGACGTTGCGTCCGCCCGGGATGCCCAGGTTCTCCGGCAGTTCTATGGTGCGCACGCCCGCGGGGACCTCCGGCACGGGCGAGCCGTTGCCGACGACGACCACCTCGACCGGGTCGCCGTCCTGCTTGGCGACCGAGTCCAGCAGGGCGCGCAGTTCGTCGGGGCGGTTGCCCATGGTGATGATCACCGCGCCGACCTTCAGCGGGGTCGATGCCGCCACGGCGCTCACCGCAGCCTGCTGGAGGCGAGGACGGACACCAGGTGCAGCACGGTCTGCAGCAGGGCGATGCCGGCCAGCACGGCGGTGCCGAGCCGGGTGAAGAACAGGTCGTCCCTGATGGCGTCCGCGACGGCCAGGACCAGGATCAGCAAGGACGCCTCGATCCCGAGGATCAGCCGGTGGAACTTCAGGGCCGCGGCGGCCCGGCGGGCCAGCGCCATGCCCGAGGACCGCGGCTCGGCCGCGGCCTCCTGGACCGGCGGCAGCCCGCCCTGGTGGCGGGCGACGCCGACCAGGTCGGTCTCGGCCTTGACGAGGATCGCGCCGAGGGCGGCGAGGGTCCCGAGGAAGGCCCACAGCCAGTCGATGCGGTCGGGGCCCCACAGATCGGCGGCCCGCAGGCCGAGGCCGACCAGGACCGCGGCGTCGGTCAGATAGGCGCCGACCCGGTCGAGGTAGACCCCGCCGAGCGAGTACTGCTGCTTCCAGCGGGCGACCTCGCCGTCGACGCAGTCCAGCAGCAGATACAGCTGGACGGCGAGCACGCCGAGCACGGCGCCCGCGATCCCCGGCACCAGCAGCGCCGGGGCGGCGAGCACACCGAAGACGGTCATCAGGTAGGTGAGCTGGTTGGGCGTGACGCGCGTGGTGACCAGAAAGCGGTCGACCCGCAGGGACACCTCGCGCATGTAGAGGCGTCCCATCCAGTGCTCACCGCTGCGCCGGTCCTTCACCCCGGGGGGATGGACGACCGTACGCAGTTCAGCTACCGATGGCCTTGACATAATCGGCGTAAATGTCCTTGATCTGATGGGTCTTGAGGTCGAGGTGTTCGAGGATCGTGTAGCGGCCGGGCCGGGTCTCCGGGGCGAATTCCACGGCCCGGACGAACTCGTCCTGGGTGAAGCCGATCTCGTGCGGCAGGACGGGCAGCCCGTGTCTGCGCAGCACCTCGGCCATGTTCGCCGCCTCGTCGTGGGCACCGCGCAGGTACATCGCGAAGGCCGCGCCGAGGCCGCACTGCTCGCCGTGGCTCGCCGCGCGCTTCGGGAAGAGCAGGTCGAAGGCGTGGTTGATCTCGTGGCAGGAGCCCGAGGAGGGACGCGAGTCACCCGACACGGACATCGCAATGCCACTGAGGACCAGTGCCTCGGCCAGTACCTGGAGAAAGGCGTTGTCCCCTACGCCGCCGGGGTGCCGGAGGACCGCCTCGCCGGCCTGCCGGGCCATGGCCGCGGCCAGTCCGTCGATCTTCTCGCCGTTGACGCGGTTGGCCAGCTCCCAGTCCGCGATCGCGTTGATGTTCGAGACGGCGTCGCCGATGCCCGAGCGTACGAAGCGGACCGGGGCCTCGTGGATCACGTCCAGGTCGATGACGACCGCGATCGGGTTGGGCACGCCGTAGGAGCCGCGGCCCGCGTCGTTGTCGAGGGTGGCGACCGGGGAGCACAGGCCGTCGTGCGCGAGGTTGGTCGGCACGGCGACCAGCGGCAGGCCGACACGGGCCGCGGCGAACTTGGCGCAGTCGATGATCTTGCCGCCGCCGAGGCCCACCACGGCGTCGTAGTGGCCGGCCTTTATGGCGCCGGCCAGCCGGACCGCGTCGTCGAGGGTGCCGCCGCCGACCTCGTACCAGGAGGCGCCCGGCAGCGAGGGGGCGAGGCGCTCGCGCAGCCGGGCGCCGGAGCCGCCGCTGACGGCGACGGCGAGCCGCCCGGAGTGCGAGATGCGTTCGTCGGCCAGGACACCGGCCAGGTCGTCGAGGGCTCCCGGGCGGATGTCCACGACGACCGGCGAGGGGATGAGCCGGGTCAGTACTGGCACGCGATCTCCCGTCCCCTGGCGAGGTCGTCGTGGTTGTCGATCTCGACCCACTGGACGTCGCCGATCGGCGCCGCGTCGATCCGGAAGCCGCGGTTGACGAGTTCCTGGTAGCCGTGCTCGTAGAACTGCTGCGGGTCGGTCTCCCACACGGTCCGGAGCGCGTCGGCCAGTTCGGGGGCGGCGTCGCCCTCGATGAGGGTGACGCCGATGTACTCGCCGGTGGCCTCGGCCGGGTCCATCAGCTTGGTGATCCGCTGGACGCCCTTGCCGGGGTCGACGACGACCTTCATCTCCTCGTCGGCCAGCGACTTCACCGTGTCCACGGCGAGGATGATCTTCTTGCCGTCGCCGCGGGCGGCCAGCAGGGTGTGCTCGACGGAGACCGGGTGGACGGTGTCGCCGTTGGCGAGGATCACCCCGTCCTTGAGGGCGTCACGGCCGCACCACAGGGAGTAGGCGTTGTTCCACTCCTCGGCCTTGTCGTTGTCGATGAGGGTGAGCCGCAAGCCGTACGCCCGCTCCAGGGCCGCCTTGCGCTCGTACACGGCCTCCTTGCGGTACCCGACGATGATCGCGGCCTCGGTCAGGCCGATCTCGGCGAAGTTGCCGAGGGTGAGGTCGAGCACCGTGACCGGGTCCTCTATGCCCGCCGCCCCCGCGGAACGCACCGGCACCAGAGCCTTGGGAAGGCTGTCGGTGTAGGGGCGCAGACGCCGTCCGGCGCCGGCCGCCAGCACGAGGCCGATCATGCGGGTTCTCCTTCGTCGTGTACAGCGGGCGCGCCCCCCAGGTGGGAGGCCACCCAGAAGCGGATGCTCTCGGCGAGCACCAGCAGGGCGACGGCCACGGCGAGGACCGTGAGCGCGACCTTGAACTGCGCGGCGGTGAGCAACGCCGCCAGGACGGTGACGAGCAGCGTCCGCCCCTCGTGCCCCCCGATGGCGCGCACCAGCCAGGCCGGTGGCGCTCCGGCGTTGCCCCGGATCCGGTACACCGTGTCGTAGTGATGGTAGGCGACGGCGGCCACCAGGCCGAAAGCCGCAGGAAGGGCTCCGTTCACCTCCGCTCGGGCCGCGAGGGCGAGCACGGTGCCGTACTCGGCGGCCCGGAAGAAGGGCGGGACCAGCCAGTCGAGGGCGCCGGCCGGCGGGCGGGCGACGGCGAGGGCCGAGGTCACCACGTAGAGGACGGCCGCGGCCACGGGCAGCGGCCCGCCGTAGCCGGACAGCGCGGCGGCGCAGACGACGACGGCCGCGCCGGCCGCCGCGACGGCGGGGACGGCGAGGCCGGGCAGCCCCCGTCCGGCGGTGCGGGCGAGTACCCGGGCGAGCGGGCCCGAGTCCGCGAGGTCCGCCAGCGCCCGCGCGCCCCGGTCCCGGCTCCCTGCGCGCTCGACGCGGCGGGCCACCGAGCGCAGCACGCGGCCCGCGGTGGTGTAGGTGGCGGCGAAGGCGCAGCCGACGAGCAGCACGTAGAAGGTGATGCGGGGGGTGGTGACGGCCGTGAGGACGGCGATCAGGGCCCATCGTTCGCCGATGGGCAGCACTATCATCCGGCGCAGCCACACCGTCCAGCCGACGCTGTCGAGCCGGTCGGACAGGGCGGCGGTGGGACTGGCGTTGGCGGTGGCCGCCCCGGCGTTCGCCTCGTTGAAGGAGAAGTCCACGACGTGCCGGCAGGTCTGCAGGATCATCGCGCCGAGGGCGAGCGCCCACACGTCGTCGCCGCCGCGGGCCGCGCCGAGGGCGAGACCGGCGTAGTAGGCGTACTCCTTGGCCCGGTCGAAGGTGGCGTCGAGCCAGGCGCCGAGCGTGGAGTACTGCAGCGAGTAGCGGGCGAGCTGCCCGTCGGTGCAGTCCAGCACGAAGGAGAAGACGAGCAGCAGGCCGGCGGCGACGAAGCCGCCGCGGGTGCCGGTGGCCGCGCAGCCCGCCGCGATCAGCGCGGTGAGCAGCGAGGCGGTGGTGACCTGGTTGGGGGTCAGGCCGCGGCGGGCGCACCAGCGGGCGAGGTAGCGCGAGTACGGGCTGACGAAGAACGTGGTGAAGAAGCCGTCACGGGCCTTCACCGCCGACTTCAGACGGATCGCCTCGTCGTCGACGGCGGCGACGGCCTGCCGTGCCTCGTTGCGGGTCTGCGGGTCGGCGGGGACGGCGGCGACCAGGCTGCCCAGTTCGGGGCGGTGCACCTCGGCGCCCTCGGCGTCGAGGGCGGTGACGACGCGGTCGGCGAGGCTGTCGACGGCCACCGCGGTGCCGCCGCCCGTCGTGGTCTGCCGGGCCAGGGCGCGGGTCAGGGCCTCGCGGCCGGCGGGCCGGGCGGTGACGGCGCCGGTGACGGCGGCGAGCGGGAAGCGGGGGTCGGTGAGGCCGAGACGCAGCGCGTGCGGGTGGCCGACGAAGCGGGCGTCGACCAGGGCCACCCGGCGGTCGGCGGGGACGGCCGCGAGGAGCGTTGCGGCGTCGGCGGGGTCGGCGGCCACCCGCACCTCGAAGCCGAGGGACCGCAGATCGTTCTCCAGTGACGATCCGGGCACCGGCTGACCGGTGACGATGGCGGTCGACAACCGAACTCACTCCCTGGTGTGCCGGCGCGTGCGCGCCGGTCGTCTGCTGGGTGGGGGCGCCGCTCGTCCGGGCGCCGGGCGGCATTGTCGGCAGAGGTTATCGGATAGCCGGAAGACCTTGTTCACCGGCCGTTCACGGGCCGGTCGACGCAGTCTGCTCGCCCTGTGCCGAGATCATCATCAGTGATCGGGGGCCCGCCCCACAAACCGCGGCCCCGGGGCCCGCTTCCAGGGAACGCCCGGGAAACAGGGCATCGGGAACATAGCGGACGCGCGGCGGGGGACGGCTTAGGCTGGGCGACCATGACGTGGCTGATCACCGGCGGGGCCGGATACATCGGGGCGCATGTGGCGCGGGCCATGGCGGATGCCGGGGAGCGCGTGGTGGCCCTGGACGATCTGTCGGCCGGGGTGCCCGAGCGGCTGCCCGCGGACATTCCGCTGGTCGAGGGGTCCACGCTGGACGGTGCACTGGTCGCGCGGGTCCTCACCGAGCACGCGGTGACCGGGGTGGTGCATCTCGCGGCGCGCAAGCAGGTCGCCGAGTCCGTGGCGCTGCCGACCCGCTACTACCGGGAGAACGTGGGCGGCCTCGGCACGCTCCTGGAGGCGGTCGCGGGCGCCGGGGTCGAGCGGTTCGTCTTCTCCTCGTCGGCGGCCGTGTACGGCAATCCGGACGTGGAGCTGATCACCGAGGACACGCCGTGCGCGCCGGTGAACCCGTACGGCGAGACCAAGCTCGCCGGGGAGTGGCTGGTGCGGGCCGCGGGGCGGGCGCACGGCATCGCCACGGTGTGCCTGCGCTACTTCAACGTGGCGGGCGCGGGCGCGCCCGAACTGGCCGACACGGGCGTGTTCAACATCGTGCCCATGGTGTTCGACCGGCTCACCCGGGGCGAGGCCCCGCGGATCTTCGGCGCCGACTACCCGACTCCGGACGGCACGTGCATCCGCGACTACATCCATGTCGCCGATCTGGCCGAGGCGCACCTGGCGGCGGCCCGCGGGCTCGCCGAGCAGAGCCCGGCCGACGATCTGACCGTGAACGTCGGCCGCGGGGAGGGCGTTTCCGTCCGCGAACTGATCGCGGTCATCGGTGAGGTGACCGGCGACCGGCGCACGCCCGTCGTGGAGGCCCGGCGCCCCGGGGACGCGCCGCGCGCGGTCGCCTCGGCGGAGCTGGCCGCGAAGACACTCGGCTGGCGGGCGCGGCGCGGGGTGCCCGAGATGGTCGAGTCGGCCTGGCGGGGTTGGCGCACACGCCTCGCCCAGTGACCCGCGGCCGCCCTGACCTGGGCTTGGTTTGCCCAGGTCAGGGCATATGACAACGGTGTTCGATGCCGCTTTGCCGGATACCCCCCACCCGTAGTTCACTGTGCTTTCGGGCGGAACACGGAAGGGCGGTCTCCATGGGGGCTGGGCACGATCACGGACAGGGGCACGGGCCCGCGCCGACCGGCACCGCGACAGCGGCGTACCGGGGGCGGCTGCGCATCGCTCTGTCGATCACGCTCGCCGTCATGGTGGTCGAGATCGTCGGTGGTGTGCTCGCGGATTCGCTCGCGCTGATCGCGGACGCGGCGCACATGGCGACGGACGCGCTGGGGCTCGGCATGGCACTGCTCGCCATCCACTTCGCGGGCCGCCCCGCGAGCGCGAACCGCACCTTCGGCTACGCGCGCGCCGAGATCCTCGCCGCGCTCGCCAACTGTCTGCTGCTGCTCGGCGTCGGCGGCTATGTGCTGTACGAGGCGGTCCAGCGGTTCTTCGTGCCCGCCGGCACCGAGGGCGGGCTGATGGTCGTGTTCGGCGCGGTCGGTCTGGTCGCGAACATGATCTCGCTCACGCTGTTGCTGCGGGGCCGGCAGGAGAGCCTGAACGTGCGCGGCGCGTTCCTGGAGGTGGCCGCGGACGCCCTGGGCTCGCTCGCGGTACTCGTCTCGGCGGGGCTGATCCTGGTCACCGGCTGGCAGCCGGCCGACCCGATCGCCTCGCTGGTCATCGGCCTGATGATCGTCCCGCGCACCGTGAAGCTGCTGCGCGAGACCCTGGACGTGCTGCTGGAGGCGGCCCCCAAGGACGTCGACATGGCGCGGGTGCGGACGCACATCCTGGCGCTCGACGGCGTGGAGGACATCCACGACCTGCACGCCTGGACGATCACCTCCGGCCTGCCGGTGCTGTCCGCGCACGTGGTCGTGCGCTCGGACGTGCTCAGTGCCATCGGGCACGAGAAGATGCTGCACGAGTTGCAGGGCTGCCTCGGGCACCACTTCGACGTGGCGCACTGCACGTTCCAGCTGGAGCCGGGCGGGCACGCGGAGCACGAGGCGCGGCTGTGCCACTGAAGCACGCTCCGTAGCCCCGGATCCCGGCCGGGCGGGGCGGCGCGGTGGGCCCCCTTCGCCCGCGTGTGCGAGGCCCCCGGGCGGTTCCGCGCCGGACGGCTCGGGCACGATCTTCTACCGGGTCCCCCCTTCCGGCGGCCGGCCGGGGCGGTCGCGGCCCGCGCCGGGCGCGGGACATGCGGACGCGCCGGGAAGTTCCGGGAGCGCCGGATCAGTACGGCAGACTTGAGGCGCGAAGACCGAGGCGAAGGATGGGTATGCCGATCACACCTGCCAGCGCGACGCACAGTGCGTCGAACGGCACCGCAGAGGCGATTTTGCTGGAACTGGTCGACGAGAAGGGTGTGACGATCGGCACCGCGGAAAAGCTCGCCGCCCATCAGCCGCCGGGGCGGTTGCACCGCGCGTTCTCGGTGTTCCTGTTCGACGAGCGCGGCCGGCTGCTGCTCCAGCAGCGGGCGCTGGGCAAATACCACTCCCCCGGTGTGTGGTCCAACACCTGCTGCGGTCACCCCTACCCGGGCGAGGCGCCGTTCGCGGCGGCGGCCCGGCGGACGTACGAGGAGCTGGGGGCGTCTCCCTCGCTGCTCGGCGAGGCCGGCACGGTCCGCTACAACCACCCGGATCCCGCCTCGGGGCTGGTCGAACAGGAGTACAACCATCTGTTCGTCGGCCTGGTACAGGCCGCCGTGGTGCCGGACCCGGAAGAGGTCGCGGCGACGGCCTTCGTCGCCCCGGCCGAGCTGGCCGAGCGGCACGCGCGGGATCCCTTCTCCGCCTGGTTCATGACCGTGCTGGACGCGGCCCGGCCCGCGATCAGGGAGCTGACGGGGCCGGACGCGGGCTGGTGAGCGGCCTCATACGGTCCATACGGGCTTGAGCGGCAGGGCGGCCCAGATCACCTTGCCGCCGCTCGCCGTGTGCGCCACATCGACCGTGCCGCCCGCCTCCCGGGCCACCTCGCGCACCAGGAGCAGCCCCCGCCCGCCGGTCCGGCCGTGGTCGGCCTCCAGGGCGCTCGGCCGGTAGGGATGGTTGTCCTCGACGGACACGCGCACCCACTCGGCACCGACGGCGACCTCCACGGCGAGTATCGGCGACAGCAGCGCCGCGTGCTTGACCGCGTTGGTGACCAGTTCGGACACGATGAGCAGCAGGCCGTGGACCAGGTCCTCGCAGACCGGCACGCCCTGGCGCGCGAGCAGGTCCCGCACGGCGCGTCGTGCCTGCGGCACCGAGGCGTCGACGGCGGGGGCGGTGAACCGCCACACTCCTTCGTACGGCAGTGGATCCGGCGGTCGCCGGTCGCCTTCCTCAGGGCGCGGGCCGTACCCGCGCCCGTCGTCGTCCATGGTCCGGTCGCCGCCCTTGCGCTCGATTGTCACCACACGTCGAGTGTTGGCAATGCGCTGGTCCTGTCGACCGAACTGAACAGAAGTCAGCTGTTATCGAGCGTTTCTGACCGCCTGCGCATGACCCGGTCGGGTGCGGGACTGCTCCTGTCGCCCGCGGGCCGTCTTCGCGAACTCTTCGGGTTGTACGGCTCGTCGGACCGCGCCCGATAGCATCCGGCGCATGGAGCCCCAGCTGTTGCACTCGGTCATCGACTCGGTCGCCACCGTCGTCGTCCACCACCCGGCCAAACGCAACGCCATGACGGGTGCGATGTGGCGGTCGCTGCCCCCGCTGCTCGACGCCCTGGCCGCCGATCCCGGCGTGCGGGCGCTGGTGCTCACCGGCGAGGGCGGGACCTTCTGCGCCGGCGCCGACATCTCCACCCTGCGGGAGGCGCCCGCCGAGGCGCAGCGGCTCGCCGTGGCCGCCGAGGAGGCGCTGGCCGCGTTCCCGAAGCCGACGCTGGCGGCCGTCCGGGGCCACTGCGTGGGCGGCGGGGCGCAGCTCG
Organism: Streptomyces sp. NPDC004629; assembly: GCF_042873595.1. Taxonomy (NCBI): domain Bacteria; kingdom Bacillati; phylum Actinomycetota; class Actinomycetes; order Kitasatosporales; family Streptomycetaceae; genus Streptomyces; species Streptomyces sp. NPDC004629. Next base: position 56,472 of record NZ_JBIALO010000040.1, on the reverse strand, counting down.
CGGCCGCCTGCGACCTGCGGTTCGCCGACGCCGGGGCGCTGTTCGGGGTGACCCCGGCCAAGCTAGGCATCGTCTATCCGGCGTCCGCCACCCGGCGGCTGGTGTCGCTGGTGGGGCCGGCCACCGCCAAGTACCTTTTGTTCTCGGGCGAGTTGATCGACGCGGAGCGTGCGCTGCGCACCGGTCTCGTGGACGAGGTGCTGCCGGAGGGCGAACTGGACAAGCGGGTGGCGGAGTTCGGCCGGATCCTGGCGGCCCGCTCGCAGCTGACGCAGGCCGCGGCCAAGGAGTTCGCCGACGGTCGCACCGACCGGGACGGCCACTGGGCCGAGCAGGCACGCGGCAGCGGCGACACCGCGGAGGGCGTCGCCGCGTTCCTGGAGCGCCGGGCGCCGCGGTTCACCTGGAGCGTGCCGGTGCCACGCTGAACCTGCTGCCGGTGCGGAACCTCTCGACGAGGTGCGCGGGCGCCTTCGCCGGGGAGCCCGCATCGTAGGGCGGCTGCGGGTCGTACTCGGTCATCAGCTGCACCGCCTGCGCGTGTTCGTCGCCGGCGATCCGGCCCAGCAGGGCGAGTCCCATGTCGATGCCGGAGGAGACGCCGGCCGCGGTCACGTACTTGCCGTCGAAGACGACCCGCTCCCCCGTCGGCCGCGCGCCGAACCCGGTGAGGACGTCGAGCGCCAGCCAGTGCGAGGTGGCGCGGCGGCCGTCGAGCAGGCCCGCGGCGGCCAGCAGCAGCGAGCCGGTGCACACCGACGTCGTCCAGGTGCTGGTGGCGTCGGCGGCCCGCAGCCAGTCCAGGAGGGCCGCGTTGTCCATCTGGGAACTCTGGCCGGGGCCGCCGGGCACGACCACGATGTCGGGGCCCGGCACGTCGGCGAGCGTCCGGTCGGCGGTGAGCGCGAGGTTCCCGGAATCGTTGCGGACGGGCCCGGTGCGCTCGGCGACGAAGACGGTCTCGGCACCGGGAAGACGACCGAGGGTCTCGTACGGTCCGACGGCGTCCAGGGCGGTGAAGCGGTCGAAGAGGACGATGGCGATCTGCACGGGTTCTCCTTATCCGGACGCGCCGCCGGGGCGCAGCACCGGTCAGCCGCACTGCTGGGCTGCATCGGGTGGTCCGGCGAGCCGTCTGGGGTGGGGCGGCGGTGGGTCAGGGGGTCGGGGTGGGCTGGAAGCGGCGGCGGTATTCGGCCGGGGGTGCGCCGAGTGCTCTGGTGAAGGCGCGGCGCATGGTCTCGGGCGTGCCGTAGCCGCTCGCGCGGGATATCTCCTCGATGCCGTCGCCGGTCTCCTCCAGCAGCCGGCGGGCGTGTTCCAGGCGCACCCGGTCGACGTAGCGGCCGGGCGTCATGCCGGTCTCGGTCCGGAAGGCGCGGGCGAAGTGGCGCGGGGAGAGCGCGGCCCGGGCCGCCAGCGCCTCGACGCTCAGATCGTCCGCCGGGTGCTCGGTGATCCACCGCTGCACCTCCCGCAGGGGCTCGCGCCGGGCGGTCTGGGCCGCCAACTGCGCGCTGAACTGGGCCTGGTTGCCGGGCCTGCGCAGGAAAACCACCAGATGGCGGGCGACCGTGAGCGCCACGTCCCGGCCCAGATCCTCCTCGACGAGGGCGAGGGCCAGGTCGATGCCCGCGGTGACCCCGGCCGAGGTGGCGACCGGCCCGTCGCGCACATAGACGGGGTCCGGTTCGACCCGCACGGCCGGGTGCTCGCCGGCCAGCCGGTCGCAGTACGCCCAGTGGGTGGTGGCCCGGCGGCCGTCCAGGAGCCCCGCCTCGGCGAGCAGGATCGCGCCCGTGCACACGGACACCAGACGCTCGGCACGCGGGCCGCGGGCGGCCAGCCACGCGGTGAGCCGCGGATCGGACCGGCGGGTGCCGGCCCCGCCGGGCACCAGCAGCGTGTGCGGATCGGACACCTCGTCGAGAAAGTGGTCCGGCACCAGGGTGAGCCCGCTGGAGGTGCGCACCGCGGCCCCGTCCAGGGACGCGGTACGGATCCGGTACGTCCCCGGGGAACACTTCTCGGCCCCGGTGAAGACCTCCACCGGGCCGCTGACGTCCAGGCTCTGCACGTCGTCGAAGAGGACGACCAGGACGGTTCGCTGCGCCATGCCCTCGATTCTTCGCGGGCCCGGGGATGGCCGCAATGACGACTTCCCCACCTTTTCTGCCATCGGACCGTGGACGCGACCGCGCGGCGGGAGCGCCCTGAGCCCCTGTTGTCGGTGCCACCTGCCACAATTGCCGCGCAACCCCAGTGAGAAGGCGGTACGGGATCGTGACGACACCCGGGACCCTCGAAGTAGGGTCCATCGAAGGCAGGATCGCCGAGGAGCTCGGCGTGCGGGAGCGGCAGGTGAAGGCCGCAGTGGAGCTGCTCGACGGCGGCTCGACGGTGCCCTTCATCGCCCGCTACCGCAAGGAAGCGACCGAGATGCTCGACGACGCGCAGCTGCGCACCGTCGAGGAGCGGCTGCGCTATCTGCGGGAGCTGGAGGAGCGGCGGACAGCGATCCTGGAATCGGTGCGCGAGCAGGGCAAGCTCACCGACGAGCTGGAGGCGCAGATCCGCGGGGCGCAGACCAAGGCGCGCCTGGAGGACGTCTACCTGCCGTACAAGCCGAAGCGGCGGACCAAGGCGCAGATCGCGCGCGAGGCGGGTCTGGAGCCGCTGGCCGAGGGCCTGCTCGGCGACCCCGGGGTCGAGCCGCTCGCCGCTGCCGCCGCCTTCGTGGACGCCGACAAGGGCGTCGCCGATCCGCAGGCCGCCCTGGAGGGCGCGCGGGCGATCCTCACCGAGCGGTTCTCGGAGGACGCCGACCTGATCGGCGAGCTGCGCGAGCGCATGTGGGTGCGCGGACGGCTGGCCGCCAAGGTGCGCGAGGGCAAGGAGGAGGCGGGCGCCAAGTTCGCCGACTACTTCGACTTCGCCGAGCCGTTCACCGAACTGCCCTCGCACCGCGTGCTCGCGATGCTGCGCGGTGAGAAGGAGGAGGTCCTGGACCTCGTCCTGGAGCCGGAGGAGCCGGCCGAGACCCCGGGAACCCCGTCGTCGTACGAGGGGACCGTGGCGCACCGGTTCGGCATCGCCGACCGCGGCCGCCCGGGTGACAAGTGGCTGCTGGACACGGTGCGCTGGGCGTGGCGCACCCGCATCCTCGTGCACCTCGGCCTCGACCTGCGCCTGCGGCTGCGCACGTCCGCCGAGGACGAGGCGGTCGACGTGTTCGCCGCCAATCTGCGGGATCTGCTGCTCGCCGCGCCGGCCGGCACCCGCGCGACGCTCGGCCTGGACCCCGGCTTCCGTACGGGCGTGAAGGTGGCCGTGGTCGACGCGACCGGCAAGGTGGCGGCGACGGACGTCATCCACCCGCATGTGCCGGCCAACCGGTGGGACGAGGCGATCGCCACGCTGGCCCGGCTGGCGAAGCAGCACGCGGTCGAGCTGATCGCGATCGGCAACGGCACGGCGTCCCGCGAGACCGACAAGCTCGCGGGCGACCTCATCTCCAGGCACCCGGAGTTGAAGCTCACCAAGGTGATGGTGTCGGAGGCCGGCGCCTCCGTGTACTCGGCCTCCGCCTTCGCCTCGCAGGAGCTGCCGGACATGGACGTGTCGCTGCGCGGCGCGGTGTCGATCGCCCGCCGCCTGCAGGACCCGCTGGCCGAACTGGTCAAGATCGATCCGAAGTCGATCGGGGTGGGCCAGTACCAGCACGACCTGTCCGAGGTGAAGCTGTCCCGTTCGCTGGACGCGGTGGTCGAGGACTGTGTGAACGGCGTGGGCGTGGACGTCAACACGGCGTCGGTGCCGCTGCTCGCGCGCGTGTCCGGGATCTCCTCGGGCCTCGCCGAGAACATCGTGGCGCACCGTGACGCGAACGGTACGTTCAGCTCGCGCGCCGAGCTGAAGAACGTGGCCCGGCTGGGCCCGAAGGCGTACGAGCAGTGCGCGGGCTTCCTGCGCATCCGCGGCGGCAGCGACCCGCTGGACGCCTCCAGCGTGCACCCGGAGGCGTACCCGGTGGTGCGGCGCATGGTGCAGACCAGCGGCCAGGAGGTGGCCGCCCTGGTCGGCAACACGGCGCTGCTGCGCTCGCTGAAGCCGACCGAGTTCGTCGACGACACGTTCGGGCTGCCGACCGTGACCGACATCCTCAAGGAACTGGAGAAGCCGGGGCGCGACCCGCGGCCGGCGTTCAAGACGGCCACCTTCAAGGAGGGCGTGGAGAAGATCTCCGACCTGGCCTCCGGGATGATCCTTGAGGGCGTGGTCACGAACGTGGCGGCGTTCGGGGCGTTCGTGGACGTCGGTGTCCACCAGGACGGTCTCGTGCACGTCTCCGCGATGTCCCGGACGTTCGTGAAGGACCCGCGGGATGTCGTGAAGCCCGGCGACATCGTCAAGGTGAAGGTCCTCGACGTGGACATCCCGCGCAAGCGGATCTCGCTGACGCTGCGGCTGGACGACGAGGCCGCGCCGCAGGGGCAGCAGCAGCGCGGCGGAGGCGGCCGTCCGCCGCAGCAGCGGCAGGGCCAGCGCCAGCGGCAGGGCCAGGGTCAGCAGCGGCAGGGCCAGGGCCGCGGCGGTGACCGGGGCGGACGCCAGGCGCCGCCGCCGGCCAACAGCGCGATGGCGGACGCGCTGCGGCGCGCCGGGCTGCTCGACTCCGCGAAGAACGACCGCCGCTGACAGGCTGGCGAACCGTCCGGGTCCGGCTCCTCGATCTAGGAAGACAGGAGCCGGGCCCGGCGCGGGCTCCAGGGTGCCGGCATGGCGGCCTCGCGCGTCCTCGCCCGGGAAGTGTGAGGAGTACGTGACCCGTCAGCTGTCACGCCGAGGCCGCGCGGACTGCCCGGGTCTGGCGCGGGGGCTTGTGGGCGGCTGGTCAGTGTTCTGTGACCTTGCCGCCTGTCACCTCCAGGCGGCGGGTGACGTGGACGGCGTCCAGCATGCGGCGGTCGTGGGTGACCAGCAGCAGCGTGCCGCGGTAGGAGTCGAGGGCCGATTCGAGCTGTTCGATGGCGGGCAGGTCGAGATGGTTGGTCGGCTCGTCGAGGACCAGGAGGTTGACGCCCCGGCCCTGGAGCAGCGCCAGGGCGGCCCGGGTGCGTTCGCCCGGGGAGAGCGTCGCGGCGGGGCGCAGCACATGCTCCGCCTTCAGGCCGAACTTTGCCAGCAGGGTGCGTACGTCGGCCGGTTCGGTGTCGTGGACGGCCATACGGAAGGCGTCCAGCAGCGACTCGGGGCCGTGGAACAGCGCGCGGGCCTGGTCCACCTCGCCGACCAGGACGCCCGAGCCCAGCGCGGCGTGCCCCGCGCTGAGCGGCACCCGGCCGAGCAGCGCGCCGAGCAGGGTGGACTTGCCCGCGCCGTTCGCGCCGGTCACCGCGATCCGGTCCGCCCAGTCGATCTGCAGCGTCACCGGGCCGAGGACGAAGTCTCCGCGGCGCACCTCCGCGTCCCTGAGCGTGGCGACCACGGCGCCGGAGCGGGGCGCGGCGGCGATCTCCATGCGCAGCTCCCACTCCTTGCGCGGCTCCTCGACGGTTTCCAGCCGTTCGATCATGCGCTGGGTCTGACGGGCCTTGGCGGCCTGCTTCTCGCTGGCCTCGCTGCGGAACTTGCGGCCGATCTTGTCGTTGTCGTTGCCCGCCTTGCGGCGCGCGTTGCGCACGCCCTTGTCCATCCAGGCGCGCTGTGTCTGGGCCCGCTCCTGGAGGGCCGCCTTCTTGTCGGCGTACTCCTCGTAGTCCTCCCGGGCGTGCCGCCGGGCCACCTCCCGCTCGTCCAGATAGGCCTCGTAGCCGCCGCCGTAGAGGTTGATCTGCCGTTGGGCGAGGTCGAGTTCGAGGACCTTGGTGACGGTGCGGGTGAGGAACTCACGGTCGTGGCTGACCACGACCGTGCCCGCGCGCAGTCCGGTCACGAAGCGTTCGAGACGTTCCAGGCCGTCGAGGTCGAGGTCGTTGGTGGGCTCGTCGAGCAGGAAGACGTCGTAGCGGGACAGCAGGAGCGAGGCGAGGCCGGCGCGGGCCGCCTGGCCGCCGGACAGCGAGGTCATCGGCTGGTCGGGGCCGACGGCCAGGCCGAGCGAGCTGGTGACCTCCTCGGCCCGCTCCTCCAGGTCCGCACCGCCGAGGCCGAGCCAGCGCTCCAGGGCGACGGCGTAGGCGTCGTCGGCGCCGGGCGCCCCGTCCACGAGCGCCTGGGTGGCCTCGTCCATCAGCCGCTGCGCCCGGGCGACGCCGGTGCGGCGGGCAAGGAACTCGCCCAGGGTCTCGCCGGGCCTGCGCTCGGGCTCCTGCGGCAGATGGCCGACGGTCGCGGTCGGCGGGGACAGCCGCAGTTCGCCCTGCTCGGGCCGGGTGAGCCCGGCGAGCAGCCGCAGCAGCGTGGACTTTCCGGCGCCGTTGGCGCCGACCAGCCCGATCACGTCCGCGGGCGCGACGACGAGGTCGAGGCCGGAGAAGAGCGAGCGGTCGCCGTGCCCGGCGGCGAGGTTCTTGGCGACGAGGGTGGCAGTCATCAGAGGGCGATCCTAGTCGTCCGGCGGTGTGCCGCTCAGCCGGGTTTGCCGTGGGTCACCGCCGCCACCAGCACTCCTCCTGCGGTGCGGGCCACGACGAAGGACTCCCCCTTCACCGCCCGGACATCCAGCGGGATGCGGTGCCGGCCGGGCTCCAGGACGCCGTCGAACACCTCCCGGGCGTGGCTGCGGTGGAGCCGGTCGAGCCGGTACGCGGTGAGGCTGACCCGGCACGACGAGGTGACCTCGATGCCCGCCTCGCCGTCGGCGGCGGCCAGCGCGGTGAGGCGGCGCCGTTCGCGCGGGCTGCGGTCCAGGGCGTGCTCGATCTGCGCGACGAGCAGGGGGACGATCGGGGCGAGGCCGTCGACGTAGGCCACGTCGACCCCGGCGCGCTCGAACGCCTCGCGCACGGCGGCGCGTTCGGGTTCGCCGACCGCCCGGCCGAAGGCGACGGCGCCGTAGCCGCGCAGCTCCTCGGCCGGTACGCCGGTGGCGTCGCGGGTGATGTCGGCGCCGATGCCGATGGTGCGCAGGGCGGCGGCCGGCTTGGCGAGGACGGCGACGCGGGCACCGATCAGCAGGACGCGTCGGCGGGGCGCGGCCGGGGGCGCGGTGTCGTCGAGGAGTGCGGCGAGGGCGGCGCGGTACCCGGGGCCGTGGAAGCGGAACGGGCCTATGCCGTGGTAGCCGTTGAATTCCAGGTCGGCGTGCTCGTCGGTCTGCCAGGCGAAGTCGCGCCAGACGTAGTCGTCGCCGTCACGCTCGATGACGGCGGTGACCGCTCCGCAGGCCAGGTCAGCGCACTCGGGGCAGCCGTAGACCACGTACCGGCCGCCGGGCAGCGGTGCCCCGGTCTCCAGCAGCAGGCCGCGCACCTGTGCGGTGAAGATCGCGGGCGGCACGTCGGAGGCCAGCGGCGAGACGGCGTCCAGATCGGAGAGCCGGAACAGCAGCGGACGTCCGTCGACGACGAAGTCCACGAAGTCCCGGTGAACCTGGTATCCGCCGTCGGCGAGGACGGCGCCCGCCCGCGTCGCCGGTGCCAGGGCGAAGGTCGCGTATGCGCCAGACATGCTGTGAGTATCCCCAGAGCGGGATGGATGTGCGCACGGCATGACATATTCCGCTCGGCTGCGCCATGCCGTGCCGTGCAGGCTCTATCGTCCCCGCGTGGAGCATCGGCTGAGTGACGAAGTGATCGTGGTCGGCGGCGGGGTCATCGGGCTGACGACGGCCGTGGTGCTGGCGGAGGCCGGCCGGCGGGTACGCGTGTGGACGCGGGACCCCGTCGGGCGGACGACCTCGGCGGTGGCCGGCGCGCTGTGGTGGCCGTACCGCATCGAGCCGGCGCCGCTGGTCGGCGACTGGGCGCTCACCTCCCTCGTGGTGTACGAGGAGTTGGCGCGGCGGCCGGAGCGGACGGGCGTACGCATGGTCGAGGGCGTACACCTCGGGGCGCGTTCGGACGAGTTGGGGGCCTGGGCCGGGCGGGTGCCGGGGCTGCGGGCCGCGGCCGGCGGCGACGGGGTACGGGCGCGGCTGCCGTTGATCGACATGCCGGCCCATCTGGAGTGGCTGCTGGAGCGGTTGACGGCGGCGGGCGGTCTTGTCGAGGAGCGGACGGTGTCGGACCTCGCCGCGGTTCCGGCCGCCGTCGTGGTCAACTGCACCGGGCTGGGCGCCCGTTCGCTGGTACCCGATCCGGCGGTGCGTCCGGTCCGCGGGCAGCTGGTCGTCGTGCAGAACCCGGGAATCACCACGTGGCTCACCTCGGTCGACGATGCCGCGGGCACCACGGCCTACGTCTTCCCGCAGCCGGGCGGGCTGATCCTGGGCGGCACCGCACAGGCGGACGCGTGGTCCCTGGAGCCGGACCCGCGGACCGCCGAGGAGATCGTCGCCCGGTGCGCGGCCCTCCTGCCGGAGATCGCCGGGGCGCGGGTGCTGGAGCACCGGGTGGGCCTGCGCCCGGCGCGGCCCGCGGTGCGGCTGGAGCACCGGCCGCTGCCGGACGGCCGTTCGCTGGTGCACAACTACGGGCACGGCGGGGCCGGGGTGACCGTGGCCTGGGGCTGCGCCCGGGAGGCGGCAGGGCTGGCCGATGCCTGAGACCGGGCCGGTTCCACCGGGGAACCGGCCGCCTGCTCGGCGAGGATCCCGAGGGCGACCTGGTGCGCGCGCTGCATGAGGAGCGGGGCGTCGCGCTCACCGCGATCCCGCAGCCCGCCCGGCACCGAGCGCGCGGTGCACCTGGTCGGCCCGGACGGCCGCCGCCTGTCCCGGTACGACACCAGCCGCGCACACGCCGCCGACCGGTCGAGGTGGTGGGTGTGCAGGCCGAGGGCGCTCAGGCCCAGCGCGACGAAGTCGCCGGTCTGTCCGGCCCGCGTGCGGATCCCGGAGTCGATCATGTAGTCGGCGTACGGAGCGGCAGTTCCGGGGACGTGGACGAAGGTGTCCGCTCCCGCGCCGCCCAGCACCAGCACGTCCGTCCGTGCGCTCATCCGCCGTCCTCCCCCTGGCCGTACACCGTCACAGCGCTGCCGCGCCCGGTCGATGACCCACCGTAGGCGCTGCCACTGACAGTGGCCGCAAGCCGCTACTTCGTGAGGTCGTCCAGCTCGCGGCCGGCCTGCCGGGGCACCCGGCGGCGCACCCCGAACCAGCCGGCGACCAGCAGGACGGCGATCACCGGGACGAGCAGCAGGGTCCTGCGGCCGACCTCGGGGTCGTTGGCCATCATGCCGAGGCAGGCCAGCAGGAAGGCGATGGTGGCGATCTCCGTGACGGGGCTGCCCTTCAGCCGGAAGGCGGGCCGGGTGACCAGGCCGGCCGCGGCCCGCCGGACGAAGACGAGATGGCAGACCATGATGATCACCCAGGTGCTGATGATGCCGAGCGAGGCGACGTTCAGCACGATCTCGAAGGCCTGGCTCGGCATCAGGTAGTTCAGTCCGACACCGAGGACGCACACCGCGCAGGTCAGCAGGATGCCGCCGTAGGGGACCTGGCTGCGGTTCATACGGGCGGTGAACCTCGGGGCGGAGCCCGCCATGGCCATGGAACGCAGGATACGGCCGGTCGAGTACAGGCCGGAGTTCAGCGAGGACATGGCGGCGGTCAGCACGACCAGGTTCATCACATCGCCGGCCGCGGGGACGCCGATCCGGGACAGGACCGTCACGAAGGGGCTCTGGTCGGCCGAATAGGCGGAGCCGGGCAGCAGCAGGGCCAGCAGCACGACCGAGCCGACGTAGAACAGGCCGACCCGCCACATGATCGAGTTCACCGCGCGCGGGACGACCCGCTCCGGCTCGGCGGTCTCCCCGGCCGCGACGCCGACCAGTTCCAGGGCGGCGTACGCGAAGATCACGCCCTGCATCACCAGGACGACCGGCATCAGGCCGTGCGGGAAGATCCCGCCGTGGTCGGCGATGACGCCCGGGCCCGGGGTGCTGCCGCCGACATCGTGCCGGGTGGCCAGCAGGAAGATGCCGATCAGCATGAAGCCGAGGAGGGTGGCGACCTTGACGATCGCGAACCAGAACTCCATCTCGCCGAAGATCTTCACCGAGATCAGGTTCACCGCGAGCACCACCGCCAGGGCGATCAGCGCGAGCAGCCACTGCGGGACGCCGGTGAACAGGCTCCAGTAGTGGGTGTAGAGCGCGATCGCGGTGATGTCGGCGATACCGGTCGTGGACCAGTTCAGGAAGTACATCCAGCCGGCGGCGTACGCGCCCTTCTCGCCGAGGAACTCACGGGCGTAGGAGACGAAGGACCCGGACGAGGGCCGGTACAGGACCAGCTCGCCGAGGGCCCGTACGACGAAGAAGGCGAAGACGCCGCAGACCAGATAGGCCAGGGCGAGGGCCGGTCCCGCGCTGTGCAGGCGGCCGCCGGCGCCGAGGAAGAGGCCGGTGCCGATGGCGCCGCCGATGGCGATCATGTTGACGTGGCGGTGCTTGAGGGCCTTGCTGTAGCCGGCGTCGCCCGCGTCCGCGGGGGTTCCGGTCGCCCGGGGTGGGGCGGCGACCTGTGCCGGTGCCACGGCGTCCTTGCTCACGGGTGGTTCCACTTTCTGGTGCGTCCGGGCGTGGGGTCCCGGGCTGGTACGGTCCCGGTCCGCGCCACCGTGGTGTCGCGGCACAGACCAAGGCAGCAGCTTCCCAGCGGGGCCGCCCGTCATGCGGTGGTTCACCTCACAGAGCGGTACTTCTCACACGAAAGGCCATACTTCCGCACAGGCCCGTCATCACCCGTGGGCCCGCCCGGCCGCCGGGTTTCACAGCGGTGGTGGGACAGCGATACTGCTGCGCATGACGACCGACGCCGAGGAGCCGGCCCTCACGATCGACGAGTTGGCCGCGCGGGCGGGCGTCACGGTTCGCACGGTCCGCTTCTACGGCACCAAGGGCCTGCTGCCGCCGCCGGTGATCGGCCCGCGCCGGGTGGGCCGCTACGGGCGCGGCCACCTCGCGCGGCTCGCGCTGATCGAGGAGTTGCGACTCCAGGGGCTGACGCTGGCCGCGATCGAGCGCTATCTGAGCCGACTGCCACCCGACCTGACCGCGCGGGACCTGGCCGTGCACCGCGCAGTGGTGTCCTCGTGGGGCCCGGACGCGCCGCACACCCTGACGCGCGCCGAGCTGCAGCGCCGGGCGGGGCGCCCGCTGGACGAGGCCGACCTGGAGCGGCTGACCGCGATGGACGTCGTCGAGCGGACCGATGATGCGTTCCGGGTCGATCTCGGGCTGCTGCGGCTCGGCGTCGAACTGCTCGACGTACCGCTGTCCCAGGAGGCCGTCCTCGCCGCGCGCGCCGTCCTGCTGGAGCATGCCCGCGCGGCGGCGCAGGAGATGTCGCGGCTGCTGCGCGGCGAGGTGGGGCAGCGGGATGCGCGGGACGTGCGCTCGCTGTCCGCGCACCTGCAGCCCCTGGTGGTCCAGGCCCTGCTGACGGCCTTCCAGCGGTCCTTGAAGGAGGAGCTGCGGGTGTGGCTCAGGGACGGGGAGACGGCAGGCCCGTCCTGATCCGCGGGCGGCCCTCCCCAAGGGCCGCCCGACGGCGGGGCCGCCGGCCTCAGCGGGCGTCGGTGAAGGTCTCGCCCTTCTCGGCCTTCTCGACCAGCAGGGCGGGCGGGGCGAACCGCTCGCCGTAGCGCTCGGCGAGTTCACGCGCGCGTGCCACGAAGCCGGGCAGCCCGGCGCCCGCCCCGGTGCCGCCGTCGTAGCCGTTGATGTACTGGAGCACGCCGCCGGTCCAGCCCGGGAAGCCGATCCCGAAGATCGAGCCGATGTTGGCGTCGGCGACGGAGGTCAGCACGCCCTCTTCGAGGAGCCGCACGGTGTCGAGCGCCTCGGCGAAGAGCATGCGTTCCTGCATGTCCGTGAACGGGATCCGGTGGCCGGGCCGGGTGAAGTGCTCCCGCAGCCCCGGCCACAGTCCGGTGCGCCTGCCGTCCCCGTCGTAGTCGTAGAAACCGGCGCCGCCGCCGCGGCCGGTGCGGCCGAACTCGTCGACCATGCGGTCGATGACGGCCTCGGCGGGGTGCGGAGTCCAGGTGCCGCCCGCCTCCTCGACGGCGCTCCTCGACTCGTTGCGGATCTTGCGGGGCAGGGTGAGGGTCAGCTCGTCCATGAGGGAGAGCACCTTCGCCGGGTAACCCGCCTGCGCCGCGGCCTGCTCGATCGACGCCGGCTCGATGCCCTCGCCCACCATGGCCACGCCTTCGTTGATGAAGTGACCGATGACGCGGGAGGTGAAGAAGCCCCGCGAGTCGTTCACGACGATCGGCGTCTTCTTGATCTGCCGGACCAGGTCGAAGGCGCGCGCAAGCGCCTCGTCGCCGGAGCGCTCGCCCTTGATGATCTCGACCAGCGGCATCTTGTCGACCGGGGAGAAGAAGTGCAGTCCGATGAAGTCGGCTTGGCGCTCGACGCCCTCGGCGAGCGCGGTGATCGGCAGGGTGGAGGTGTTGGAGCACAGCAGCGCGTCGGGGGCGACGACGTCCTCGATCTCCTGGAACACCTTGTGCTTGAGCGCGGGGTCCTCGAAGACGGCCTCGATGACCGCGTCGCAGCCCGCCAGGTCCTGGGTGTCGCCGGTGGGGGTGATGCCGGCGAGCAGCGCGTCCGCCTTCTCCTTGGTGGTGCGGCCCTTGGCGACGGCCTTGGCACACAGCTTCTCGCAGTGGGCCTTGCCCTTGAGGGCGGCCTTGAGGGAGACGTCCTTGAGGACGACGTCGATGCCCGCGCGTGCGCACGCGTAGGCGATGCCGGCGCCCATCATCCCGGCGCCGAGTACGGCGACCCTGCGCACCGCGCGGGAGTCGACGCCCTGGGGGCGGTTGGCGCCGGAGTTGACGGCCTGGAGGTCGAAGAAGAACGCCTGGATCATGTTCTTCGAGGTCTGTCCTGCGGCCAGCTCCACGAAGTAGCGGGCCTCGATGACCTCGGCGGTCTCGAAATCGACCTGGGATCCCTCCACGGCCGCGGCGAGGATGCGGCGCGGCGCCGGGTAGGGGGCGCCCGCGGTCTGCTTGCGCAGTGTGGCCGGGAAGGCGGGCAGGTTGGCGGCGAACTTCGGGTTCGCCGGGGTGCCGCCCGGGATGCGGTAGCCGGGCAGGTCCCAGGGCTGCCGGGACTCGGGATGGGCGTCGATGAAGGCGCGGGCCTTGGCGAGCAGGTCCTCGGGGGTGTCGGCGACGTCGTGGACGAGGCCGTTGTCCTGGGCGCGGCGCGCGGTGTACTGGGTGCCCTGGAGCAGCACCTTCAGCAGGGCGTCGGCGATGCCCAGCAGGCGCACGGTGCGGACGACGCCGCCGCCTCCGGGGAGCAGCCCGAGGGTGACCTCGGGGCAGCCGATCTTGGTGCCGGGGGTGTCGAGGGCGATCCGGTGGTGGCAGGCCAGGGCCAGTTCGTAGCCGCCGCCCAGGGCCGCGCCGTTGACCGCGGCGACCACCGGCTTGCCCAGGGTCTCGATGCGCCGCAGATGACGTTTGACGGCGAGGCCGGCGTCGAACAGGTCCTGCGCGGTCTCGGGCGTGACCCGGATCAGGTCGCGCAGGTCGCCGCCGGCGAAGAAGGTCTTCTTGGCGGAGGTGACGATGATGCCGCGCAGGGAGTCCCGTTCGGCCTCCAGCCGGTCGGTGATCGCGGCGAGGGAGTCGCGGAACGCCTGGTTCATGGTGTTCGCGGACTGGTTCGGGTCGTCGAGGACGAGGGTGACGACGCCGGTGTCGTCCTGCTCCCAGCGGATGGCGGTGCTCTCGGTCATGTGAGGGGTCTCCGTAGAAGTCTCGTGATCCGCAGGGTGGTCAGACGCGCTCGACGACGGTGGCGATGCCCATGCCGCCGCCCACGCACAGCGTGGCGAGGCCGTACCGCTTGTCCTGCCGTTCCAGTTCGTCGACGAGGGTGCCGAGGATCATGGCGCCGGTGGCGCCGAGCGGGTGACCGAGGGCGATGGCGCCGCCGTTGACGTTGACCTTGTCCAGGGCGATGCCCATGTCCTTGACGAACCGCAGGACGACGGCCGCGAACGCCTCGTTGATCTCGACGAGGTCGATGTCGTCGATGGTCATCCCGGCCCTGGCGAGGGCCTTGCGGGTGGCGGGCGCGGGCCCGGTGAGCATGATCGTGGGCTCGGAACCGGAGACGGCGGCGGAGACGATCCGCGCGCGCGGGGTGAGCCCGTGGCGCTCGCCGGCCTCGCGGGAGCCGATCGCGACCAGGGCGGCGCCGTCGACGATGCCGGAGGAGTTGCCCGCGTGGTGGACGTGGTCGATCTTCTCCACCCAGTGGTACTTCTGCAGGGCCACGGCGTCGAACCCGCCCAGCTCGCCGATGTCGGCGAACGACGGCTTCAGCTTGGCCAGCGAGTCCGCGGTGGTACCGGGGCGCGGGTGCTCGTCGTGGTCGAGGACGACGAGTCCCCCGCGGTCCCTGACCGGGACGACGGAGCGAGCAAAGCGGCCCTCCTTCCAGGCGGTGGCCGCGCGTTCCTGGGAGAGCGCGGCGTACTCGTCGACGTCGCGCCGGGTGAAGCCCTCCATGGTGGCGATCAGGTCGGCGCCGATGCCCTGCGGCACGAAGTTGACCGCGAGGTTGGTCATCGGGTCGTTGAACCAGGCGCCGCCGTCGGAGGCCATCGGCACCCGGGACATCGACTCGACGCCGCCGGCGAGCACCAGGTCCTCCCAGCCGGAACGCACCTTCGCGGCGGCCAGGTTGACGGCTTCGAGCCCGGAAGCGCAGAAGCGGTTCTCCTGGACGCCCGCCACCGTGTCCGGCAGCCCGGCCGCGATCGCGGCGATGCGGGCGATGTCCGAACCCTGGTCGCCGACCGGGCCGACGACGCCGAGCACGATGTCGTCGATGGCCGCGGGGTCGAGGCCGGGGAAGCGGGCGCGGATCTCGTGGATGAGGCCGACCACGAGATCGATGGGCTTCGTGCCGTGCAGGGCGCCGTTCGCCTTGCCGCGACCGCGCGGGGTGCGGATCGCGTCGTACACGTACGCTTCGGTGCTCACTGGCAAGCCTTTCCACGAGGGTTTCACAGCGATGGGGTGATCGGGGCGGCCAGGGGGTCACGGCCGGTCCTCGGCTCGCTCGCCCGGGTACGCCGGGCCCGGCACGCGGTCGAGGGGGAACGGCGGTTCCATCATCCGTCGTCCGCGGCGGGGTCGCAGAGCAGGCCCGGCACGTCCCAGTCGCGGGCCACGTCCGCGGTGCCGGTGCCGGGCAGCGCGGGGGCGGTGCGGACGGCGGTGGGGGTCGCGGAGAACCTGGGTGCCGGGGCCGGTTGGGTGAGGCCGGCATGCTCGGTGAAGGTGCCCCGGGCGGCCAGGTGCGGATGGCGGGGGGCCTCGCGCAGCGACAGGACGGGCGCCACGCACGCGTCGGAGCCCTCGAAGACGGCCGTCCAGGCGTCGCGGGTACGGGACTTGAAGCGGGTGGCGATCCGCTCGCGCAGCTCGCCCCACCGGGTCGGGTCCGTGCGGGCCGGGATCAGATCGTCGAGGCCGAGCAGCCGCAGGAACTCCTCGTAGAACCGCCGTTCCAGGGCGCCGACCGCCATGTACCCGCCGTCGGCGGTCTCGTAGGTGCCGTAGTACGGGCAGCCGCCGTCCAGCAGGTTGGCGGCGCGGCGGTCCTGCCAGCCCCCGGCGGCGAGCATGCCGTGGATCATGGCGGTGAGGTGGGCGGTGCCGTCGACGATGGCCGCGTCGATGACCTGGCCGGCGCCGCTCACGCGCGCGTGGTGGAGCGCGGCGAGCACGCCGACGACCAGGTAGAGGGAGCCGCCCGCGTAGTCGCCGACCAGGTTGGCGGGAACGGCCGGGGGCCGGTCCGGCTGCCCGATCATGCCGAGGGCGCCGGTGACGGCGATGTACGCCACGTCGTGGCCGGCCCGTAGGGCGAGCGGGCCCTGCTGTCCCCAGCCGGTCATCCGGCCGTAGACGAGCCGTGGATTGCGGGCGTGGCAGTCCTCGGGGCCGACGCCGAGCCGCTCGGCGACGCCCGGACGATAGCCCTCGATCAGGATGTCCGCCCGTTCGGCCAGGTCGAGGACGCGGGCCGGGCCGCCGGCGGCCTTCAGGTCGACGATCACCGAGCGCTTGTTGCGGTTGGTGACGTCGTGGGCCGGGTCGACGGCGAGACCGGGGCCGTCGGGCCGGTCCACACGGACGACGTCGGCGCCCAGGTCGGCGAGGAGCATGGCGGCGAACGGGCCGGGGCCGATGCCGGCCAGTTCCACCACGCGCACGCCCGTGAGCGGGCCTGCTCCCCGCGTCGGTGTCCCTGCCGTCGTCATGGGCGGCCCCCAGTGGATATGACACAACCGATGTAACACCAGCGATGCTAGGAACACGCCCTACCCGGCACAAGACCGAAAGAGCAAGCGCTTGGCCACATTACGCGCTCACAGGGCCCACCGCAGCAGGGTGTAGATCATTGCGGCGGTCCAGGCGAGTCCCGCCAGGACGGCGAGGGCCAGCACGAGCGCGGCGGAACGACCGTTGGGGCCGGGGCGTCGCGCCACGGTGCGCGGGCGGGAGTGTGTCGTCATACGGACCAGCCTGCTGGTGCGGCGCCGCCGCCACATCCGTACATGTACTCAGACGACGTACCGGCATTCGAGACTTTCCGGGGCCGTGCCGCGCTCCGTCTCGCCGCCCTCGGACCCGAAGACGGCTCGGTCGTCTACGAACTGCGGGTGGCGCGAGGCCGCACAGTGGCGGTTCGTCGCCTCCTGAAGCGCTCGGCGGCACAGGGCGTCCGCGCGGCGCGTCGTCTCCGGGAGCCGGTGGCGCGGGGTGAGCGCGAGCGTGTGGGCGCAGGCGTTGTCGAGGCTCACCCGGTGGCCGACGGAGACGAAGACCGGTTTGACGGCGTCCCGGGTGCGCAGCGCGCGGCCGACCTCCTCGCCGCCCGCACGGAGCGGCGAGGTGCTGCCGCGCTCGCCCGCCGGGGCGTCGTAGGTGAAGGTGAACGGGTTCTTGGCGACGCCGATCGTGGGCAGGCCGGTGAGCACGCCCAGATGACAGGCGAGCCCGAAGCGGCGCGGGTGGGCCAGCCCGTAGCCGTCGCAGACGACCAGACCCGGAGGTCCGGGCAGCGTGTCGAGAGCGGCCAGCACGGTGGGGATCTCGCGGAAGGCGAGCAGTCCTGGCACGTACGGGCAGGCGACCTTGCCGACGGCGGTCGCCTCGGCGAGTACGTCCAGGGTGGCCGCGTCGAGCGTGACGGCCGCCGCGGCGACGAGGTCGCGCTCGTCGTCGTAGGCGACGTCGACCCCGGTGACCCGGCCGGTCCCGGGCGGCGGCCCGGGCTCGTCCAGCACCACCCGCCCGCGCAGTGCGTCCTGCACGGCGCGGGCCTCCTCCTCGGTCGCGGGCCGGCCCCCGGGCATCGGTACGGTCGTCATAGTGGCCACGAGCGTACGTGTGCCCCCGGGCCGCCCTCACCACGCTCCGACCCCGTAGTGCCGTAGGAGCCGGTGCCGACGGTCCAGCAGATGCGGCCCGCGTCGGTCGTCGGGTCGGCGCGTGGGCGGAACGTGGGTGCATGAAAGCGGTGACAGAGGTCACTCGGATTATCTGTGCACGCATGAGGCCGTTCCGTCGTCTCTTCCAGTGCCAGGTCTCGTCCACCCGGACGTTCGTCCAGCCGTCACGAGGGAGCAAGGCGTTGTCCATCGTCATCGAGCACTCCGTACAGGCCCGTCTCGTCGCCGCGGCCCCGCGCATGCCCAGCATTCCCGCCACGCTGCACTACGACCGGCGCGACCCGTTCGCCATCCGCATGTCGTTCCCCGCCCCGGCCACCCTGGAGGGGGTGGAGGTCTGCTGGACGTTCGCCCGCGACCTCCTCACGGCCGGCCTGCACGGTCCGCAGGGGCACGGGGACGTACGCGTGCGGCCGTACGGGTACGACCGGACCGTCCTGGAGTTCCACGCCCCCGAGGGCACGGCCGTCGTGCACGTCCACTCCGCCGAGATCCGCCGGTTCCTCGACGCCACCAGCGAGTTGGTGCCGCTCGGCCTTGAGCACCTCCAGTTCGATCTCGACCACGATCTGGCCGAGCTGATGCGGGGCGCCTGACGGCCGCCGCCGCGCGCCGGCACAGCGGCGCGTCGGTGAGTGAGCGCGTTTAATCGCGTTGACAGCCTTCTGGCCCCCTCGTAGCGTTTCCCGCGGTTTCTGTTGCCGTCGACAGGAGAAGGACGTTGCTCGTCTGAGGTCCTGAGTCACCGCGTTCCACACCTGAGGTGTGGACGTGGCGTGCGACCTCGGCGTCCGAGCCGTCCCCCGGCACAGGGCCGTTCCACGGCCCCGGTCCCCCGGTTGCCGCCCCGCGGTGCCTCGACACGCGTGTGCCCCGACCGCACCGAACAACCGCGAGGCTCCATGTCACCGTCCCTCACCTGCACCTCCCTGTCCTTCGCCTGGCCCGACGGCACGCCCGTCCTCAACGGCCTCGACCTCTCCTTCGGCCCCGGCCGGACCGGGCTCGTCGGCGTCAACGGATCAGGCAAGTCGACCCTGTTGAAGCTGATCGCCGGGGAGCTGACCCCGTCGGCCGGCACCGTCCGGGTGACGGGCGAGATCGGCTACCTCCCGCAGAACGTCACGCTCGACACCGCGCTCCGCGTCGACGAGGCGCTGGGCATCGCCGCCCGCCGGGCCGCGCTGCACGCCATCGAGGCCGGCAACACGACCGAGGGGCACTTCGAAACGCTCGGCGACGACTGGGACGTCGAGGAGCACGCGCTCGCCACCCTGGGCGAACTCGGCCTCGGCCACATCGGTCTTGACCGCACCGTCGGCGAGGTCTCCGGCGGCGAGTCGGTGCTGCTGCGGCTGGCCTCGCTGCTGCTCGGCCGCCCGGACGTGCTGCTGCTCGACGAGCCCACCAACAACCTCGACCTGTACGCGCGCCGACGGCTGCACGCGGCCGTCGCGTCCTGGCCGGGCGTGCTGGTCGTGGTCAGCCACGACCGCGAACTCCTCGACCTGGTAGACCAGATCGCCGACCTGCGGGCCGGACGGGTCACCTGGTACGGCGGCGCCTTCTCGGTGTACGAGGAAGCCCTCGCCGCCGAGCAGGAGGCCGCCGAGCGCATGGTGCGGGTCGCGGAGGCCGACGTGCGCAGGCAGCGGCGCGAGTTGTCCGACGCCCAGATGAAGCTGGCCCGCCGCAAGCGGTACGGGCAGAAGATGTTCGAGCAGAAACGCGAGCCGAAGATCGTCATGGGGGCGCGCAAGCGGGCCGCCCAGGAGTCCGCGGGCAAGCACCGCATCCTGCACGAGGAACGGCTGGCCGAGGCCAGGGACCGGCTCGGCGAGGCGGTGGACGCCGTACGCGACGACGCCGAGATCCGCGTCGACCTGCCGTACACGGCCGTCCCGCCGGGCCGGGACGTCCTCACCCTGCGGGACCTGGAGCTGACGTACGGAGCACGTGTCGGCGCCGTCCTCGACGTGCGCGGGCCGGAGCGGATCGCGCTGCTCGGACGCAACGGCGCGGGCAAGACGACGCTGCTGCGCACCATCGCCGGGCAGCTGGCCCCGGTGGCGGGCGAGGCGACGGCGCATGTCCCGCTGCGCTTCCTGCCACAGCGGCTCGACGTCCTCGACGGTGAGCTGACCGTCGCCGAGAACGTGGCCCGGTACGCGCCGGGCGCCACCCGCAACCGGATCCGGGCCCGCCTCGCCCGGTTCCTGTTCCGCGGCGCCCGAGCCGACCGGAAGGCGGCCACCCTGTCCGGCGGGGAACGCTTCCGGGCCGCGCTGGCCGCGCTGCTGCTGGCGGAGCCCGCACCGCAGCTGCTCATGCTGGACGAGCCGACGAACAACCTGGACATGGCGAGCGTGCGACAGCTGACCACCGCCCTGGAGTCGTACGAGGGTGCCCTGCTGGTGGCCAGTCATGACGTGCCGTTCCTGAAGTCGGCCGGCATCACCCGCTGGCTGCTCCTGGAGGACGGTGAACTCCGGGAGATCACACCGGAGGCCGTCGGGTGACCCACAGGGGTGTCGGCCGGGCCGCCCCGTCCTGCATCATGGCGGACCGGCGCCGCATGATGGAGACCGAACACCGCCCCGCCGATACGGAGACCGGCCGTGCCCAGCAAGAAGGCCCTCGTCCGCCGCCCCGGCCCGCGCCTCGCCGAAGGTCTGGTGACGCACATCGAGCGCGCGACGGTCGACGTGGGGCTCGCCGTGGAGCAGTGGGAAGCGTACGTCGGGACGCTGCGCGCGCACGGCTGGGAGACGATCGAGGTGGACCCGGCCGACGACTGCCCGGACTCCGTGTTCGTCGAGGACACCGATGTACCGGAACGTGGCGCTGATCGCCCGGCCCGGCGCCCAGTCACGGCGCGCCGAGACCTTCGGCGTGGAGGAGGCCGTGGCCCGCCTCGGCTGTTCGGTGAACTGGATCTGGGAACCCGGCACCCTGGACGGCGGGGACGTCCTCAAGGTCGGCGACACGGTCCACGTCGGCCGGGGCGGACGCACCAACGCCGCCGGGGTGCAGCAACTGCGGGCCGCCTTCGAGCCGTTGGGTGCGCGGGTGGTCGCCGTTCCGGTGCGCCGGGTGCTGCATCTGAAGTCGGCGGTGACCGCTCTGCCCGACGGCACGGTGCTCGGGCACATTCCGCACGTGGACCGGCCCTCGCTCTTCCCGGGCTTCCCGGGCTTCCTGGCGGTGCCCGAGGAGTCCGGAGCGCATGTGGTGCTGCTCGGCGGGGGCAAGCTGCTGATGGCGTCGAGCGCGCCGAAGACCCGGGAGCGCCCTGTACCGCGCCGGCTCCGGGATCCTTGGATACCCGGGGCCTTTTCGTTGTCCCCCCTTTGCCCATGCACGCGCCTGAGCAGCGCTCTTTACGGCGCGCTTAACCTACGGTTTCGTAACCTACGGTCTCGTAGCCTACGATCACGTAGGTTTCCGGCACCGCTCGCCGGGTCGAGCCGTTCCGCTCCCCCCTGTTCGCCGTCCCCCTGGAGTTCCTGTGACGATCACCTCTCCCCACCTCGGCAGCCCGTCCGTGTGGACCGATGAGCGGCTGCTGTACGCACTGGAGGACGTGGTCGAGGGGGAACTCAACCGCCATCTGAAGGCCGCCAAGGACTGGATGCCGCACGAGTACGTGCCCTGGAGCGACGGCCGCAACTTCCCCGGGTTCTTCGCCGACGGCGAGCCCTGGGACAAGGAGCAGTCGAAGGTGACCGAGATCGGCCGGACCGCGCTCGTGGTGAACCTGCTGACCGAGGACAACCTCCCCAGCTACCACCACGAGATCGCCACGCTCTTCGGCCGGGACGGCGCCTGGGGCACCTGGGTGCACCGCTGGACGGCCGAGGAAGGCCGGCACGGCATCGTGATGCGCGACTATCTGCTCGCCTCGCGCGCGGTGGACCCGGACAAGCTGGAGCGGTTCCGGATGGCCCACATGAGCGAGGGTTTCGAGTCCGACAACCGGCACTCGATGCTGCACTCGATCGCCTACGTCGCCTTCCAGGAGCTGGCGACCCGTATCTCGCACCGCAACACCGGACACCAGTCGGGCGACCCGGTCTGCGACCGGATGCTGGCCCGGATCGCGACCGACGAGAACCTGCACATGGTGTTCTACCGCAATCTGCTGAAGGCGGCCTTCGAGATCGCGCCCGACCTGACCATGCAGGCCGTCCGGGACGTCGTCGTGAACTTCCGCATGCCCGGCCACGGCATTCCCGGCTTCGAGCGGGCCGCCGCCCAGATGGCGATCGGCGAGGTCTACAACCTGCGCATCCACCACGACGACGTGATGCAGCCCGTCCTGCGCTTCCTGAAGGTCCTGGAGATCGACGGGCTCGGCCCCGAGGGGCTTCGGGCGCAGGAGGAACTGGGGTTGTTCATCGGCGGCCTGGACGCGGAGGCCGCGAAGTTCGACGAGAAGCTGGCCGCGCGCAAGGCCCGGATGGCGGCACGAGCGGCCGGCTGACCGGCACCGCCGGGGGCGCACCGACCTACCGGTGCGCCCTGTCCGCGGCGCCGGTGTTCAGCAGGCGCCGCTCTCGGCGATCTTGATGGTGGCGCGGGTCCGGCCGGTGTGGCTGCCCAGGGCCTCGACCCGTTGCACGATCTCCTGACCCTCGACGACCTCGCCGAAGACCACGTGCTTGCCGTCCAGCCAGTCCGTGACGACCGTGGTGATGAAGAACTGCGAGCCGTTGGTGTCGGGCCCCCTGTTCGCCATGCTCAGCAGGTAGGGGCGGTCATGCTTGAGGGAGAAGTTCTCGTCCTCGAAGGTGCCGCCGTAGATGCTCTTGCCGCCGGTGCCGTTGCCCGCGGTGAAGTCGCCGCCCTGCAGCATGAAGTCGGGTATCACCCGGTGGAACGCCGATCCGGCGTAGCCGAAGCCGGGCTTGCCGGTGGCGAGCTGCCGGAAGTTCTCCGCGGTGCGGGGCACCACGTCGTCGAAGAGCCGGAACACGATCCGGCCGGCGGGCTGCTCGTCGATCGTGATGTCGAAGTACACGTTGTCACTCATGGCGATCAATCTATCGCCCGGCGGCACCCGGCCCGCGACGACGGTCACGCCGGCTGCTTGTCAGCGGGGAGCGCGCCGCAGCTCCAGGCGTTCCTTCTCCGACAGGCCGCCCCAGACGCCGAAGCGCTCGTCGTGGTCCAGCGCGTACTCCAGGCAGGCGGAGCGGATCGGGCACAGGCCGCAGATCCGTTTCGCCTCACGCACGGAGCTGCCGGGCTCGGGGAAGAAGAAGTCGGCCCCGGTCTGCGCGCACAACGCCCCCTCCTGCCAGGCCAGGTCGGGCGAGGTGATCGTGTCGAAGTGCATGGCCAGGATGCTGCCGTCCGGCGAAAAACGTTCGATCAACGCCGGCTCAACGCCGCGGCCGGGGCCCCCGGCCGCCCCGATGATGCGCCACGGGCCCGCCGTGGCGCACGGCGGCGCGCGGGAGCCGGACGAAAGCGAGGAGATTGCCGCCGGTCACGCTGGGTGACCGTGACCCCATCGCGGCGGGCGGCATCGCCGGGCGGCGATTGTCGGTGGGCGGTGCGAGACTCGGCTGTGCACAGGACGGGACCCTTCCGAGGAGGGCGATGATGCTCACCACCCGTTTCGTCGACGGCGCTCCGAACTGGATCGACGTCACCACGTCCGACATCGACGGCACCGCCGCCTTCTACGCCGGCCTCTTCGGCTGGCGGTTCCGGTCGGCGGGCCCCGACGCCGGCGGTTACGGCTTCTTCGAGCTGGACGGCGAAACCGTCGCCGGCGGTGCGCCCGTCGGCGCGGAGCAGGGCCCGCCGTCCTGGACGGTGTACTTCCGCAGCGAGGACGCGCAGGCCACCGCGGACGCGGCCGAGCGGGCGCACGGCCGGGTGACCTGCGCGCCGATGGACGTGATGGGGCAGGGCCGCATGGCGGTGCTGGTCGACACCGCGGGTGTGCCCTTCGGGATCTGGCAGCCCCAGCGCCTGCAGGGCATGGACCTGGCGGGTCAGGCGGGTTCGCTGTGCTGGGTCGAGCTGTACACACCGGATGTCGCGGCGGCCGCCGCGTTCTACTACCGCACGCTCGGCCTGGAGACATCGGCCGTGCCCTTCCCCGGCGGCACGTACACCTGCGTCAATCCGGCCGAGGGCGGTGAGGAGGCGATGTTCGGCGGAATGGTCCCGCTGGCCGACGACCCCACGGAGGCGGCGACCGGCGCGTACTGGCTGCCGTACTTCGGGGTCGAGGACCCGGACGCGGTGGTCGCGCGGGCGCTGGAGCTGGGCGGCACGGTGCGGGTGCCCGCCGTCACGGTGGAGGGCGTCGGCCGCATGGCCCGGCTCGCCGACCCCCAGGGTGCCCGCTTCGCGGTGATCCGCGGTGAGCCCCCGACGGAGTGAGCGGCCGGTCGGTGTCCTAGGCCCTGTCGTCAGACCCCCGCCTGCCCCGCCCTCCGGGCGAACGACGGGAGTTTGACGACAGGACCTAGGCCGAGCCGCGGTGTACCAGTGTCGTCGGCAGGATCACGCCGGGCCGTGCGTCCGGCGCGGTCTCCTCGCGGTGGCCGCGGTCGAGGCCGGTCAGCAGCAGGCTCGCCATCAGCCGGCCCATCCCCTCGATGTCCTGACGGACCGTCGTCAGGGGCGGATCGGTCTGCTCGGCGACGGGCAGCATGTCGTCGAAGCCGATCACCGCGACGTCCTCGGGCACGCGCCGGCCGCACTCGCGCAGCACCCGCAGGGCACCGGAGGCGGTGAGGTCGTTGGCGGCGAACACGGCGTCCACGTCCGGGCGGCGGTCGAGGAGTTCCCGCATGGCGCGCTCCCCGCCGGCCGGGGTGAAGTCGCTCTCCACGATCAGCCGTGGATCGGTGTCCCCCATGACGTCCCGGAAGCCGTCGAGCCGGTCCACCGCGGAGGTCTGGTCGAGGGCGCCGGTGATGTGCGCGATCCGGGTCCGGCCGAGACCGACGAGATGGTGTACGGCCGCACGGGCCCCGCCGCGGTTGTCGCAGTCGACGTACACCGAACTGCCCGACGCGTCGCTCCAGTCGGGCCGCCCACCGAAGACCGTGGGCACTCCCGCGCCCCGGATCAGACCGGGCAGCGGGTCGTCGAGGTGCAGCGAGAAGACGAGCGCCCCGTCGACATGGCCGCCGGCGAGATAGCGGGCCACGCGCGCGTGGTCGTCCCGGCCCTCCGTCAGCAGCAGCACAAGTTGACTGTCGTGGGCCGTCAGCTCCTTGCTGATCCCGCGGAGTTGAAGGCCGAAGAAGGGGTCGGTGAAGACCCTGGCCTCCGGTTCCGCGATGACCACGGCGACGGCGTCGTGCCGCCGGGTCACCAGGCTGCGCGCCGCCCGGTTGGGGACGTAGCCCAGTTCCTCGACCGCCCGGCGAACCCGTTGGACGAGCGGCTCCCTGACCCCGTCGCCGCCGTTGACCACCCGGGACACGGTGGCCCGGGACACCCCGGCCAGCGCGGCGACGGCCTCCAGCGTGGGACGCGGCGCTGTCTCGGTCACGACGGAACTCCCCTCGGCGACTCCGCCTCAGAATAGCTCCGGACCACCCCCACCGAGAGCGCTCTCGACGACCACCCCAAAGGGGCGCGAGGAACTGCGCGCCCAGCCACAACCCAGCCGCAGACAAAAAACGACGGACCAGCGGCCCCCCAGCGGAGCGCTCAGTGGGCGGTGTGGTCCCCGTCCGGCGAGGCCCCCGCATGGGGACCGTGCGGCTCGTATCCGGGAATCGTCCCGTCCGGCTTCTTGACCAGGAACAGCCCGACCATTCCCATGTCGGAGTGGCTCTGGACATGGCAGTGGTACATCCAGGCGCCCGCGCCGACGCCCTCCCCCGCCAGCACCTGGAAGCCGAAGGAGTCGGCGGGTCCCACGATCTTGTTGTCGATCACCTGGCTCGGATCGTCGGGCCCGGTGAGCAGGCCGGTCCGGTTGTCCGCCCAGCGGTGACCGTGCATATGGAAGGTGTGGTAGTACTCGCCGTGCGTGATCATCACGAACTCGACCCGGTCGCCCACCGTCGCCTCGAAGTCGGGCCCGGTGTGCGGCGGACGGTTGTTGATGGTCATGTCGTTGAAGACGATCGTGTGGGTGCGGTCGGGCAGGACGTCGCCCTTGCGGCGCACGATCACCGGGCCGTACAGGCCCTTGCGGACGCCGCCGGTGCCGTGCTCGGTGCCGACGACGTGGTCGTGGTAGTGCCAGTAGCCGGCGCTGCCGGAGCGCCAGGTGCCGTCCGACCGGCGGCCGGGCGCGTGGGTGCGCCAGGTGTAGGTGCGGGTGCCACCGGGCTCGACGTCGCTCTTGTTCAGCTTGGTGCCGTCGCTGGATATCTCGTAGTCGAGGCCGTGGACGTGCAGGCTCGCGGTCACGTCCATGGTGTTCTCGAACTCGATGTGCAGCGTGTCGCCCTCGTTCAGCTCGATGAGCGGCCCGGGGATCGTCGCCTTGCCCTTCTCGAAGCCGTAGCCCATCTGCCCGTCGGCGAGCTTCTCGGCGTACAGCTTGATGTGTCTGACCTCGCCGCCGGCCGGTGCGGTGCGCGGCGGCGCGGCCGCGCTGACGGCCTCTGGCGCCAGTGACAACGATGTCGCGACCGCCGCGCCGCCCAGCAGCACCCTCCGGTTGAACGCGCGTCTGTCCATGCGGAACTCCCCACCCTGGTAAGGACTTTGCGGAGGCGTACCTGTGATGAACCTGTGCGACGGTACCTGCACCGCGCCCGTTTATCCACTCCCAGGACAAAGTTCGTTTGATTGCAGTCATAGGTATTGGCGAGCCGCGCAAAGGGGCCTAGCTTTCTTGGCGCTGTTGCCGTGACCGAGGAGGTGCCCATGCACTTACGAGGGTTGAGCGCCACAAGCAGGAGGAGACGGACCTGGGCGGCCACCGTGACCGCGGGGGTCGTCGCGGCCGGACTGCTCTCCGGTCCGGCCGCGAGCGCGCGGCCGGACCGGTCCCTGACAACGATGTCGATCAAGTCGCCGCCGGGCGGCGCAAACGTAAGAGTGCTGCTCTTCTACGGCTCCGCAGCCGCCGGGGACGAGTCTCCGCTGGTGAACGCCGGGATCGAGGCGATCGAGAAGATCGGTCTGTCCGGCCCCGCGAAGGAGCGCTTCACGGTCGAGGCGACGAACGACGCCGCCGTGTTCACCAACGCGACGAAGCTCGGCCGCTTCAACTCCGTCGTCTTTCTGACCGGCGGCGGTGACGTCCTCGATCCCGACCAGGAGGCCGGTCTTGAGGCCTACATGGAGGCGGGCGGCGGTTTCGTCGGCATCCATGACGCGGCCCGCGCCGAGCCGTACTCCGACTGGTTCACCGGTCTGATCGGCGCGCGCCCGGCCGCCTCCAGCCCGGCGGCGGTCCAGCGGGCCACGGTCGAGGTGGGCGACCGCCGGCATCCGGCCACCAAGGACCTGCCGCTCCAGTGGAAGCGGCCGGACCAGTGGTTCAACTGGGTGAAGAACCCGTCCGGCGCCGTGCACACGGTGGCCCGGGTGCGCGAGTCGACGTACCAGCCCGGGGCGAGCGCCAACGGCGCGGACCACCCGGTCAGCTGGTGCCGGGACTACGACGGCGGCCGGTCCTTCTACACCGGCATGGGCGGCACCGTCTCGTCGTACGACGAGAGCGACCTCCGTGCCCATCTGCGCGGCGCCCTGCTGTGGACGACCCGGCTCAGCCAGGCCGACTGCAAGGCGACCATCAACGCCAACTACCGGGCCGAGCGCCTCACCCAGCCCAACCAGGCCGGGCAGAACGACCAGATCGGCGAGCCGCACGGCCTGGTCGCCGCGCCCGACGGCCGGGTGCTGTACATCGGCCGCGGCGGTGCGGACTCCTCGCAGCCCGTGATCACCGACTGGAACAACCCGGACGTGGGCAGGGGCAAGGGGCAGATCCACGTCTACGACCCGAAGACCGAGAAGGTCACCCTGGCCGGCGAGTTGACCGTCTTCGGCAACAAGGGCGGCGGCGACGAGCTGACGAAGGTCGAGGAGGGTCTGCTCGGGATCGAGCTGGACCCGCGCTTCGAGCAGAACGGCTGGGTGTACCTGCACTACACGCCCCACGCGCAGCTCAACCGCGACACGCAGATGGCGGAGCGGCGCGTCTCCCGCTTCACCCTCGACCCGGCCACGAACAAGCTCGACCTGAGCAGTGAGAAGGTGCTGCTCAAGTGGCCGGTGCAGGTGCACAGCTGCTGTCACGCGGGCGGTGGGATGGCCTGGGACTCCCAGGGCAACCTGTACATCGCCACCGGCGACAACAACTCCAGCGGGTTCAGCGACGGGTACTCCGGCAACAACCCGCAGCCGAACTACAAGGGCGTGTCGTTCGCCGACGCGCGCCGCACCGCGGGCAACACCAACAACCTCAACGGCAAGATCCTGCGCATCCACCCGGAGCCCGACGGGACGTACACGCTGCCGCTGGGCAACCTCTTCACCGGCAAGGAGACCGACGAGGGCGGCGGCAAGACGCGCGGCGAGATCTATGTGATGGGTGTGCGCAACCCCGCGCGCATCTTCGTCGACAGGACGACGGACATCCTGTACGCGGGCTGGGTCGGCCCGGACGCGGGCGAGCCGTCGACCACCTGGGGTCCGGCCAAGTACGACACGTTCGCCGTCATCACCGAGGCGGGCAACCGGGGCTGGCCGTACTGCATGGGCAACAAGCAGCCCTACCGGGACCGCAATCTGCCCGACCCGTCGAAGCCGCTGGGCTGGTACGACTGCGACCACCCGAAGAACGAGTCGCCGAACAACGACGGGCTCGTCAACATCCCGCCGGTCACCGGCAACAACGTCTGGTACTCGCCCCAGGGCGGCGGCCCGGACTACCCGCGTGACGCGAACGGGATCCCCTCGTACAAGAAGGACGAGGCCACCTACCGGCTGCCGTGGCTCAAGGGCGGCGGGCAGGCCGCGATGAACGGCCCCGTCTACCGCTACGACGCGACGAGCGACAGCGCCGTGAAGTGGCCCGCGTACTGGGACGGCAAGTGGTTCATCGGCGACTTCTACGACGCCGACCAGCCGCGCAACGCCGTGCTCATGGATCCGAAGACCCAGGGCGACGGCGGGCTGCCGGTGCACTCGGAGACCCTGAAGAAGATCGTGCCGATCGGCAACGACGGCATCAAGAACCTCATGGACTGGAAGTTCGGTCCGGACGGCTCGCTGTACGTCCTCGACTACGGGCGCGGCTTCTTCACCTCGGACGGCAGGTCGGCGCTGTGGCGGGTGACGTACACCGGCGGCGGTCCGACGCCGGCCGCCGACCAACTCGCCAGGGGGGCACAGTGATACGACCGCGAAGACTCCTGACGGCGCTGCTGGCCGCCGTCCTCGTGATGCTCGGGCTCCAGGCGACGCCGGCCGCCGGACGCGATGCCGCCCCCGCGGCGGCGGCCGAGCAGGTGCTCACCTGGACCGCGGGCGACGACATCACCAAGTACCTCTCGGCGCCGACGACGGCGGTCGCGGGGCAGGCCACGATCGTCTTCGAGAACAGCGCGGCGACCGGCAACACCACCGGCATGCCGCACACGCTGACCTTCGTGACCACCGATCCGGAGTTCAACAACGACGTCCAGGTCAACATCCTCGCCAACCCGTTCGACGACCAGGGCGGCCGGCACACCGCCGAGGTCACCCTGACGCCGGGCCGCTACTTCTACCACTGCACCATCCCCGGCCACGGCCAGATGCAGGGCATCCTGGTGGTGACCGAGGGCGGCGGCTCGGACACGACGGCGCCCGAGGCCTCGGCGACGGTCGACGGCGCCCGCAACGCGCAGGGCGAGTACGTCGGTTCGGCGAGCGTGTCGATCGCCGCCACCGACGAGGGCTCCGGCGTGGACCGCGTCGAGTACGCGATCGGCGCCGAGGGCGCCTGGCAGCCGTACACCGCCCCCGTGGTCATCGACCAGGTGGGCAGCCACAGTGTGCGCTACCGGGCGACCGACAAGGCGGGCAATGTGTCCGCGGAGAAGAGCGTCGAGTTCACCGTCGTCGCCCGGCCCTCGGACGACACGACCCCGCCGGAGACCTCGGCGACCGTCAGCGGCGAGCGCAACGCCGACGGCGCCTACATCGACATGGCGACGGTCACGGTCACCGCCTCGGACACCGGGTCGGGGGTCAACACCATCGAGTACGCGGTCGGCACGGGCGCCTGGCAGCCGTACACCGGACCGGTGATGGTGCACCAGACGGGCGCCCACACCGTCCGCTACCGGGCCACGGACAAGGCGGGCAATGTGTCCGCCGACAAGAGCGTGGAGTTCACCGTGGTCTCCGCCCCGCCACAGGACACCGTCCCGCCGGTCACCGGTGTGAGTGTCGACGGCACGCGCAACTCGGACGGGGCGTACGTGGGCAACGCCAAGGTGACCGTGACCGCCACGGACGAGGGCGGTTCCGGGGTGTCCGGCATCGAGTACTCGCTCGACGCCGGGCCCTACCTGGCGTACACCGGCCCCGTGGTGGTGGACCGGGCCGGCGCGCACACGGTGGCGTACCGGGCGAGCGACAAGGCCGGCAACACCTCCGAACCCCAGGCCGTGAGCTTCACGGTCGTCGCGGGCGGGGGCGTGCCCGCGCCCAACTGCCCCGAGTACGACGAGCGGTTGACGGTGATCGTCGGCACGGTCGACTCGGGGGTGCCGAACCGGGTCACCAACAACCGTTGCCGCATCAACGAGTTGATCGAGGACGAGAAGGAGTGGACGTCCCAGGCGCTGTTCCTCAAGCATGCGAAGACGGTCCTGGACCGGCTCCGCAAGGAAGGGGTGATCGACCAGCGGGAGTACAACGCCATCCAGAAGGCCGCCCGCCAGTCCGGCATCGGCAAGCCGGGCCAGACGACGGGTTACCGCACCATCCTGGACGGCACCGCCGACTCCTTCGCCAAGTGGGAGCAGGTGGGCGGCGGTTCCTTCGCGCGAAACGGCGACGGGTCGATCACCAGCGGCACCAGCAAGGACGGCCTGGGCATGCTGTGGTACCCGCAGCGCAAGTACGGCGACTTCTCGCTGCGGCTCCAGTGGCGTGACGACGCTCCGGGCACGGGCAACGCCAACTCCGGTGTGTTTGTGCGATTCCCGCAGGTCCACGACAATCCGGAGGAGTCGCGTCCGGAGTGGGTCGCCATCAAGTTCGGGCACGAGGTACAGGTGTTCGACCGGCCCGACGGCGACATGTACAAGACCGGCTCGATCTACGGCTTCGACCGGGTCGGGCTGGCCGGAGCCGGTGTGACGCAGAAGGGCACCTGGAACGACTACGAGATCCGCGTGGTCGACCAGCACTACTCCGTCTACCGCAACGGTGTGCTGATCAACGAGTTCGACAACATCGGCGGCCAGGACTTCTACCCGCCCCGCTCGGACGACCCGGGCACGGACGGGCGGCGGTTCGCCTCCGGCTACGTCGGACTCCAGGTGCACAGCACGTCGGACGTGATCTCCTACCGGGACGTCCGGATCAAGGACCTGTAGGAGACGCGAAGCACCAAGGAACCGCGTACCGAGGAACCGCGCGGTGAGGAGCCGGCCGGCCGTCAGGACCCGGTCGGCTTCTCCTTGCGCGCCCGGCTCGGCTGCACCCGCTTGGGCTCACCCGGCATCTTCGGGTACTCGGGCGGGTACGGCAGGTCCCCCAGGCCGTGCTCGTGCTCGTCTTGGCGCGCCAGGTCGAGCAGGGCCTCCAGGGAGAAGGCGTGGTCGTCCATGTCCGCGTGCACGTCGCCCAGTTCGGCGAAGCGCGCGGGCATGGTCGCGAGGTCGAAGTCCTGCGGCCTGACCTCGTCCAGCTCGGACCAGCGCAGCGGGGCCGAGACCGGGGCGTGCGGGTGGGGACGCACGGAGTAGGCGGAGGCGATGGTGCGGTCGCGCGCGGTCTGGTTGTAGTCGAGGAAGATGCGCGCGCCGCGCTCCTCCTTCCACCATCTGATCGTCACCAGGTCCGGCATCCGGCGTTCCAGTTCCCGGCCCACGGCGATCGCCGCGCGCCGCACCTGGGTGAAGGTCCAGCGCGGCTCGATCGGCACGAAGACGTGCAGTCCGCGTCCGCCGGAGGTCTTGGGCCAGCCGCGCAGCCCGCCGAACTCGTCGAGGACGGCGCGCAGTTCGTGGGCGGCGCGCACGGCGTCGGCGAAGTCGGTGCCGGGCTGCGGGTCGAGGTCGATGCGCAGTTCGTCGGGCCGGTCGACATCGTCGCGGCGCACCGGCCAGGGGTGGAAGGTGAGCGTGCCGAACTGCGCCGCCCACACGACGGCGGCCTCCTCGGTGGGGCACATCTCGTCGGCGCTGCGACCGCTGGGGAAGGTGATGTGTGCGGTCGGGATCCAGTCGGGCATGTTCCTGGGCGCCCGCTTCTGGAAGAAGGACTCGCCGGTCACACCCTCGGGGTAGCGCTCCAGGGTGGTGGGGCGGTCGCGCAGGGCGCGCAGGATGCCGGGGCCGACCGCCAGGTAGTACCGGGCGAGGTCCAGCTTGGTGAAACCACGCTCCGGGAAGAAGACCTTGTCCGGGCTGGACAGCCGCACCGTCCGGTCGCCCGCTTCCAGTTCCACCGCGTCAGCCATGCCGCCACGGTAGGCGTACCGGGCACACCTCGCACACCGGGAGACACCCGGCGTATGCACGATGTGCCGCATACGCGCAGAATCAGAACATGGATCTACCGGTCATGCCGCCCGTGAAGCCGATGCTCGCCAAGCCGGTGGCGAGGATCCCGCCGGGCATGCACTACGAGGCCAAGTGGGACGGCTTTCGCGCCATCGTGTTCCGTGACGGACCCGAAGTAGAGCTGGGCAGCCGCACCGGGAAGCCGCTGACCAGGTACTTTCCCGAACTGGTCGCGGCGCTCAAGGAGCGGGTGCCCGAGCGGTGCGTGCTGGACGGGGAGATCGTGATCGCCCTGAACGGGCGGCTCGACTTCGACGCGCTGACCGAGCGCATCCATCCGGCCGACTCCCGGGTGCGCACGCTCGCCGAGCGGACGCCGGCCTCGTTCGTCGCCTTCGACCTGCTGGCGCTGGACGACGAGTCGCTGCTCGACGTGCCGCTGACGGACCGGCGGGCGCTCCTGGTGCGGGCGCTGTCCGGGACGACGGCTCCGGTGCACGTGGCGCCGGCGACCACGGACATCGAGGTGGCGCGGCAGTGGTTCGAGCAGTACGAGGGCGCGGGCCTGGACGGCGTCATCGCCAAGCCGCCGGCGGGGCGTTACCGGCAGGACGAGCGGGTGATGTTCAAGATCAAGCACGAGCGCACCGCGGATGTCGTGGTGGCCGGCTACCGCTTCCACAAGAGCGGCCCGGTGGTGGGCTCGCTGCTGCTGGGCCTGTACGACGACCGCGGCACGCTCCAGCACGTGGGCGTGTCTGCCGCCTTCCCGATGAAGCGGCGCGCGGAACTGGTCGGGGAACTGGAGCCGCTGCGGATGACGGACGTGACCGGGCACCCGTGGGCGGCCTGGTCCGAGGAGTCCGCGCACGAGACGGCCCGGCTGCCCGGGGCGCCGAGCCGCTGGTCGGGCAAGAAGGACCTGTCCTGGGTGCCGCTGCGGCCGGAACGGGTGGCGGAGGTGGCGTACGACCATATGGAGAATGGTGCCCGTTTCCGGCACACGGCCCGCTTCCGCCGCTGGCGCCCCGACCGCACCGCCGAGAGCTGCACCTACGCCCAGCTGGAGGAACCGGTGCGCTACGACCTCGCGGAGATCTTCGGCCCACAGCCCTGACGCCCGACACACCCCCGACCTCGCCCCGAAAGGGGCGCGGCGAACTGCGCGACCAGCCACGACGGCCCCACAGCCAAGCAGGCCCGGCGAAGTCCATTGCCAGTTCGACAACGCCCCGAAAGGGGCGCGGGGAACTGCGCGACCGGCCACGACGGCCCCGCAGCCAACCGACGCCACATCACGGCGCCCCCAGCGGAGCGCGCGGAGCGCTGAGGGCCTCCTCGGCCCGCGCCACCAGCCCGTCCGCGCCGCAGGAACGCGCCAGTGACAGGCCCCGGTTGAGTTCGTCGGTCGAGCGGGCCGCGATGCCGTACTCGATGCGGGCCGCCGCGTGCTCGTACCGACAGGGCGAGGCCTCCAGGTACGCCACGGCCCGGGCGGCGACACGCACCGCGCGCTGCCCGGTCTCCAGGGCCGCCGCACAGCGCAGGGCCTCGCCGATCGCCGTGTCGGTACCGAACCGTTCGGCCTGCCTGCGGGCGTCGGTGGCCAGTCGGGCGGCCCGCGCCGGGTCCGTCACGGCGAGCGCCCTGGCGAGGTCGACGGCCCAGGGCGCGAGCACCGGGTTGTGGCCCCCACTGGACGCGGCGGCCTTCTCGGCGGCCTCCAGTTCGTTGATGCCCTCCTCGGTGCGGCCGACGGCGAGCAGCAGCCGGCCGCGCACACAGCGGGTCTCGGGCAGCACGATGGTCGACGGATGGGGCGGCGCGAAGTCGTACTGCTCGGCGACCGTCCATGCCTCCCCGACCTGACCGCGGGCCAGCAGCGTATCGACGAGTCCGCAGGTGGCCGACCAGTGCAGGGGCAGCCGTCGGCCGACCCCCTCGGCCAGTTCCAGCGCATCGCGCAGAACGGCCTCCGCTTCCTTCAGCCGGCCCCGTCTGCGCAGGGCGAGTCCGAGGCCCGCGTTCGCCAGGATGAGATGGCCACCGCTCCAGCGCGCGCTCGTATAGGCGCGCAGCGCCTCCGCGAACAGGCTCTCGGCACGGTCGAGCCGGTCGGCGCAGGCGTACGAACTACCCAGCATGATCAGCAGTTCGACGCCCCACTCGGTGTCGGTCCAGCCGAAGCCCGGCGCCAGACGGCCGTCGACCAGCGCGCGGTCGCACAACTCGACGACTTCCTCGGCGCTCTCACCGCGCGTCATCGCGTCGAATCCGCGCAGGATCAGCAGGGCCCGTTCGGAGTTGTCGCGGCCGGTGCAGGTCCGGGCCAGATCGGCGAGCCGCTGGGAGCGGCCGGGCGCCGCGGCCTCGCCGTGGACGACCTCCCACATGAAGCGCACCGCCTGCAGCCGCATCCGGGCGGGCCCCGGTTCGTGGCGCGCCGCCTCCGCCTCCACGGTGCGCACGGCATCCTCCACCTGGTCGTTGTGCAGCAGCGCCTGGGAGAGCCGGACGACGGCGTCGACACGGGTGGCACCGTCGAGACCGGGCATGGCCAGGGCGCTCCGCAGGTGCTCGACGGTGGTGGCGGGCGCCGTCAGCAGGGTGGCGCAGCCCAGTTCGAAGAGCACAAGGGCGTGGACCTCGGGCAGCGGCGGCTCCAGCAGGGCGCGCTCCAGACAGCGACGGGCCGCGTCGGGCGCGCCGACGGCGAGGTGTTCCCGGGCGGCCTCACGCAATTGCTCGACGAGTTCCTCGTCGTCGTCCGGGTGCACCCGCAGGAGGTGCCGGGAGGCCGCGGCGGCGCCGCGCCCCGAGTCGGTGACGACCTGGGCGGCGATGCCGTGCATGGCGGTGCACAGCGCCTCGGGGATGGAGTGGTAGACCGCGGACGCGATCAGCGGGTGGACGAACTCCAGGTCGCCCTCGTCCGGGCGGGTGTCCGCCGGGTCGGGCCGGGTGAGGATGCGGGCGGTGCGCAGCAGGTCGGCGCAGCGCTCCGCCGCCTCGACGCTCATGGTGGCGAGCCCGGCGACCTGGTCCACGGTGATGCCGGTGCCGAGGACGGCGGCGGCCCAGGCGAACCGGGTGGCGTCCATGCCGAGGCCCTCCAGCCGGGCGATGAGTTCGCCGCCGCGGGCGGAGCGGTTGAGCGGGCGCAGGTCGCCTGCCCGCGCCTCGACCGGTTCGAGTTCGCTGTCCCGGACCTTGGCGAGGAGTTCGACCGCGTCGTACGGGTTGCCGCCGGTGACCGCCCAGACCTCGCGGCAGAACGGGGCGTCGGCGTGCGGGCCGAGGGTGGCGCGGGTCAGCCCGGCCGTGGCGTCCGGGGTGAGGGCGCTGAGGCGGGTGACGGGGCTGCCGGCGACGGCGGCCACGGCGTCGAGGTGCCGAGCGCTCGCGCCGCTCACCTCGCCGGGCCTGCGGGCGACGACGACCAGCACGGACAGGTCGTACAGGCGCTGCGCGAAGGCGGCGAGCCAGCGCAGGGTCTCCTGGTCGGCCCAGTGGGCGTCGTCGATCAGCAGCACCAGTGGCCGCTCCCGTTCGGCCAGCCGGGCGACCGCGGCGACGAGTCCGTCACACACGCCCTGCGGGTCGGGCTGCCCCTCCACGGGGTCCGCGATGCCGAGGGCGGGGCCCGCGATGTCGTACCAGTCGCCGAGGTGGTCGCGCGCCTCCTCGGGCCGCAGCGCAAGCAGGGCGGGCTGGAGCAGTTGGCGTACCACGTTGAACGGGACGG
Organism: Streptomyces sp. NPDC004629; assembly: GCF_042873595.1. Taxonomy (NCBI): domain Bacteria; kingdom Bacillati; phylum Actinomycetota; class Actinomycetes; order Kitasatosporales; family Streptomycetaceae; genus Streptomyces; species Streptomyces sp. NPDC004629. The sequence goes on along the minus strand of NZ_JBIALO010000040.1, from coordinate 20,513 downwards.
ACCGCAGCGTCTCGCCGCCGCGGGCGGACCACACCGTGCAGCCGCGGCGCTCGGCGATGCGCCGGGTCTCGGCCAGGAGCGCGGTCTTGCCGAGTCCCGCCTCGCCCTGGAACACCAGCAGGCCTCCCGCGGACGACCGCTCGGCGCACAGGACGTCGAGCGCCCGCGTGACGGCGGCGATCTCCGCTTCGCGCTCCCACAGGGCGGCCGAGGCGGCCACGCGGGGCCGTACCTGCGTCATCCCGTTACCTCCCCAAGTCGCCCGAACGACGTACGGATCCCGAGCGTAGCCGTCCGACGGGTCGTGCGCAGGGGCGTCCGGGCAGCTCTTGCCATGACGGGTGAACCGGTTTTCCCGACCGGGCGACGCGCCCGGGTCCCGGCATCCGGGTGTCGAGCGAACGGAGGGTCAAGGGGCCTGGAGCGGCCGGGCGGTGGCGATGGCCGCGGGGCCTCTCATCCGGCTTTCACCGACGCCTCATACGGTGGGGTCATGACGCAGGTGACTCCTCCCGGGTGGTACCCCGACCCCGGGCAGACGAATGACGGTCCGCCCACCGAGCGCTGGTGGGACGGCAAGGCATGGACGGACCAGACCCGCCCCGCCGGGCCGGCCGCCGCCTGGGGTCCCCCGACGCATCCGACCGGGCTCCATCCGCCCTACCCGGCGCAGCCGCCGGCCGGCCCCCGGCGGGGGCTGCGCACCGGGATCGCGGTCGGCGTGGCGGCGGCGGTGCTCGCGGGCATCGGTGTCGGCGTGTACGCGCTGTCCGACAGCGGCTCCGGCGGCGACCGGGCCGGTTCCCAGCAGGGGCCGGGCGGTACCGAGGGACAGAGCGGCGGGCAGGGCGGTCCCTTCGGCGGGCCGGGCGGCGGCTCGGGCGGTGGTCCGGGAGGCGGATCCGGCGGCTCGGGCGGGTCCGGTGGCGGCTCGCCGGCGCCCGGCGAGTCCGAGGCGCCGAAGGTCGAGGGCGGCGGCACGGTGTCGGACCCGGTCAACGGCATCAGCCTGCCGGTGCCGGACGGCTGGACCGGGCAGGCGTTCAACGCGGGCGCGCAGGTGACGTCCGGCCACTCCTACAAGTGCCCGGGGGACACCTCCCAGACGTGCACCAAGGGCGGTGCCTACTCGGCGCCGGCGCTGGCGCTCGGCACCGACGGGAGCACGGCCGAGGAGGTCGCCAAGGCGGACATCACGGCCAACGCGGAGGAGTCGTACGGGGGCAAGACCTACGGCGGCATCGCCTCGCACGAGGTACTGGCCGCCGAGGCGGTCACCGTGGCCGGGCAGAAGGGCTACATGGTCCGCTGGAAGGCGGTCACCGGCAAGGGCGCCGACGGCTACGTCGAATCGCTCGCGTTCCCCTCCCCCGCCAACGCCCGGCAGATCGTGGTGGTCCGCTTCGGCGTCGACGTCGGTGAGAACGTGTCGGTGATCGACGACATCACCCGAGGCATCAAGGTGTCGTCGGCCGGCGGCACCGGCCAGAACGTCTGACCCCTCGGCGCCGGAAGGCCAACCGGGGCACCTCGCGCGGGGGCCAACCGTCGCAGCCCCCATCACCCGCGCGCGAAGGCCGTCCGGAGCCCCACGCGCGCGGAGGGACCGCCCCGAACCCCCGCTCACGCGGGACGACGATCCCGGACGGCTCGCGCATGCCGCCCGGCACACCTCGCCGCGCGGGGAGAGGCCGGCCGGGGCAGTCGGCCGCACGAGACGGCCGTCCCGGCCCCTTGCCGCGCGGGACGGCCGTCCGGGGGCACCTCGCCCGCGCGGGACGACCATCCGGTGCGGTTCGCCCGGTGGGACGGCCGCCCCGGAGCCGGCACTCATGCCGGACGGCGGTCCCACGCCCGCCGCTCACGCCGGACACCCGTCCCGCACCCGCCGCACACGCCGGACAGCCATCCCGCACCCGCCGCACACGCCGGACACCCGTCCCGCACCCGCCGCACACGCCGGACACCCGTCCCGCACCCGCCGCACACGCCGGACACCCGTCCCGCACCCGCCGCACACGCCGGACACCCATCCCGCACCCGCCGCACACGCCGGACACCCATCCCGCACCCGCCGCACACGCCGGACCAGCGTTCCGGGGCCCTCGCCGTGCGGGGTCGGCGTCCGGTGAGGTGGTTCGGCGGTGTTGTCGGGGGGACGCGGTCGGCCGGGTGGGGCGTCCCCTCCGCTCAAGGGGAGCCCCACCCGGCCGGGGTGCGCCGCCCCCGTCCCCACGGTGCGGCGCGAACAGGCCACCGTCCCGTCATCCCGTGGACGGTGGCCTGAGTCTCAGGTCAGGCCCAACGCGGGCAGCACGGCCGCCTCCACGAAACCGACGAGATAGGCGGAGTCGGCGTACTGACCGGTCAGCACGGGCCGGATGCGCAGCACGCCGAACATCATGGCGGGCACGTACTCCAGCGCCGGGTTGTCCGCGCGTACCTCGCCGCGTTCGACCCCGCGCCGCAGCATCTCCTGGAGCGCGGCGATCTCGGGGTCGACCAGCGCCTCCCGCAGCACGCCCTTCAGTTCGTGGTCGGCCGTCATCGCATGGCCGAGCGACTGCAGCAGCCGGGTGTCCTTGCCGGACCAGTCGCCCGCGGCGTGCGCGGCCTCGCGCAGGTCGTCCGCGAGTGATCCGGTGTCGATCCCGCCGAACCGCACCCGGCTGTTCGCGCGCAGCGCCGCCGCCACGAACCGGGGTTTCGTCTTCCACTGCCGGTAGAGCGTGGACTTGCTGCACCGCGTGCTGGCGGCGACGCCCTCCATGGTGACGGAGTCGTAGCCGCATTCGCGGATCTGTTCGAGCACGGCGTCGAAGAACTCCCGCTCACGCTCGGGCGTGATCTTGGAGCGGCGCGAGGCGGCGACCGTCTCCGGTCCGTCCGCGGCCTGCGACGTCATGCGCTGGTCTCCTCACTCCTCGGCCCGCCCCGGGGCTGCGCTCGAAGGGCGGATCCACCATCTGTTCCCAGTGTGTCGCACATCAATCGATACGACAGTGTACCGGTACACGGGCGTATCGGTACACTGTCGTTTCGGTACGCATACGTATCGATGAGTCCCGGTCGGGGGTCCGGGGCTTCGCACCACCACACGCACGACCGTCAGCGAAAGGGCCGGGGGATGAATGCCCGAACCGAGCCTGCCGAAGCGGAGCCGGACTCCATAGCCCGGCCCCCGCTCGTCCGTGAGTTCCTGCTCGTCGCGGGGCTCTTCCTCGTGTACAAGTTCGGCCGGCAACTGGCCACGGGCCACACCGGCGAGGCCTTCCACAACGCCCATCGCGTCTGGGACCTGGAACGGACACTGCGCCTGCCCGGCGAGGGCTCCGTGCAGTCCGCACTGCTGCACGGCGGCCCGCTCGTCCACCTGGCGAACACCTATTACGCGACGGTCCACTTCCCGGCCACGCTGGCCTTCCTGGTCTGGCTGTATCTGCGGCGCCCGGCGCACTATCTCTGGGCCCGCCGGGTGCTCGCCGCGGTCACCACCGCCGCCCTGGTGCTGCCCTTCACGTTCCCGCTCGCGCCGCCGCGCATGCTGGCCGCCACCGGCCTGGTGGACACCGCCCGCCGCTACGGTCCGTCGGTGTACGGTCCGCCGTCGAGCGACCACCTGTCCAACCAGTTCGCGGCGATGCCGTCGCTGCACTTCGGCTGGGCCCTGATGGTGGCGATCGGGCTGATCGCGGCGACCCGCTCCCGCTGGCGCCTGCTGTGGCTGCTGCACCCGCTGATCACCCTCTTGGTGATCGTCGCGACGGCGAACCACTACTGGCTGGACGCGATCGTCGCCGCGGCCATGCTCGGTCTCGCCCTCGCCGTGATCCCCCGCCCGCGGCGCAGCACCGGGACGGCGGGCTGCGGCACCCGGCGGTCCGTGCCGAAGGAGCGGGTCCTGGTGGGAGCGGACCGATGAGCCCGATGAGTTCAGCCCTGGTCGCGGTCGCCCTCTCCCTGGTCTCCGCCGTCGCGTACGCGGCCGCCGCGGTCGCGCAGGAGCGTCTGGCCGCCCGCAGCTCCGGTGCCGGGCTGCTGCGGCTGCTGGGCACCGGTGCGTGGTGGACGTCGGTCGGGCTGAACGGGGGCGCCGCGGTGCTGCATGTGGCGGCCCTCAAGTACGGCCCGCTGACCGTCGTGCAGCCGCTCGGCGCGGTCACCCTGGTGGCCGCGGTGCCGATGGGGGCCCGGCTGGCGGGGCGGCGGGTCGGCGCCGCCGAGTGGCGGGGCACCGCCCTGACGCTGCTCGGACTCGCGGCGCTGCTGGTCACGGCGTCCGGACCGGCGCCGCACCGGGTGCTGTCCCTGACCGAGGCGCTGGCGGTGGCCGGTGCGACGGCCGCCCTGGTCGGTGTGCTGGCGAGGCCCGGCGCCCGGCCGGGCCTGCGACACGCGACGGCCTCCGGGGTGGCCTCGGGTGTGGCCTCGGCGCTCACCCAGACGGTGACGGTGGCGGCGACGGACCGCACGGGACCGGTGCTGAGCCCGGCGGTGATCGTGGTCGCGCTGCTGGTCGCCGCGTTCGCCACCGGCGGGCTGCTGCTCTCGCAGACCGCCTACCGGGACGGCCTGGGCGCGCCGCTCGCCGTGGTGACGCTGACCAATCCGGTGGCCGCCGCGGTGATCGGCCTCACCCTGCTCGGGCAGGGCCTCAGGGGCGGCGTCGGCGGCGTGCTGCTGGCGCTGGCCGGGGCGGCGGTGGCGTCCTGGGGCGTGGTGGTTCTGACCCGGGTGCCGCGAACCGTCGCCGACCACGCCAAGGCGCACCCGGTGGCCGCGGTGCTGGGTCTGGAGCCGCGGACCGGCCCGGCCGAACCGCCCCTCACACCCCGTCACCCGGATCCCGGGCCCGTCACCGCCCTGTCGGGAGGGTCAGCCGATACCCCGTGAGTCCTGCTTGAGCGCGGTGTCGACGGTCAGGGCCGTGGCCACCACGAGGCTCAGCAGGGGCTCGGGGAGCTGGTAGTGGATCTGCAGGACGTAGTTGTCCGCGGTCGTGAACATCGTCTTGGCGAGCCCTTCCCAGGTCTTGGTGATCCGGGCCACCTCGTTGTCCGCGTGGTCGACGATCGCGAAGTTCCACGCCCGCCAGTTCTCCGCCTTGATCGCGCCGACCTGCCGGCCGTCCGCGTTCATCGCGAAGTGGATCTTCCCGATCATGTTCTGCTGGACGATCTCACCGACCGGCGAGCCGTCCGGGCGGGTCACGATCACCCGGGACTTGAAGAACTTCGCGGGCCGGGTGAGCACCAGCTGGGGCTGCCCGTAGGGGTCGCGGATCTCCAGCCGGTGCGTCATGAACTGGTCGAGGCTGGAGACGAAGCGCAGGACCTTCTTGAGGGCGCTCTGCCCGACCTCGACCACGGCACCGAGGTCGCGGCCGTGCTGGTCCATGACCTTGTACTCGTTGGTCAGCTCGATCAGCTTGGCCTTCTGGTTCACCACCAGCACCGGCTCGCTGAACAGCGTCCCGCCGCCGGCGGCGCCGCCCGCGGCCCCGGCCTGCTGCTGCACCTGCCGCTGGACGCGCGGGTCGGCGGGGGGCTGCTGCGGCACCGAGGACTGCGGGGCCGCCGCCTGCTGGACGCCCCGCTGGTCCGCATTGGTGTGTTCGGTCCATTGCGCGCCGTCCCAGTAACGGAGCGTCTGGGGCGCTCCGTGTGGATCGGGGTACCAGCCCGCGGGTGTGTTCGATTGCGTGGTCACCGGGGCACACTACCCCGATCCGGCCGGTACCCGACCGTTCCGTCCGCCTCGGTCGTCATCCGGGCGTCACTGGGCGCCGATCGCCGGATCACTGACCCCGGGGTGTCCGTTCTCGACGTGTCCGGCGAACCCGCGCAGGAAGCCTGGGTCGGCCTCGGAGGTCACGGTCAGGTCGTACCAGCGCCGGCTCGCCGAGAGGTCCACGGTGCGCCGGACGGTGGCCCCGGCCCGCACCGTCACCGTCCACCGTTTGCCGCCGTACCCGTCGGCGACCTTCAGCCGCACCGTGCCCGAGCCCTTGTTGGTGAAGGTGAGCTGCACGTCGTCGCCCAGGGGCCGCACGGTGACCTCGGGCCCCGCGCTCCTGCCGGGGCCCTTGAACACGCGCAGGAAGCCGTTCGGGCCGTGCACGGTCAGGTCGTACGAGCCCTTCGAGTACGCCGAGTTCCAGGTGTCGGCGACGGACGTGCCCGCCTCGGTGGTGTAGGTCCAGGGTCCGTCGGTGCGGTTGCCGGAGGTGACGAGGAAGGCGGCACCGGCCCGCGCGCCGGAGGTGAAGGCGAGCGTGAACGTCCCGGCCGCCGGATCGGCCGAGCCGTCCACCACGGGGGCGTAGCCGAGCGGGCGGGTGGGTCGCAGGCCGCGCTCCTGCCGCGGCAGCGCCTGGTCGGCGGGCGGGGTGGGCACGTAGTCGGGGTGCCGGTCGCGGTCGGGCGGCCGATAGCCGTCGGTGGCGGGCAGGGCGACCGGCCGGGTGTCCCTGCGGGAGAAGTCGAAGGCGGCCGTCAGGTCGCCGCAGACCGCGCGCCGCCAGGGCGAGATGTTCGGCTCGTGCACACCGAAGCGGCGCTCCATGAACCGGATGATCGAGGTGTGGTCGAGGGTCTCTGAACAGACGAAGCCGCCCTTGCTCCACGGGGAGACGACCAGCATCGGCACCCGCTGGCCCAGCCCGTAGGGGCCTGCGACATGGCCGCTGTCGCCCTTGAACAGGTCGAGGCCGGCGTCGACGGTCGACTTGCCCTGTGCGGCGGAGGCCGGCGGGAACGGCGGGACCAGGTGGTCGAAGAAGCCGTCGTTCTCAGACACGCGGTTTCGCCACCAGCAGCGTAACCCGGGAAACTGGGTCTGACCTGCACGGATACCGCACCCGACTGCACCCGACTACACCCCACTTCACGCACGTATGCGACCACAGTGCGACCAGCGCTGTGCGCACTGCCGCGCCGGTCGGGGGTGACGTCGTCGTGACGTAGAAACACGAAACCCCGGTGGGTGCGGCTCTTTCGTAGTTACCTGCTCGGTCAAGCGGTGAGGGCGTATCCGTCCTGGTGGCGGGCCTGCCGAGTGCGGAGATGTTCTTGTTCGATGTGGTGCAGCCAGTATTCCTCGAAGTCTCCGTTGATGATCACGGCACGGAGGAGGAGGAGGGCTTCGCCACCCTCGACGCTCCACCGGGATCCGGTGATCGATCAAGTGGCGGCACTCGCCCTCCACTACCCCGGTCGCGATTGGCCAGCCCTGCTCCAGGGCCTGCGCGTAGCCCAGGTAGGGCTCCTTGTTCGCGAGGTAGCGCACGCACTCCTCGACGCCCCCGCGCCGCTCGGTCGTCAGCCCCAGGTCATCGGCCTGCCGCGCGATGCGGGCGGCAGCCTCGGCACAACGGCCGTGCAGGAGGGCCAGCATGCCCGGCGACCCAGTCCTCGGCGGCCGGATCGTCCTTGGCGTGGAAGCACAAGGACGCCTTCCAGAGATACTCGATCACGTGGATCAGATCCACGATCAGATGGATCGTCACCTTCCGGCGGGCGGCCTCGGCCTCGGCCAGTTCGATCTGGTGACGATCGCCGTCCACCAGCACCACCCAGCACCGCCGGTGGACGGGGTCGCAGGCCTCAGCCTGGTCGAACGCGGCGGCGATCACCGCGGCGGCTTCACGGTCGACCGAAGCGGTCAGCCATTTGGCCCGGGCAGGCGGTCCCTTGCGCAGCGCACGGCCGCCGGTCCGGCCACCGGGCACGGCGATCACGTCGTGCGGGCGCCGCGATGCCGGGGCGGCGTCGTAGACGCAGGCCAGCGCGGCCATCCGCTTGCGGCAGCTCTTCTCCCTGGACGCGAGGCGAGTGCGGAGGACGCCCCGTCCACGCTTCTTGCCCGCCGCCGCTTTCGCGGTGTCCGGCCGCAGCGCGTCCGGTCTCATCACGATGCCCTTGGCATCGGCGGAGAGCACCAGCAGCACCTCACCCGTGGACAGCACCGGGGTGCGCGCCGTATAGAAGGCGGCCACGTCCACCGCGGCGGCCTAACCAGCTCCTCCAGCTGCCGCTTGCCGGCCACCTGCCCGCACCGGCGCTCGATGGCCCGGTGCGCGTCGTCGTAGGAGCCGCGAGCCGCCTCGAGAACCGCCAGGCGGCGAAGACCGAGGCTGTGCCGGGTAAGCGGGAGCGCCAGGGCGTCATCGGCCGGGTAGATGTTCAGTTTCCCCGGAGCCCTCAAGGCCAGGCGGCGCACGGTGACCGGGCCCACCACCGTGGCCAGGGCCCGCCCGACGCGCGACCGCCCGGCCGCCACCGCAGCGGCGGCATGGTCGGCCTCCTCCCGCGGGGCACGCAGGTCGAGGTGGTCCTGCAGCAACTACCGCATCAGCTGTCGGCCGCGCTCGGTGAGCAGGTCTTCCAACTCGTTGTGGGTGAGCCGACCCGCCCCCGGGGAGCCGAGCTTGCCGGTTAACTCCTGGAAGCAGATCGTCGCGCGGGCAAAGGGGTCAGCTGCCACAGCAGTGTCGTACCGTTCCATCGGGCTCTTCTTCCGGGCGTCTCGATTGGTCGCACTTTCGACGGTAGGAAGAAGAGCCCGTCAGTGCGCCGGTTTCCCGACACTGCGCGCGACGGACCCGGCCACCCGCAGCGGCAGCACGAACATCCCCGGACCCTCAAGGTCGAGCCAGCCGCGCTCGGCAAGCTTGTTCAGCTTCGACCGCAGCCCCTCGATCTTCGACTTGTCGCTCCCCAGACCCACGGCCGCGGATACCCGCCCGGCAGGCAGCATCCCTGCCCTGTGGTCCGCGAAAACCTCCAGGATGTCCTGGTAGGCGCGTGGCAACACGGCCGCCGAGATGCCCGCCTGCCACGGCCGCACCGTCAGCACCCCGATCGGCAAGCCGGCAGCGGCCCCGGACTCCTGTCCGACCTGAGTCGACGATTCTCCCGCGTCCGCGTCCGCGCCCGCGCCTTCGGACCGGAACCGGGCCCGAGGATCTCCGTGACCGTCTCCCGAGTAGTCACAAGACACGACAGCGTCGCTTCCTCATGCTCGATCACCTGCGTCAACTCGACGATCTGCCGTCGCAGTTCCTCGATCCGTGTACGGGATGCTTCCTCCCGCGCGTCCAACTCCTCGAACAACGAACCCATCGCCGCCCCAAGGCCGTGACCACACCCTAGAAGCAGCATTCCCAAGACCACAGCCCCAGCGCCGAACTCCCAGCCCACCCCCTCCCTACGGAAGAGCCGCACCCGTGAGAAGTTCGGTCGCTGTGCGATGGAGCTGGTGGCCGTCGGGATCGAGGCTGTCCAGGCGCTGGCAGAGCTGGCGCATCACCTCGACCGGGAGGTCGCGGCCGGCGTCGTCGTCCTCGTCGTACTCGGGCACGTCCTCCTGACGGAGGGCGAAGTCGTCCCGGAGGCCGTGCAGGGGCTGCCCGGGCTGGGGCAGGCCCAAGGTCCTCATGCGGGTGAGCACGCGCCGGACGTCGCGCGCGTCCCAGTGCCGGTGCAGGGCCGAGATCTCGCCTTGGAGCTGGAGAAAGAGGAGGCGGTTGAGGAAGAGGACGATGTCGTCCCTGCCCAGGAGGCGCGGGTCGTGACCGTCGTCGTCGCGGTTCAGGCGCAGGCTCTTGGAGAGCATGGCGATGGAGTTGATCTGACGCTGTACAGGGGGAAGGGGGTTCCTCCCGCGCCGACGGGGAAGATCGTCGATAGCCCACTGCTGGGTGGCCTTGCGCAGCCACTGCTGAGAGATGCCCCTGAAGTGGAGGAAGCCTTTGCTCAGCCCGAAGGCGGCGCCGTCCCAGGTGTCCTTGTGTCGTTCGGTCTCAGGAGACAAGCCGAAGCGGGCGAGGTGCTTGAGGAAGCCGAGTGCCAACTGTTTGCCCGTGGACTTCATCGCGCTGAGGTCGATGTCCTTGATCGAGGCGAGCTGCTGAGTGCGGACGGCATCGACGAACGGGCGAAGTTCCTGGTCCTTCTGCTTGATGCCCTTAGGGTTGCGGTCCTGCAGACAGTAGAGGACTCCCGCGACCACCTGGTCGGGCAAGCCGGGCAGGCTGACGACGCCGTGCTCGACCACCGCCGGCGCGGTCCGCTGCCAGAGTTCCGCGTCTTCCAGTCGGCCGGTGCGGCGCAAGATGTTGCGTGTCTGGCGGTGTGGCGGGCAGTACTGGCCGTTGCCGCGGTCTCGGTAGCAGGCGGTCACCGCGCAGGGCGCGAGGCGCTCGAACGGCTGCAGGCCAGGTAGCCGGAGGAACTCCTCGATCGTCACGCGGTGGATCTTCTGCTGCTGGTAGCAGTGCGCCTCACAGAGAGCCTGGCGAATCGTTCTGCGGGGCCGGGCGCATCCGGGAACCAGGCAGGGGCGGGTGCCGATCGACCGCCAGTTGTGCTTGGCCGTGGCCACGAACTCCTCGATGGGTTCCCCGGACTCCTTCATCCTCTTCTCGCATCTCCGGCAAAGGGCCCGCTCGCGAGACGTGTAGGACATCTCGTCGCAGCCCTTGACGGGACAGATCCGACCGCTGAGCAGCGGGTGCGGGCGAAGCAGATGGAGGAGGCCGCGGCGAGGAAGGCGCTGAAGGCCCAGCGGCGTGAGGAGAACGAGCGGAACCGGCTGGCCAAGGAAGCGCGCCAAGGTGACTCATCAGCACACGAACGAGACGCGACGGGGACACCGATAAGACACCGACTGATACCGGTGTACCTCTTGGAGTTCTGTGCACGTCCTCACGGTGTCTCGTGCGCGCCCCGGCAGTGCCGCACTGGCGTTGCACACAGAGCCTTCGGATGACTCACCTGTGCAGGGATGCCGGGTGGCGCCTCCCAGGAGACACGACCGGGACACCACAGGGACGCCGTTCGTACTTCGCTGCGCCTCTTCTGGAAGGGCCCGGCTGGCGCTTCCGCCGGAGGAGCGGCTGGTGGCGCGGGCCGCGAGTATCGAGGCAAAGTGGGTCATGCACCCCGCGGAGGTCTCGGCCGAGGAGGTCAAGGCCGCGCAGCGGGCCGCGACGACTCGCATCGAGGTGGTGGAGGCCGTCCGGGAGATCACCGTGGAGGTGCCGGGCCGCCAGGGCTTGCCGGGATTGCGGTCCGCAGGGGTCGGCACCCGCGGCACCTTCTTCAGACGGGCACCTGGGTGTAGAAACCCCGCTCTTGTAACAAACCTCGCGCTTTCATGAAGCGGGCTGTCCGACGGATGGTCAGGTAAGCGAAAAGTGCCTCTGACCAGCAAGAATGAGGATTGTCGAGATCCTTGTTCCTGCCACTGTCGGAGGCACTTCCCAGGTGAAGGTGCGACACGAGGTCGTGGGCGAGGAGTGGACGCTCTTGGAGAGGGGGTCGGCGGTGTCGCCGATGACAGGGTAGTCCCGGGTTCGTGTCCGATGACCCGTCCCCACCCGGACGTGCGTCGCTGGTGACGGCGGGGTGCGAAGCTCCGGGGAGAAGCCCAAGAGCCCCTGTTCCACCCGGGGGCGACAGGCAAGGGGAAGGCCGGACGGGCGAACACCAGTGAACCCTCGATGACGCCTCGTGAGAGAAAGCCCCGCAGGTGGGATGCAGACGCGGGGTGCAGGGCAAGCCGCCGCGATGCGGCAGGCGCCGGGCGGATGATTCACGCCGCCCGGGAGGACACCGCCGCCCCGGGGCATAGAGGGCGCCCAACCCGGCCGCAGCTTGCGCGCGCGGAACGTGGAAACCCCGACGGAGGCCGCCGGTTGACGGCGGTGGGCCGACCGTGAGGAAGGCTGACGTCTCCGGCGGGACAGGACGGCTCAAGAAGCGAATGCCGGTGGGCCGAAAGGCCAGGGGAAACCGGGACAGCACCAGCGGCGGCCTCTCCGCCGTGGTCCCGGCCAACTCGCCGGATACCGGGCCGGTGCCCGGGTCCGAAAGGACGCTGACGTGAGCCGGGTGAGCTTGTGAAGAGGGACGATGACGGCAGCGGCAGCACCGAAGGACAAGTTAGACGTTCCGGCCTTGGCCCCGCCCCGGGGTGAGCAATGCTCGGCCACGGCGGCCTGGCGCAGTGCGGCAGCGGCGGCCTCCCGGGCATCGGCGTCGCATCCTGGATCCCGTAGGTGCCCGTACGACACCATCACCCCCCTGCGCGAAAGTGAACAAAGGGAGTACTCGTCATGTCTTTCCCGTCATTTTCCGTCGGCGTCGCGTGGCCGACGCGGCCCGACCAGGCCGGGCCGCCCAGGACGGTGAGACGACCGGGCCAAAGCTGTAGTAACAAGTTGTTCACCTGATGGTTCAAGTTTGTTGGATGACGCGACTGCACCACAATTTGTAACGTCAGGGCCGTGACTACGACGACTGTTGTGCCCCCGGACGAGAGACCACGGCGTCTCCGATTGCGCGAGGCCAGGGTGACCGCGGCGTTGCTGGGGCCGGCTTTCGCTTTTCTGATCGCGTTCGTCGTGCTGCCCGTCCTGGCCGTGGGCGTGCTGGCGCTGCTGAACTTCGATCCGCTCAGCCAGGAGACGAGCTTTGCCGGTCTGGACAACTGGCGTCGCGTCCTGGCCGGCCGGGAGTTGTGGCAGGCGACCGGGAACACGCTTCTCTACACCGCGCTGACCGTGCCCGTAGAGGTCGTGGGCGGCCTGCTGATCGCGCTCACCATCCGGGCCGCCGGCCGCGGCGCGGGGCTGTGGCGGACCGCCTACTTCGCGCCGACGGCGGCCACGCTGGCCGCGATGTCCGTGGTGTGGCGGTGGCTCTTCTACCCACACGCGGGTGTTTTCGACGAAACGCTCGGCCGACTCGTCGGGCAGGACAGCTGGCTGGGGTCGACGACGCTGGCGCTGCCCGCGGTCGCGATCGTCGGCAGCTGGGCGGGGATCGGGTCGTGTGTGGTGATGTTCCTTGCCGGCCTGTCGAACGTGCCCGCCCACCTGGAGGACGCCGCCCGGATAGACCGGGCCGGTGCCTGGCAGAGGTTCTGGTCGGTGATCTGGCCCGCGATCGGGCCGGCCACGACGTTCGCGCTGGTCATCACCACCCGTGACTCGCTGCGCGTGTACGACCAGGTCCGGGTGATGACCGAGGGCGGGCCGCAGCAGAGCACCAGCACACTCTCGTTCCTCGCGTGGCAGCGCGGAGTGAGCTATCTCGACATCGGCGGCGGTTCCGTGATCAACGCCGTACTGCTGGTACTGGTCCTGATCACGGTGGCGGTGCAGCTGCGCCTCGGCGGGCGCCGCTGGGACAAGGACGGTAGTCGATGAGCACGACAACGGTGACCGAAGCGCGCCCGCGGCCCGCCCGCCGCCGGGCCGACGACAGACGCGGCAGGTGGGTTCGCTGGAGCCTGCGTGCCGGGCTCGCCGCGGGTGCGGTGTTCATGCTGACCCCGTTCCTGCTCATGGCACTGGCCGCGATCACCCCGAACCGCCGGCTCAAGCCCGGGTCGGTGAGCCTGTCGGGCTTCACCCTGGCCAACTTCCGGCAGGCCTGGCACGACGTCGACTGGCCCGGCCTGTATCTGCACACGGTCGTGGTCGTCGCCGTGGTTTTCGCCGCGCAGGTGCTGACCTCACTGCCGGCCGGCTACGCGCTGGCCCGGCTGAGGTTCCGCAACCGCAAGCTGTCGTTCTGGACGGTCATGCTCTGCCTGGCGATACCACCGCAGGTGACCGGGATCCCGGTCTTCTACGCCCTGTCCAAAGTGAACCTGCTGGACAGCTACACCGCACTGGTACTGCCGAGCGTCGGCAGCGCGTTCGGGATCTTCCTGTTCCGCCAGTTCGTGCTCTCCCTGCCGCAGAGCGTCTTCGACGCGGCCCGGCTGGACAGGGTCGGCCCCGTCGCGATGGTGTGGCGCATCGTGCTGCCCAACGTCAGGCCGGCTCTTGCGGCCTTCGCCGTGTTCACCGTCGTCGGGCATTGGAACGATCTGTACTGGCCCTCGATGCTGCTGCGCTCGGACCAGGTGGCCACGGTGCCCTACGGCATCGCACGCTACGCCGCACCGGACAGCCTCAGCACATACGGCACCCAGATGGCCGCGGCCACACTGGCCACCATGCCGCTCCTGCTCTTCTTCCTCCTCGTCCAGCGCCAGTTGGTGCGCGGCATCGCGCTGACCAACGGCGGCGAATGAGCCCGCGCCCAACCCACTCGAAACGGAATACCGATGAACGTCACGCTCACCCGGCGGCATGCCCTGATGGGGGCGCTCGCCGTCGCCGCCGCGGGCACAGCCACCGCCTGCGGCAGCAGTAGCGGTGCCGGCAACACCGACGCCAAGACGATCAACCTGCTCACCTCTTCCGATCCCAAGATCGTGAACAACGTCAAGCGCGTTCTTGGGCCGGGGTTCACCCGCCGGACCGGTATCACAGTGAAGATCGAGCAGGCCGGGCCGGCGTGGACCGAGGTCGACACCCGTCTGCAGGCCGATCTCACTGCGGGCCACCGGCCGGACGTCGCGCTCGTGGGCATCAACTCGGTGCGTACCTATGCCGACAGCAAGCTCGCGCAGCCCCTGGACGCTCTCATGACGCAGGCGAAGTTCGACGCCTCGCAGTACTCGTCCGCCTTGCTGAACGTCGGCAAGTACGGTGGCCGGACGATGGGCCTGCCTTATTCCGTCAGCACCCTCGTGCTGTATCTCAACGTGGAGGTGCTGCGCAAAGCCGGCCTCGACCCGGACCGGGCACCGGCCACGTTCAGCGAGCTGAAGACATACGCGACCAAGATCGTCAGCAGCAAGGCCGCCCGTTACGGAGTCGCCTGGGCCTACAGCACCGATTCGAACTGGGCGCTGCAGGCCATGCTCGATTCCGCGGGCGGGTCGATGATGGACCCGGCCGAGAAACATGTGACGGTCAACGGGCAGCCCATGGTGCGACTGCTGCAGTACTGGCGGGATCTCGTCCAGGACGGCATCAGCACCGTCACTGCGTCGGCCGATCTGACCGCGGCCTTCCTCCGCGGTGACATCGGCATGATGCTGCAGAGCTCATCGCAGAGCACCGCCGTCGCCGCCGGTGCGTCGTTCCCGATCCGTACAGACGTCCTGCCCGTGCCCGACGGCGGCCGCCGCCGCACACCGCCCGGCGGTGGATCCGCGGTGATCTTCGCCAGAGACGAGAAGGTGCGGCGCTCGGCGTGGAAGGTGGTCCAGGAGCTGATCGGGCCTGCCGGGCAGACCCAACTGGTGAAGACGTCCGGCTACACGTCGGTCAACCAGCAGGCTCTCACCGATCCGCGATATCTGGGAAACCTGCTGCGCAAGGAGCCGCTGCGCGCCGCAGGTGTCGCCGAGATCAAGACGCTGGTGCCCTGGTACCAGTTTCCCGGCGCGCACGCGGCCGAAGCGCAGAAGCAGCTTCAGGACGCGGTCGTCGCGGCGATGAGCGGTACGAAGCCGGTCCAGCGGGCGCTGGATGACGCGGCCCAGTCCATCTCCGGTCTCCTGCTGCGGTGAGGCGGGTGCTCATGACCACGACCACAGTGCGCGGCGAGCAAGCCGAACAAGCCTCCTCCAGCCGGTCGGTCGGCGTGGAGACGATCACCAAGGTCTACGCCGATGGCAAGCGCGCCCTCGACGGCGTGGATCTGGCCGTCGAGCCGGGCACATTCGTCGTCCTGCTCGGCCCCTCGGGATGCGGCAAGACCACCCTGCTGCGCTGCATCGCCGGTCTGGAGCGGATCTCCGCGGGCCGGGTGGTGATCGGCGGCACGGAAGTGACCCACCGGGAACCAGGGGAACGGGGTGTAGCGATGGTCTTCCAGAACTACGCCCTCTACCCCACCAAGACCGTGCTGGAGAACATCGAATACCCCTTGCGCATGGCCAAGGCCCCCCGCCAGGACCGCCGTCGGCGGGCGCGTGAAATGGCGGAGCTGCTACGGCTTGGGCCAGTGACAGGGTCGCGTCCCGCGCAGCTTTCCGGTGGTCAGCGCCAGCGCGTCGGTATCGGCCGGGCACTGGTACGCGAACCGAACGTGCTTCTGATGGACGAACCGCTGTCCAACCTCGACGCCGAGTTGCGCGGTGAGCTCCGCGCCGAGATCCGTCGCCTGCAGCGCCGAAGCGGTACGACCACGTTCTACGTCACGCACGACCAGGCCGAAGCTCTCGCCCTCGCGGACCGGCTGGTGGTGATGCGCGACGGGCGGATCGAGCAGGACGGCCCGCCCGAGCAGGTCTACCAGCAGCCGGCCACCCGGTTCGTCGCCTCCTTTCTCGGCGGCATGAACATGCTCGACCTGGCAGGGGCCCAAGTCGCCCTGCCCGCGCCCCTGCTCGCCACGCTCGCCGAGGACCGAATCGGCTGTCTCGGAGTCCGGCCCGAAGACCTTCGGCTGGTCGCGGGCCCCGAGGACGCCACCAGCGCGGATCTCGTGCTGCACGGCACGGTGGAGGAACAGGAACTACTGGGCCGTGAACGGCTCGTGCACTTTCGTACGGGCGGTGACCAGCGCGCCCGGGTGCGGATCCATGCCGACCGGACGGTGCCCGCCGACATCACGGTCATCGCGAACTTGGCGGACATCCACCTCTTCGACACCGCAGGTCACAGGCTCCACGCCACCCTGCCGCTGTCGAGCGGATCACGATAGGAGAGTTATCGATGCCGAACGGGGCCGTGCCGAACTATCTCGCGCTGGCCGACTTGCTTGAGGACTCGATCGCCACCATGAACGGCGGTGACCGGCTCCCGAGCGAGAACGAACTCGCGACGCTGCACGGGGTGAGCCGGGTGACCACCCGCGCGGCTCTCCAGGAGCTGGAGCGCCGGCACCTGGTGCGGCGCAGCAAGGGATCGGGCACGTTCGTGGCCCTGCGACTGGTGTTCACCATCAGGCCCGACCTGCCACCGAGTTGGAGCCAGACGGTGCGCCGCGCGGGTGGCGAGCCGTCCGTGAAGTCGGTGGACGCCGTCCTCACACAGCCCGATCCGGAGACCCGGGAGCGGCTCGAACTGGGCCCCAGGGACAAGGTCGTCCGGCTACGCCGCATCGGCCTGGTCAACGGCCTGGTCGCGAACACCGCGCTGACCTGTCTGCCGGCCGATCTTGCACCGGGCTTCCGTGACCTGCTCGCCACCGGTGGCTCGCTCCACACCATCCTGACCAGCCTCGGCCACCACCCCCAGCGTGAGTGGACGCGCGTCGACATGCAGGTCCCGGGTGAGGAGATCGCGGCCGACCTCGAACTGGAGGGCCGGCCCCGGGTCTGGGGCCTGACCAGCTTGGTCGTCGACGGGCGCGATGGCCGTCCCCTGGAGTTCGGCCGCGGCTGGCACAGGCCGGACGTGTTCGACATGCGCATGGAGTACCAGAGCAAGCGCCGCACTCAGCGTGCAGGCGCACCAGAAACAAGGAGCTGACATGGAAACCACCCGCCCGGCGGCAGGCAGCGGTGCCCCGCCCACACTCGACACACACGCGACACATGACGGGCTGCGGGAGGCCGCCGAACGCCTGAGCCTGACCGCGGCCGAGCTGGAGCCCTCCGGGGTGCAGCAGACGGTGCTTGAGGAGTTGACGCAGGCGGTGCCCGCCCTGGCCGACCTCATCCGACAGGCCGGCGAACACCTCGACGTCCACGGTGCGGTCCGCTTCACCGGACTGCCCGTGGCCAGCGACGTCGCGCTGATCGGCCTGCTCGCGGCGTTCGGGCAGCCGACGAGCAGGGGAAACGGCGCTCCCGCTGAGCGCCTGATCTACGAGGTCGCCCCCGACGATGCCGCCACCGGTCCGACGAACCTGTCCAAGGGGCGCGCCGCCCAGAAGCCGCACACCGACTCGCCCGTCCAGCACCGACCCCACGAGTTCCTGGCACTGGCGTGTGTGACCGGCGACCCCGCCGGCGGCGGCCTGTCCACTGTGGTCCGGGCCGACGACGTGGCAGCCGCTCTCGACGAACGCGACGGAGGCACCACGACGGCGCTGCTGAGAGAGGAGGTTTTCCCCTTCCTGGACACACCGCTGGGCCTGGACGAACCGCCGGTGACGGCGCCCGTCCTGCGGCTGACCCCTGAGGGGCGATGGCGGGTGCGGTTCCGGCACGACGCGCTCGTCGCGGGCTTCCAGCGGCATCCCGATGTCACCAGCGCCGCGCATCGCGAGGCCGTGGACGCGTTCACCACCGTGGCCACCGACCCCGCATTGACCGCGACCTTCCAGTTGGCCCCCGGTGACATGGTGCTTCTCGACAACACCCGTGTGATGCACGGTCGTACCGAGATCACCGGTACCGCGGAGCGGCGACTGAAGCGGATCAAGCTGTTCGGCGAGGGACGTCCCGCGTGACAGGCAGCGAAGAGGACAAGCGGCGGTTCGTCTTCGGACATCCCCGGCTGCGGGGCGTCGAAGCAGCCGTGTCCGGGGAGTCGCGCGTCCTGGCGGCCGCGCGCCCCGGGTCAGGGGCCTGACTGCCTGACCAGCCCGGACGGGCACCCCGCCGTCCCGTCGAGTACGGCCGCGGCTGGAACGGCCCGGACGTGTTCGGCATGCACATGAAGTACCTCAACCAGCGCCGCACTCAGCGTGCAGGCGCATCAGAAGCAAGGAGCTGACATGGAAACCACCCCGATGAGCGGTGTGACGGCGACAGGTGAGCCCACACACCTCGCCGGTGCGCTGGAGCTCGCCGAGCAGTTCGATCTTCCTCCCGTGCGGCCCGAGAACAGGGTTCCGACGTCCTGCCTGCCCGGGGTCGGCCAACTGCTGGCGACGCTCGCCGCAAGTACCAGCGTGCGACCGGATGCCGTGGTCCTGGAGCTCGGTACAGGAGCGGGCGTCGGCACGGCCTGGCTCACACACGGTCTGGCTCCGGGCGCGCGACTCATCACGGTCGAGGCCGACGCCGAGCGGGCCACCGCGGTCGGCGCGCTGTTCGCCGGAGAGCCCCGGGTGAGCGTGGTCCACAGCGACTGGCACGCGGTCGAACCCCCGCGTGGCGGTGCGTGCCTGCTGTTCGCCGACGCCGGGCTGCGCCACGAGATCCACCCACCGGCTTGGGACGCGATCGTCGACCTGCTCGACATCGGTGGACTGCTTGTCTTCGACGACCTCACCCCGCCCGGCGGTCCGACACTGTTGGACAACGAAGAGGACAAGCGGCGGTTCGTCTTCGGGCATCCCCGGCTGCGGGGCGTCGAAGTAGTAGACATCTCCGGGGAGTCGAGCGTCCTGGTGGCCGCGCGCCATGCATGAGTTCGGTGCCTCGGACTTGCCGAGCGCTCCGTTCGAGCCCTGGCCGGCCGCACATCTGCACGTCGAGTGGGGCAGCCAAGCCGCCCAGCTCGCGGCCGACCGCGGCGACGCCGTCGTGGTCGTCGACACGCTCACCTTCTCCACCACGGTGACCATGGCGGTCAGCCGGGGCGCGGCCGTGCTGGCCCTGTCCCGCGCCGAAGTGGCGCGGCTGGGCGGCCCGGGCGGGGTCGCGCAGACCTACCAGGTGGCGCCGCCGACGCTCACCCAGGGCGGAACAGACGCGAAGCTCACGCTGTCTCCCAGCAGTGTCGGCAACGTCGCCCGTGGCGACCGGGTCGCGCTGACCTCGATCAACGGCGCCGACATCGTCCGTAGCGCCCGGCACGCCGCAGTGCTGCTTGCCGGATGCCTGCGAAACCGATCGGCGGTCGCCCGCTGGTGTGCCAGTGCCTTGACCGGCGGCGTGGTCCCGCGGGTGACGGTCATCGCGGCCGCCTCACGCTGGTCGTCGATGCTCACTGTCCCCGAGGGGATGCGCCCGTCGGTCGAGGACTGGCTCGGTGCCGGTGCGATCGCGGCTGCGGCGGAGGCACTTGGTGTAAGCCTGTCCACCGAGGCCAAGGCAGCCGCGTCGACCTACGCCGTCGCCGAGCGCGACGGCCTGGACCGGTGGCTGCGCGGTTCGACCACCGGGCGCGAGATGATCCAGAAGAACTTCGCGCCCGATGTCGACGAAGCAGCCGGCCTCGACCTCGACGACACCGTGCCACGACTCGACAGCCGGGGATTCTTCGTCACCGCCGATCGCCCGTGACCGGCTTCACCCTCGCCCGTCGATGACCGCCGAGCACGCCGGGGACTAGGGCGCCGACGAGCTGCCGAGCCGGGTGTACGCGTCTCTCGCCGAGGCCGCCCGCCGCCCCAAGGTTTGGGCGGCGGGCGGCGGCTGCCGTGGCTGGAGACGATGATGTCCACCGCACCATCACCCCACGGGGTCCTGGTCAGGACCCTGCATGGCCAGTTCGGGCTGTCGGCAGGGAGGTTGCTCCGGCCAGAACAGCGCACGCACTTTGTCCGAACCCCGGCCCATGGGCGAGGCCCACGCCGAGGTCGACGCCTGGATCGTCGGGCTCTACAGCACCGGGCGGCTGCACAACGTGGTGAATCGCCCCTGCACACCGGGGTGTCGGGGCGTCACGGTGATCGCTGCGCCGAACGGTCCGCGCGGGCCGGCGCCGCGGCCTCGTCGTGGAAGGCGCGGCGGACGGCCGTGATGCCGTCACCGGCCCTCGACGGGTGGACACGGTTCGTCAGCAGGACGGCGTAGCGGCCGGTATCCGGGTCGATCCAGAT
>NZ_JBIALO010000039.1:0-77612 GCF_042873595.1 Streptomyces sp. NPDC004629 | reverse complement strand
GTTGACTTTTGGCACGCTGTTGAGTTCTCAAGGAACGGACGCTTCCTTCGTACTCACCCTCTCGGGCTTTCCTCCGGGCGCTTCCCTTCGGTGTTCCAGACTCTATCAGTGTTTTTCCGTCTCCTTGACCACCCTCCTGCGGGCATGCAGAAGGAGACCCCGGGACAGGATCTGACGAGTATGGGTTCTGCCGAGTGAGGGCGCCGACGGCGTCCTCGGCCTCAAGCAGGGGTACGACTGTACAGGGGGCCCTGAAGCGCGCGCAAATCCATTCCGTTGACGGTCTAGACCACTAGCCCGGTAACTTTCGTGCGGAACCCGCACTTCCCATGACATACGCTGCTGCTCAGTGCACCGTCCCGGACCGGCAGTGACGGCCCATCAGTGATCTCCACCCCTGGAGGCTTCCCATGACCACCGTGTTGTCCCCTCTGGCAGGACGCGCCATCGGTCTTGCGTCCGTGCCCGATCCGGTCTTCTCCGGGGCCATGGTCGGACCGGGCACCGCGGTCGACCCCGTGCGCGAGCCCTGCGAGGCCGTCGCTCCCGTGGACGGTGTCATCGTCTCGCTGCACCCGCACGCCTTCGTCGTCGTCGACGAGCAGGGGCACGGCGTGCTGACGCACCTGGGTATCGACACCGTGCAGCTCAACGGGGAGGGCTTCGAGCTGCTCGTCAGCAAGGGCGACACCGTGACGCGCGGGCAGGCCGTCGTGCGCTGGAACCCCGCCGCCGTCGAGTCGGCCGGGAAGTCTCCGGTCTGTCCGGTCGTGGCGCTGGAGGCCACGGCCGACTCGCTCGCCGACCTGCGTGAGGACGGCGATGTGAAGGCCGGCGACAGTCTCTTCGACTGGAAGTGACGCCGGCGCCGGCGCGTGACGGCGAGTTGGACAACCACCGCGGCGGCGAGAGCCCGCCGCACTATCGGAGACAGGTGAGATGGAGACAACGCTGCGAGGCGTCGGTGTGAGCCACGGTGTGGCGATCGGCGAGGTTCGGCACATGGGAACGGCGGTGCTGGAGCCACCGGCCAAGCAGATTCCCGCGCGGGAGGCGGAACGCGAACAGGGGCGCGCCCGTCAGGCCGTGGATGCTGTGGCAGCCGACTTGATAGCGCGCGGCAATCTGGCGGGGGGCGAGGCCCAGGCGGTGCTTGAAGCGCAGGCCATGATGGCTCAGGACCCCGAGCTGATGACGGATGTGGAGCGCCGGATCACCGTCGGCAGCACGGCCGAGCGCGCCGTTTATGACGCCTTCGCCGCATACCGTGAGCTGCTGGCCGGTGCCGGTGAGTACCTCGCGGGTCGGGTGGCCGACCTCGACGATGTGCGGAATCGTATCGTCGCCCGGCTGCTCGGGGTGCCCATGCCGGGTGTCCCGGACAGCGACGAGCCGTATGTGCTGGTCGCCCGTGATCTTGCGCCGGCCGACACGGCGCTGCTTGACCCGGCCCTCGTACTCGGTTTCGTCACCGAGGAGGGCGGGCCGACCAGTCACAGCGCGATCCTCGCGCGGGCGCTGGGGGTCCCGGCCGTCGTCGCGCTGCCGGGCGCCGTCGAGCTTGCCGAGGGCACGCTGATCGCGGTCGACGGAAGCACCGGCGATATCTTCGTGAATCCGAGTGAGGAGAAGCAGGCGCAGCTGGCGGCCGCGGCCGCGGCGCGCAGGGCCGCGCTGGCCGCCTCGACCGGGCCGGGTGCCACGTCCGACGGGCACAAGGTCCCCCTGCTCGCGAACGTCGGGGGTCCGGCGGACGTAGAGGCGGCCGTGGAGGCGGGTGCGGAGGGCGTCGGTCTCTTCCGTACCGAGTTCCTCTTCCTCGACGACAGCAAGACCGCGCCCTCCGAGGAGAAGCAGGCCGCCGCCTACCGGCAGGTGCTGGAGGCCTTCCCGGAGGGCCGGGTGGTCGTACGGGTGCTCGACGCGGGCGCGGACAAGCCGCTGGACTTCCTCACGCCGTCCGACGAGCCGAACCCGGCGCTGGGCGTGCGAGGCCTGCGGACACTGCTCGATCACCCCGAGATCCTGCGGACGCAGCTGACCGCGCTGGCCGGGGCCGCCGAGGGGCTGCCGGTCCATCTCGAAGTGATGGCTCCGATGGTGGCCGACCGTGCCGACGCCAGGGCGTTCGCGGACGCGTGCCGGGAGGCCGGGCTGCAGGCGAAGTTCGGCGCCATGGTGGAGATCCCCTCGGCCGCGCTGCGGGCGCGGTCGATCCTTCAGGAGGTCGAGTTCCTGTCGCTGGGGACCAACGACCTCGCGCAGTACACGTTCGCCGCGGACCGTCAGGTGGGGGCGGTGTCCCGGTTGCAGGATCCGTGGCAGCCCGCGCTGCTCGACCTGGTCGCGCTGTCCGCGGAGGCGGCCAAGGCCGAGGGCAAGAGCTGCGGGGTGTGCGGTGAGGCCGCGTCGGACCCGCTCTTGGCCTGTGTGCTGACGGGTCTGGGGGTCACCTCGCTCTCCATGGGTGCGGCGTCCATTCCCTATGTCCGCGCGACGCTGGCGAAGTACACGCTGGCCCAGTGCGAACGGGCCGCGTCCGCGGCCCGGGCGACGGACAGCGCCGAGGAGGCGCGCGCCGCGGCCCAGGCGGTGCTGTCCGGGGAGTAGCGCGTCCCTCCGGCTGATCGTCGGCGGTTGTCCAGGGGCGCTCCGCTCGCAGGCGGGGCGCCCCTGGTGCGTTCAGTGGTGGTGGCCCGTTGTGTTGTCGTCGTCTTCGATGTCGGGAGGCGCGCAGTAGTCGACTCCCGATTCGGGGGAGATCAGGTCGCCCGATTCCACGTCGGTGCAGTAGGCGTCGAAGACTTCGCCAGCGGTGAGGGGTTCGAGGCCGTTGTGCCGGATCCGCCAGCCGTAGACGCGGTCGGCCCTGCCGGGGGCGCTGGTGCGCATGACGAGCCCGCCGGGGTTGGGTGTGGCGATGCCCAGGGCCAGGACGGTGGTGAATTCGAGGGCCTCTGTCTCGTCCAGTTGTGTGGCGCCTGCCGTGTCCTGGTTCGCGTGGAGGACGGACACGAGGGTTTCCGCCGTTCGAGAGACGCTGCAGACCAGGTGGCGGTCGCCGGGCGGGGCCGTGTCGAGGATGCGGACGAGGAGGGCCGAGGCGCGGGTGAAGGCGGCGCGTCCGATGTCTTCTCCGCAGATGGCGCAGGGGCCGAGGCGGGCCAGGACGATGCTGGCGTACTCCCAGGTGGCCTGCCGGACCGCGGCGTCGACGAGTGAGGGCACGAGGTCGGCGAGGTCCTGGCCCTCGTAGGGGACGGTGGCGCCCGTGGCGGCGAGTTCCGCTGTGAAGCGTGCGCGGCTCGCGGGGGCGTCCGGTTCGAGGCCGGTGTCCGCGCAGAACCGGGCGTATTCCTCGGGGTCGAACAGGGCGACCGTGGTGAGGTTGCCGTGGGCGGCGCGGATCCTGAGGAGCGCCTCCACCTGTTGCAGATAGGCGGTGTGGTCGTCGAAGGCGAAGGTGCGGTAGCGCCGCATGGCCCGGAAGTCCCGCTCGTCGGTCAGCAGGCCGAGGGTGCCGGCGATCTCGCGGCGCAGGACGCGTCGCATGGTCTGGTGGTCGGTGTGCGCCATGTTTCCCCCTGTGTGCAGTCGATCAATGCTCACTCACAGTAATCGGCTGCACTGACAACGAGCCGCGGTCGATGTCGCGAGTGCGCTCTGCGGGCGTCGGGACGCGGTCTGGGGGCCGGGCTCGGGCCGGGTCCGATCAGGGCAGGGGTGGACGCCTGCTGTTTTGTCTGGTTTTCTGCCGATCGGTCAATCGCGATCGCGTGCCAGGGCCTCGTAAAACTTCAGCAGATCGAGGTTGTCGATGGAGCCTGGGTTGACGGCCCTTTCCAGGGGCGTGCCCTGCAGGAGGCGCTTGACCGGGACCTCGATGCGCTTTCCGGTGAGTGTGTGTGGCACGCCGGGGACTTCGATGATCTCGTCGGGGACGTGGCGCGGCGAGAGCTGCTCGCGGATGGCCCGCTTGACGCGGTTGCGGAGGTCCTCGTCCAGGACCGCGCCCGGGGCCAGGTGCACGAACAGGGGCATCCAGTAGCCCCCGTCGGGCTGCTCGATGCCGATGACCAGGGATTCCTTGATGTCGGGGAGGCGTTCGACGACCTCGTAGATGTCGGCGGAGCCCATGCGGACGCCCTGGCGGTTCAGCGTGGAGTCGGAGCGGCCGTGGATGACGACGGTGCCGCGCGAGGTCACGGTGATCCAGTCGCCGTGGCGCCAGACTCCGGGGTAGGTGTCGAAGTAGCTGTCGTGGTAGCGGCTGCCGTCGGGGTCGTTCCAGAAGTGGATCGGCATCGACGGCATGGGGTTGGTGACCACCAGTTCGCCCACCTCGTCGATGAGGGGCTTGCCGCTCGGGTCCCAGGACTGCAGGTCGGTGCCGAGGCCCGGGGCCTGGAGTTCGCCGATGTAGACCGGCAGCGTCGGCACGGCTCCGGCGAAACAGGAGCACACGTCGGTGCCGCCGCTGACGGAGGCGATCCACAGGTCGTCGCGGACCTCGTCGTGCAGCCAGCGGAACCCGTCGGGGGGCAGCGGTGATCCGGTGGTCGCGACGCACCGCACCCGGGAGAGGTCGAAGTCGCGCGAGGGGTGCACGCCGGCTTTGCGGCAGGCCATGACGTATGCGGCGGACGTGCCGTAGAGGGTCGCGCCGGTGCGTTCGGCGATCCGCCACTGGGCGCCGGTGTCCGGGTATCCGGGGCTGCCGTCGTACAGCACGATCGTGGTGCCGGTGAGCAGGCCGGAGACGAGGAAGTTCCACATCATCCAGCCGGTCGAGGTGTACCAGAAGAAGCGGTCCTCGGGACCCAGGTCGCAGTGCAGGCCGAGCTGTTTGAGGTGCTCGACGAGAATGCCGCCCTGGGACTGGACGATGGCCTTGGGCAGGCCGGTCGTACCGGAGGAGTACAGCACCCACAGAGGGTGGTCGAAGGGGACCTGTTCGAAGACGGGTTCCACGTCGGCCGAAGTCAGCGCCGACCAGTCAAGGGCGCCGTCGGGTGCCTCGGTGCCGAGGAGCGGGATGTGGACGACGGCGCGCAGCGTGGGCAGTTCGCGGCGCAGTTCGGCGACGGCGTCGCGGCGGTCGTGCTCCTTGCCGCCGTAGCAGTAGCCGTCGACGGTGAACAGGACGACCGGTTCGACCTGCTGGAAGCGGTCGAGGACACTGCGTGCGCCGAAGTCGGGGGCGCAGGAGGTCCACACGGCGCCGACGGCGGCCGTGGCGAGGAGTGCGACGACGGCCTGCGGGATGTTCGGGAGGTAGCCGCTGACGCGGTCACCCGGGCGCACGCCGAGGGCGCGCAGCTCGGCGGCGAGGGAGCCGACCTGCCGGCGCAGCTCGGTCCAGGTGACCGGGCGTGGCTCATGGGTCTCGTCCACGTGCAGGAGCGCGGGTTCGTCCGCGCGGGCCGTGGCGGCGCGCAGGGCGTGCTCGGCGTAGTTCAGGGTCGCCCCGGGGAACCACTGTGCCCCGGGCATCGAGCGGTCACCGAGCACGCGCGCGTAGGGAGTCGAGAAGCGTACGTCGAACCACTCCGTGACGGCTTTCCAGAAGGTGTCCAGCTGGTCCACGGACCAGCGGTGCAGTGCGGGGTAGCCGCCCTCGGCCGGGGCGCCGTGCCGTTCGGCAGCCCAGGACTGGAACGCGGTGATGCGTGCCTGGGCGATCCGTTCCGGCTCTGGCTGCCAGAGCGGCAGGGGGTTCGCGGTCGACATGGGGCGGCTCCCGGGCTGTACGCGTCGTGTGCGTCGCTCGCGCACGGTATTCATGGTGCGCGTGACAGGGCTGACACGGACGATGCCATGTGATCGACTTCTGCACCAGGGTGCGCCCCACATAGTCCGTGTCGTAGAGGTGTGGTCCCAGCACTGGTGAACGGCAGTTGAACGACACGCATGGGTGAGGCGCTCAATGGCAGGGTGAGCAGCATGGACGGTCGTGACCTGGTGCGTTCGGTGAGAGTGGTCGGTTCGGTGAGTGCGGCTCAGGGGTTGCGTACCGTGCGGGCGGCGTGGCGCAGGAGGCGTGCCGACGCGGTCGGGTTGCCGCCGCGGGGCGCGGAGCGTGCGCGGGTGCCGGGTCCGGTGCGGGGTGCGGAGCCCGGGCCCGGGGGCGGTGTCATCCGGTTCACTCGGTCCGAGTTGCGGATCACCGTCGCCGTGAACGGGGCCGTCTTCTGGGGCTGGGACGGGGCGGGTCCCGAGCCGTCGTACGCGCTCGTGGGGCGCTGTCCCGAGCCGGATCCCCGGGCGGTGCTGGAGCCGGACACGGACGGCGGCTGGCGGGTCGTGGCGGAGCGGGTGACGGTGGTGGTCTCCCGGCATGGGGCGATCGAGGTGTGCACGCCCGGAGGCGTCATGCTGCGCCGGGATCTGCCGCCGCGGTGGTGGGAGCCGGTCGGCGGGGGCCCGGCACGCTGGATGCAGCGTTCGGAGGTGGCCGCCGACGCGCGGTTCTTCGGTCTGGGCGGACGCGCGTCCGGACCCCGGCTGCGCGATGGTACGTACCGGCTGTGGAACACCGATCCGGGCCGTGCCTTCTCCCCCGGCGACGATCCGCTGTACATCACCATGCCGGTGCAGTTGGTGGTCGCCGACGCGTCGACGCATCTGGTCTTCCACGACAGTTCGTGGGACGGGACGGTGACGCTGCGGGAGGGCGAGGAAGGCGCCGGCTCCGGCCACGACCGGGCCGGGAGGTGCGAGCTGCGGATGGACGGCGGCCCGCTGCGGTGCTGGGTGGTGGTGGGCACCCCCGCGCGCGTGCTGCACGCGTGGGCCTCGCTGACGGGTGCACCCGCGCTGCCGCCGGCCTGGGCGCTCGGGCACCATCACGCGCGCTGGGGATTCGGCAGCGATCAGGAGGTGCGGCGGGTCGTCGCGGGCTATCGGGAGCGTGGGCTGCCGCTGGACGCCGTTCACCTGGACATCGACCACTACGACGAGCACCAGGTGTTCACGGTCGACCACGAGCGCTTCCCGAAGCTGCCGGCGCTCGCCGAGGAACTGCGGCGCGAGGGGGTGCGG
This sequence comes from Streptomyces sp. NPDC004629, assembly GCF_042873595.1. Taxonomy (NCBI): domain Bacteria; kingdom Bacillati; phylum Actinomycetota; class Actinomycetes; order Kitasatosporales; family Streptomycetaceae; genus Streptomyces; species Streptomyces sp. NPDC004629. Next base: position 70,571 of record NZ_JBIALO010000039.1, on the reverse strand, counting down.
CTGGTGTCCATCGTCGACCCGGGGGTGAAGGCCGCTGCGGGCAACGCCGTGTACGACGGCGGGGCGGCCGTGGACGCCTTTGTCCGGGACCCGTCGGGACAGGTGGTGCGGGGCGTGTCATGGCCCGGCGAATCGGTCTATCCGGATTTCACGCACGCGCGCGTGCGCAAGTGGTGGGGCGGGCTGTACGAGGAGCGTCTGGCGCAGGGCTTCGCGGGCTTCTGGCACGACATGAACGAGCCCACGTCGTTCAACGCCTTCGGGGAGTCGACACTGCCGCGCTCGGCCCGGCACTGCCTGGAGGGCCGCGACGGCGACCACCGGCAGGCGCACAACGTGTACGCACTGTGCATGGCCGGCGCGGCCCATGAGGGGCTGCGCGAGCTGAGCCCGCAGGAGCGGCCGTTCCTCTTCTCGCGTTCCGGCTGGGCCGGAATGCAGCGCTACGGGGGCGCGTGGTCCGGGGACGTGGCCACCGGCTGGCCGGGGCTGCGGGCGTCCCTGTCCCTGGTGCTGGGCCTCGGGCTGTGCGGGGTGCCGTACTCGGGGCCGGACGTGGGCGGTTTTGACGGGACCCCGTCGCCCGAGCTGTTTCTGCGCTGGTTCCAGCTCGGCGCGTATCTGCCGCTGTTCCGCACCCATGCGGGTCTGCGGGCGGGGCGCAGGGAGCCGTGGGAGTTCGGTGCCGAGGTGCTGGAGCACGCGCGCGTGGCGCTGGTGGAGCGCCGGCGTCTGCTGCCGTACTTCGTGACGCTCGCGCATCTGGCCCGGCGCACGGGCGCGCCCTATGTGCGTCCTGTGTGGTGGGGTGCGCCCGAGGACCGGGCGCTGCGCGACTGTGAGGACGCGTTCTTGCTGGGCGACTGTCTGCTGGTGGCGCCGGTGCTGGACCCGGGCGCCGACCGGCGTGCCGTGCAGTTGCCGCGCGGGCGCTGGTACGACACGGTCACCGAGCGGGCGTACGAGGGACCCGCGCAGGTGCTCGTCGAGGCCCCGTTGTCGCGGATTCCGGTGTTCGCACGCGCGGGTGCCGTCGTGCCCGTGCGGGGCGCGGACGGCGGTCTTGAGCTGGAGGTGTGGGCGCCGGCCCGCGGCAGGACAGGCGGCGGGCTGGTGGTGCCGGATGCGGGCGACGGCTGGGACGAACCGGAGATCGAACGCTACGTCACCCGCTGGCAGGGGCGTCGGGTGGTGGTCATGCGGGACGGGGAGGACGGCGTGCGGGAGCCGTCCCACCCGGTGCGCATACGGGGGCTCGGGTGAGCCCCGGACTCATATGTACCGGCCCTCGAACCAGGCCCGGACGGCCAGGGTGTGCAGGGGGAAGGCGAGTTCCTCGGGCCTGCGCAGCAGGTGCCGGCCTTCCGTCTCGTCCGTCGCCCGGGACGGCGGGAGCGCGTCGGCGGGGCGTTCCGGGAGGAGCCCGAACAGCAGGAGGTGCCCGTCGGGCGAGCTCATCGCGTCCATGAGCCGTACGTCGCGGGCGGCCGCGTCGATGCCCGTCTCCTCCTTGAGTTCGCGGACGACGGCCTGCCGCCAGTCCTCCCGGTCGTCGAGGTAGCCGCCCGGGAGCGCGATGCCTCCGCGCGCGGGTGCGACGGTCCGGGTGATGACGACGAGGGCGGTGCCCTTCGTGTCGTACACGGGCTGGAGTGCGATCGCCACCGGAAGCGGGTTGCGGTAGGCGACGGCCCCGCAGGCCGCGCAGGTGCGGGGCCAGCCGGAGACTCCCTCTCCGTAGGGCGCTCCGCACCTCGAACAGTGCGAGCCCCGCTCGGAGTTGGCGGTTGAGTGCTGAAATTCGGACACGCGCGGACTGTATCCGATCATAGGAAGGACGTCTTCCGGAAGCCGCCTCCACGTGGAGCCGTCCGGTTCCGCGGCGCGGCCTGCCCATTTGCCCGCGCCCGTGCCACACTCCTGACGTACCGTCAGATCCGAGCTCTGGAGGGGCTTTGTCGCGTACACGCACACCGGCGGTCTCCGGCTGGTTCGCAGGCGAGGGAGACGCGTTCCGGCTCCTGGGCACGCGCTGTTCGGACTGCGCCGCGGTCTTCTTCCCCCGCGAGGACGCCCACTGCCGCAACCCCGACTGCCCCGGCGGCACCCTGGTGGAAACACCGTTGTCGCGACGCGGTCGCATCTGGTCGTACACGGACAGTCGCTATCGGCCTCCGTCACCCTATGTGAGCAATCCGGAACTTCCGTGGGAGCCGTACGCGTTGATCGCGGTGGAGCTGAAGTCCGAGCGGATCGTGGTGCTGGGACAGGCGGCTCCCGGCATCACCGTCGCGGACCTGGCGGTGGGCATGGAGGTGGAGGTCGTCCCGGGGGTGCTGCACGAGGACACCGAAACCACCTGGACGACCTGGAACTGGCGGCCGACGGGGGTGCGGGCATGACAGCGGACGTGGCGGTGCTCGGCGTGGGCCTGCACCCCTGGGGCAAGTGGGAGCGCGGGTTCGTCGAGTACGGCGCGGTGGCGGCCCGCGCCGCGCTCGCGGACGCCGGACTGGAGTGGCGTGCGATCCCATCGGTCGTCGGTGCGAACACGGTGCGTGGCGGCTATCCGGGGCAGGTCGCGGGAGCGACGTTCGCGAAGGCCCTGGGCTGGCAGGGGGCCAGGGTCACCAGTGTGTACGCGGCATGCGCGTCCGGTGCGCAGGCCATCGCCACGGCGCGGGCGCAGATCCTCGCCGGGCTCGTGGACGCGGTGCTGGTGGTGGGCGCGGATGCGGCGCCCAAGGGCTTCTTCCGGCCCGCAGGCGGCGAGCGGCCCGACGACCCCGACTGGCTGCGTTTCCGCCTGCTGGGGGCGACCAACCCGGCGTACTTCGGGCTGTACGCGCGACGGCGGATGGCGGTGCACGGCGACACGCTGGAGGACTTCGCCCTTGTGAAGGTGAAGAACGCCGCCTGCGGCGCGCTGAATCCGTACGCGCGCTACCGCAGGCGCGTCACGGCCGAGGAGGTCGCCGGCTCCGCGGTGGTCGCCGACCCGCTGCGGCTGCTCGACATCTGCGCGACCTCGGACGGCGGCGCGGCACTGGTGCTGTCCAGCCTGGAGTTCGCGCACCGGCACGGGGTGCCGAGACCGGTGCGGATCCGGGCGGTGTCCACGGTGACGCCGTCCTATCCCAGCACCGTGCTGGACCTGCCGGACATCGCCACGGACTCGGCGGCGGCGGTCGAGCCACCGGAGCGGACGTTCCGGGAGTCGATCGCCCGCGCCGCCTACGAGGAGGCGGGCATCGGCCCCGAGGAGCTGTCCCTGGCGGAGGTGTACGACCTTTCCACCGCCCTGGAGTTGCAGTGGTACGAGGATCTGGGGCTGTGCGGCGAGGGCGAGGCGGCCAAGCTGCTCCGGGAGGGCGCGACCGCCCCGGGCGGGCGCATACCCGTGAACGCGAGCGGCGGACTCGCCTCCTTCGGGGAGGCGGTGCCCGCCCAGGCGATCGCCCAGGTCTGCGAGCTGACCTGGCAGTTGAGAGGAGCCGCGGGCGAGCGGCAGATCACCGGAGCACGCGTGGGGATCACCGCCAACCAGGGGCTGTTCGGGCACGGCTCGTCGGTGATCGCACTGCGCTGACCGGCGACGGAGGTGACACATGGGACCGGCGAGTCGCAAGACCTCCCTACGCAGTGTGATCGACCCGGAATGCTGCGTGAACGTCTGATGAACTGCGCCTAGGCGCGCGCCGACGGCGTCATCATGCTCCCGTGCGCCCCTGGACGGATACTCTCCGCTTCGCCTTCCAGCCGGTGGTCAACCTGGCCACCGGCGGGGTCGCCGCGCTGGAGACGCTCGCCCGCCCGGAGACGGGAGACATCCTGGCCGAAGCCCGTCGGAACCCCGAACTCGACGGCAGGCTGGCCGTGTTGGCCTTCCGGGCGGCGGCTCGCCAGGAGCGGCTGGTGCCCCTGCACATCAACGTGTTCGCCGCGACGCTCGCCGACCTCGGCGGCCTCACGCCCCTGCACGACGCCGTGCGCGGGGCGGGACGCCTGCCGTGGGAGGTGACCCTCGACATCGTCCCGCCGTACACGCACGTGCCGCAGCGGGCACTCCTCGACGCCCTGTCGGCGCTGCGCGGCCAGGGGTTCCGGATCAGTGCCGACGGCATCGGCGAGGGCGACGTACCGCTCAGGCTGCTCACCGACATCGCCCCCGACCTGGTCAAGCTCGATGCCTCGCTGCTCAGCAGGCCGGCCGCGGTGCGGGCCATGCGGACGCTGTGCGAGCATCTGGGCGCCCTGCTGGCGGTCGAGGGCGTGGAGACCGAACGGCAGCACGCGGAGGCGCTGTCGGCCGGTGCGCAACTGGCGCAGGGCGAACTGTTCGCACCACCGACCCGGATTCCCGCCATGGACGTATACGTTCCGCCCCGATTCCCGGGCCCCCCGCCCGTGCCGCGCTCGGGGCCGACGGTGCGGGAGTTCGTGCGCCCCGCCGCGCTGTTGCCCGTGACCGCCTCGGCGGGCCAGGTCCGAGCGCTGCTCACCGGGTCGCCCGACGTGTCGGGAGTGCTGCTGGTGGACCAGTCCGGCGCCCCGGTGCGCTCGGTGCACCGCTCGCGGTTCCTGTTGTCGATGTCGGGCCGCTACGGGCACGCCCTGTACGCCGACCGGCCCGCGTTCAAGCTGGGCGACCCGCCGCGCACGGTCGGCGTCGACGCCACCGCCTGGGAGGTCCTGGACGTCGTCGCGGTGGGCGCCCGGGACCGCACCTCGGACGACGTGGCGGTCGTGGACCACCGCGGGCGCTGCGTGGGCGTCGTCCGGCTCGCCGACCTGGTGCGGGCGCTGGCCGAGACGCGGGTCGAGGAGGCGGCCGGGCTCAATCCCCTGACGCGGCTGCCGGGTTCGGACGCGATCACCGCAGAGGTGGACCGGCGGATCGCCGGTGGGCGTGGCTTCACCCTGAGCTGGCTGGACATCGATCACTTCAAGCAGGTCAACGACGGGGCCGGCTTCGCGGCCGGCGACGAGCTGATCCGGTCCGTGGCGCGGACCCTGCAACAGGCCACAGCGGGGCACACGCGCGTGGGTCACATCGGCGGCGACGACTTCCTGGTGCTCGCCGACGAGGAGGGCCTCGGTCCGCTGGCCGCGGCCGTGCTGAGCGGCCCGTGGTCGGCGGGCGGCAGTCCCGTCACGCTGTCCCTGGCGACCGTCGTGTGCGCCCCGGGCAGCGTGGCCGACCACCGGCAGGCCGCGGCCTGTCTGGCCCCGTTGAAGAAGGCCGCGAAGGAACTGAGCGGCGCGAGCTGGGTGCTGGCGCGCGCGGGGCTTCCGGGGTACGAGATCCGGCACGGCTGGGGCGCGCCGCCCGCCCAGGCGGGCTATGCGGCGGTCGAACCACGAAACTGAACGGCCGCCGACGCAAGCCCTGTTGAGCGGGCGCGGGGCACACGCGCGTGGGTGTCACCGTTGCCGTCGGCGACCTTGACGCTCCCCGGGCGGCGGTGAACACTTCCCGGTGTCGGTCGACATCGCCGCACATTATCGGCGTCATCAGGCACTGCGCCGTGCGGGCACGTCCTGAGGCCACCACCCGCTCCCCCTTGGGCGATTCGGCTGCGACGGCACGCTCGTCACGGCCGCCGGGCGGGGCGCGGGACTCTCCCTGCCATCGGCGGAGGCCGCCATGGGAACCGTTCCCGCACGGAGAGCCGGGGCAGATCCCCCGGGAGCCAGCGCCAAGGAGCCGCCATGAGCAATGCAGACATATTCGTCGGCGAGATCATCGGCACCGCGATCCTGGTCCTTTTCGGTGCCGGTGTCTGCGCCGCCGTCACCCTCAGACACTCCAAGGCGCGGGCCTCGGGGTGGATCGTGATCGCGTTCGGCTGGGGATTCGGGGTGCTGGCCGGCGCGTACACCGCGGCTCCCCTGTCGGGCGGGCAGCTCAATCCCGCGGTCACCATCGGCATCGCCGTCGACACCGGCACATGGGACAAGGCCTGGGTGTACCTGCTGGGCCAGATGGTCGGCGCGATGCTCGGCGCCGTCCTCGCGTACCTCGTCTACCTCGCCCAGTTCCAGGCCAACGTGCGCAAGGACGACTCGGCGGACGAGCCGACCGCGACACTCGGGATCTTCTCCACCATTCCGGAGATCCGCAATCCGGTGGCCAACCTGATCACGGAGATCATCGCGACGATCGCGCTCGTCCTGCCGGTCCTGGCCTTCGGCCTGACCAAGGGGCTCGGCGAGTCCGGCACCACCGTACTGATCGTCTCGCTGCTCGTGGTCGGTATCGGGCTCTCCCTCGGCGGGCCCACCGGGTACGCCATCAACCCGGCGCGCGATCTCGGCCCGCGCATCGTGCACGTCCTCCTGCCGATCCCGAACAAGGGCACGTCCGACTGGGGGTACGCCTGGGTCCCGGTCGTCGGCCCGCTGATCGGCGGGGCGCTCGCGGGCCTCATCTACAACGCAGCCTTCTGACCCAGCGACCAAGGGACAGCCATGACGGACACCGCCGAGACGTACGTCGCCGCCATCGACCAGGGCACCACCTCAAGCCGCTGCATCATCTTCGACCACGGCGGCGCGATCGTCGCCGTCGACCAGCGCGAGCACCGCCAGATCTTCCCCAAGCCGGGCTGGGTGGAGCACGACGCCACCGAGATCTGGTCCAAGGTGCAGGCCGTCGTCGCCGGCGCCCTCGCCAAGGCGGGGCTGCGCGCCGACCAGCTCAGCGCCCTCGGCATCACCAACCAGCGCGAGACGACGGTCCTGTGGGACCGGGCCACCGGCAAGCCCGTGCACAACGCGATCGTCTGGCAGGACACGAGGACGGCGGCCCTGTGCAACGAACTGGGCGGCTCGGACGGACAGGACCGTTTCCGCGAGCAGACGGGGCTGCCGCTGGCGAGCTACTTCTCCGGTCCCAAGATCGCCTGGCTGCTCGACAACGTGCCGGGGCTCAGAGGCCGCGCGGAGCGCGGCGAGATCGCCTTCGGCACCATCGACTCCTGGCTGATCTGGAACCTGACGGGCGGCACCGACGGCGGACGGCACGTCACCGACGTGACGAACGCGGGCCGCACCATGCTGATGAACCTGCACACCCTGCAGTGGGACCCGGCCATCCTCGCCGCGATGAACGTGCCCGAGGCGGTCCTCCCGGAGATCAGGTCGTCCGCGGAGGTCTACGGGACCGCCGTCGGCCAACTCGCCGGCGTCCCCGTCGCGTCGGCGCTGGGCGACCAGCAGGCAGCCGTGTTCGGGCAGGCATGCTACGACGTCGGCACCGCGAAGAACACCTACGGAACCGGCAGCTTCCTGCTCCTCAACACCGGCAGCCGGCCCGTGCCGTCCAAGAGCGGGCTGCTGACGACGATGGGCTACAAGATCGGCGGTGAGGCGCCGGTGTACTGCCTGGAGGGGTCCATAGCGATAACGGGCGCGCTGGTGCAGTGGTTCCGCGACCAGCTCGGGATCATCCGCAGCGCCGACGAGATCGAGCCGCTGGCGGCGAGTGTCGAGGACAACGGCGGCGCGTACATCGTGCCCGCCTTCTCGGGCCTGTTCGCCCCCTACTGGCGCTCCGACGCGCGCGGGGTCGTCACCGGTCTGACCGGGTACGTCACCAAGGCCCATCTGGCGCGTGCGGTACTGGAGGCGACGAGCTGGCAGACGCGCGAGGTCGTGGACGCCATGTTCCAGGACTCCGGCGTGCGGATCAGCACTTTGAAGGTGGACGGCGGCATGACCAGGAACAATCTGCTCATGCAGCACCAGGCCGATGTGCTGGGCGTGCCGGTGATCCGGCCCAGGGTCTCCGAAACGACCTGCCTCGGCGCGGCCTACGCGGCGGGCCTGGCGACCGGAGTGTGGAACGACCTCGACGAACTCACGTCGCACTGGCGCAAGGACGCGGAATGGACGCCGGCGATGGCGGCTTCGGTGCGTGACCGCGAGTACCGGAACTGGCGCAAGGCCGTGGAGAAGAGCTTCGGCTGGTTGGAGGACGCGGCCGAGTAGCGGGGACGGCTTCCCACGCGCGCGTGCCCCGGAAGGCGCGCACGCGCGCGTGGACGGCCGCACAGGGGCCTACGGCCTCCGCCCCGGTCGGCGGGGGTGTGGGCCGTGCGCCGGTCCGCTCAGGTGGTGACGGACTGCCGACGCCCGGCCCCGTACGCCATCGCGTGCTGGACGACTCCGATGAGCACCTCCTTGGCCGACCGGCGGTCACGGGCGTCGCACAGCACGAGCGGTACGTCGTCGTCCAGGTCGAGGGCCTGACGGACGTCGTCCGCCGGGTAACGCGACGCTCCCTCGAAGCAGTTGACGCCGATGACGAAGGGTAGGGAACGCCGTTCGAAGTAGTCGACGGCGGCGAAGCAGTCCTCCAGGCGGCGGGTGTCGGCGAGGACGACTGCGCCGAGCGCGCCCTCGGACAGTTCGTCCCACATGAACCAGAACCGCTCCTGCCCGGGGGTGCCGAACAGGTAGAGGACCAGGTCCTCGCGGAGCGTGATCCGGCCGAAGTCCATGGCCACGGTGGTGGTGTGCTTGCCCTCCACGCCGCTGGTGTCGTCCACCGGGCGTCCGGCCTCGGTGAGCAGTTCCTCCGTGCGCAGTGGCCTGATCTCGCTGACCGCGCCGACGAGGGTCGTCTTGCCCACGCCGAAACCGCCGGCCACCAGGATCTTGAGCGTGACGGGCTCGACCGGAGGCTTGTCGCGCTCAGAACGCCCGAAGATCATCGGTCTCTTCTCCTGCTTGATGGGGGTGGGGTGCCGGCCGGCCGTAGCCGCCGCCACCGGGGGTTTCGATGACGAGTACGTCGCCGGGACCGACGTCGGCCGAATCGCTTCCGCCGAGTTCGGTGACCGAGCCGTCGGCCCGCTCCACGCGGTTGGCGCCGAGCGCGCCCGGAGAGCCGCCCGCCATGCCGTAGGGCGGAACCCTGCGGTGCTGGGACAGTGTGGAGACGGTCATGGCCTCGTGGAACCGGATGCGGCGCACCGCGCCGTCCCCGCCGGACCACTGTCCGGCCCCGCCGCTGCCCCGCCGGATCGCGAACTCGTCGAGTTGCACGGGCAGTCGCCATTCGAGGACTTCGGGATCGGTGAGCCGCGAGTTGGTCATGTGGGTCTGCACGACGCTCGCGCCGGGGAAGCCGTCACCGGCGCCGGACCCTGAGGCGACGGTCTCGTAGTACTGGTGCCGCTCGTTGCCGAAGGTGACGTTGTTCATGGTCCCGGCGCCCTCGGCCTGGACGCCGAGGGCCGCGTAGAGGGCGCCGGTGATGGACTGGGAGGTCTCGACGTTGCCCGCGACCACGGCGGCGGGCGACTCGGGCGCGAGCATCGAGCCGTCCGGCACGATGATCTCCAGGGGGCGCAGACAGCCGTCGTTGAGCGGGATGTCGTCGGCGACGAGGGTGCGGAAGACGTACAGGACGGCGGCGTTGACGACCGAGAACGGCGCGTTGAAGTTGGTGGCGAGCTGTGCGGACGTTCCCGTGAAGTCGATGGTCGCGGCGCGGCCGGCGCGGTCCACGCGCACGCGTACCCTGATGACGGCGCCGGAGTCGGTCTCGTAGGCGTACTCCCCGTCGTCCAGCGCGTCGATGACACGGCGGACGGCTTCCTCGGCGTTGTCCTGGACGTGCCGCATGTAGGCCTGGACGACATCGAGCCCGAAGTCCTCGATCATGCGGCCGACCTCGTCGACGCCCTTCTGGTTGGCGGCGATCTGCGCGCGCAGATCGGCGAGGTTGGTTGCGGCGTTGCGCGTGGGATACGGCGCCTCGGTGAGCAGGCGCAGCGTCTCCTCCTCGCGGAAGCGGCCGTCCTCGGCGAGCAGCCAGTTGTCGAAGAGGACGCCTTCCTCCTCGATGGTGCGGCTGTCGGCGGGCATCGAGCCGGGCGCGATGCCGCCGATCTCTGCGTGGTGGCCGCGGGAGGCGACGTAGAAGAGGATCCGGTCACCGTCCGTGCCGAACACGGGCGTGATGACGGTGACGTCCGGCAGGTGGGTTCCGCCGTGGTAGGGGTCGTTGACGGCGTAGGTGTCGCCGGGCCGCATCGAGTCGCCGCGGCGGCGGATGACCTCTTTGACGCTGGTGCCCATCGAGCCGAGGTGGACGGGGATGTGCGGGGCGTTGGCCACCAGGTTTCCGTCCGGGTCGAACAGGGCGCAGGAGAAGTCGAGGCGTTCCTTGATGTTCACGGACTGGGCGGTGGACTCCAGCCGGGCGCCCATCTGTTCGGCGATGGACATGAACAGATTGTTGAAGACCTCCAGCAGAACCGGGTCGACTTTCGTGTCGAGATCGGAACTCTGTGTAATCGCCGCGCGTTCCAAGACCAGATGCCCGTCGTCGGTCGTCGCGGCCTTCCAGCCGTCGTCGACGACGGTCGTCGCGCTGGCCTCCGTGATGATCGCGGGGCCGGTGACGATCCGTCCGGGGGGCAGCGCCTCACGGCGGTGGAGGGGTACGTCGCGCCAGGCGCCGCCGGTGTGGAGGCGGACGGTCTCGGGCGCGGCGGCGCGGCCCTCGTAGGTGGCGAGGGCGGACAGATCCGGGGGTGGGGTGATGCCGGTGGCTTCGACGGAGAGGGCTTCGACCACGACGGGACGGTCGAGGGTGAAGGAGTACGTGGCGCGATGACGTTCTTCGAAGGCGTGCCTCATGGTGTCGGGCCCGGTCAGCTCGACGGTGAGGACGGTGTCCGTGCCGTCGTAGCGGAGCTGGGCGCGGCGGGTGACCTCGATGCGGTCCTCCGGGACGTCCTCGGCCAGGAGTTCCGCGCGGGCCGCGGTCTCCAGGTCGTCGGCGGTCTTGCGGACGCCCGGCATGGAGGCTGCCTCCAGCGGTGCTTCGACGGACTGCTCACGCATCGCGGTGGTGTCGGCGAGGCCGATGCCGAGCGCGGACAGGACACCGGCCATGGGGGGCACGAGGACGGTGCGGATGCCGAGCGAGGCGGCGACCATGCAGGCGTGCTGCCCGCCCGCCCCGCCGAAGGTGGTGAGCGCGTAGCGGGTGACGTCGTGCCCCTTCTGGACGGAGATCCGCTTCACGGCATTGGCGATGTTGGCGACGGCGATCCGCAGGAAGCCCTCGGCGACCTGCTCGGGGGTGCGGTCGTCTCCGGTCCGCTCGCGGATCTCGCGCGCGAGGGCGGTGAACCGGTCCCGGACGAGCGCGTCGTCCAGGGGCTGGTCGCCCTCGGGGCCGAACACTGCGGGAAAGTGCGCGGGTTGGATACGGCCCAGCATGACGTTGGCGTCGGTGACGGCGAGCGGGCCGCCGCCGCGGTAGCAGGCGGGTCCCGGGTCCGCACCCGCCGAGTCGGGACCGACCCGGTAGCGGGAGCCGTCGAAGTGCAGGACCGAGCCGCCGCCGGCGGCGACGGTGTGGATGTCCAGCATGGGCGCGCGCAGCCGGACACCGGCGATCTGCGTGGTGAAAACGCGTTCGTACTCGCCCGCGAAGTGCGAGACGTCGGTGGAGGTGCCGCCCATGTCGAAGCCGATGACCCGGTCGAAGCCGGCGAGCTGCGACATACGGGCCATGCCGACGATTCCGCCGGCGGGCCCGGACAGGATGGCGTCCTTGCCGCGGAACTGCCCGGCTTCGGCGAGCCCGCCGTTCGACTGCATGAACATCAGCCGTACACCCTGGAGTTCGCCTGCGACGTGCTGGACGTAGCGGCGCAGCACGGGCGACAGGTAGGCGTCGACGACCGCGGTGTCGCCGCGTGGGACGAGCTTCATCAGGGGGCTGACCTCGCTGGACAACGAGATCTGCGGGAAGCCGGTGCGGGCGGCCAGTTCGCCGATCGCCTCCTCGTGGGCGGGGTGCAGATGACTGTGCATGCAGACGACGGCGACGGCGCGGATCCCGTCGTCGTACGCCTCCTGGAGCGGCCCCCGCAGGGCGTCCAGGTCGGGTGCGCTGAGCACGGTGCCGTCGGCCGCGGTCCGCTCGTCGACCTCGATGACGCGTTCGTACAGCAGCTGGGGCAGGTCGATACGCCGGGCGAAGATGTGGGGGCGGTTCTGGTAGGCGATGCGCAGGGCGTCACGCAATCCGCGGGTGATGACCAGCAGGGTGCGCTCGCCCTTGCGTTCCAGCAGGGCGTTGGTGGCGACGGTCGTGCCCATGCGGACGGTCTCGATGGGTTCCGGGGAGCCGTCGAGGAGTGCGCGTACGCCGGCGACGGCCGCGTCGGCGTAGCGCGCGGGGTTGTCGGACAGCAGTTTGTGCGTGAGCAGGCGGCCGTCCGGGCGCCGCGCGACGATGTCGGTGAAGGTACCGCCCCGATCGACCCAGAACTGCCAGCCTGTCACGTCACTTCTCCGCTTCCGCGCCGGTCACAGCGCCCGCAGGCCGTTGATCACGTCGCGCAGAATACTCTCGTCGGGCAGTTCCGCAGGCGGTACGGGACGTGTCACGTGGACGAGTTCCGCGGCCGTGAGGTCGCCGACGAGAACCCGCACGACGCCGATGGGCAGGTCGAGTTCCGCGGCGAGTTCGGCGACCGACTGGGGGGTGTTCCGGCAGAGTTCGACGATGTCCACGTGTTCCGGGGACAGCGTCTGGTCCGCTTCCGGGTCGCCCGCGTGGGGTTCCGTGACGACCACCGCGATCAGGTCGAGGCGGTGCTGGCCGGCAGTGGTGGTGCGGCCGCGCGTCATGGCGTACGGACGGACGACCGGTCCGGCCTCGTCGTCGAACCAGTGACTTCTTCCCTGACCGTCTCCGCTCATGTCATCCCACTACCCACCCGCGGTCAGATCGGTACGCGGGGCGGTGCCCAGATGCGCGCCGACCCGCTTGACGAGGAGCGTCATCTCGTAGGCGACCTGGCCGACGTCGGAGTCCGCGTCGGAGAGGACGGCCAGGCAGCTGCCGTCGCCGGCCGCCGTCACGAAGAGGAAGGCCTCGTCGAGTTCGACGACCGTCTGGCGGACGCTGCCCGCCTCGAAGTGCCGGCCCACGCCCTTGGCGAGGCTGTGGAACCCGGACGCGACGGCGGCCAGGTGCTCGCTGTCCTCCCTGGTCAGATCCTTCGATACGCCCGTGGCGAGTCCGTCGCCGGACAGCACGACGGCCTTGCGGATGCTGGCGACCCGGTCGACGAGGTCGTCGAGGAGCCAGTTGAGCGTGCGCTTGTCCGGTGCGGTGTGGCCGGTCGCCTTTGGTGCGGTCATCGACCGTCCCCCTTAGTCGTTCCTTGTGCTGTGCCGTTCCGGGCTTCGTCGCCCGCGGCGTTCTCCTCCCGGCCGCGCTGCCAGCCGCGCTGGAGCGAGGCCATCCGGCTGCGCACCTCTTCGGCGTCGCGTTCGGTGGGTTCCGTCTGGCTCCCGGGCCGTCCCGCGGGCCCCTGCTTGAGCTGCGGGGCGAGGCTGGCCTGCCGTACGCGCCTCGGCAGCGGTCCCGTGCCGGATCGGGTCTCCTGCGGTGTGCCGCCGGGCGGCGGGGCGGTGCCGCCCTCGCCGTCGCCGGAGCGGTTCTCCGGGCCGCTGGTGCGCCGGGGGAGCTGGGAGGCCGCGGAGGGCCCTTCCGGGCCGTCGGCCGGGGTTTCCCCGCGTGCGTCGAGACGGGCCGCGGATCCGGTGCCGGGACGCAGGGCCGTCTCGTCCCGACGTCGGGAGGGCAGCGGCGCCAGACGGGGTTCGGCCCCGGGCGGATCGGCCGGGGACGGCTCGCCGTCCTGGCCCCTGCGGGAGCGCTGCTCCTTGATCGGCCGGCCGTGCGAGCTGACCAGCTTGGGTGTCCGGCGGCGGGGCAGCGGCACCAGGGCGTCCGGAGGGGCGTCGGTCCCCGCCCGCTCCGCCGTGCCGGAGGACGGCCGGTGATCCGCGCCGGTGCGGCCCGCGACCTCCTCGTCGGCACGGGCGAGGGAGCGTCGGGCGCGGAAGAGTCCGCCGCGTTCACTGTGCTCGTCGGTGAGGGCGCCCGGGAGGTCGTCGAGTGCGTCAAGGCCGACGGGCGCCTCCAGTTCCACCGGGCCGTCCAGGACCGGCGCGGGCAGGTCCGGCAGCTGCACCGGCACCTGGGCGAGGGCGGCGGCCCGCCGCTCCTGCCGGCCGGCCTCCTGCCCGGTCCGGTCCCGGTCGAGCCGGAAGCCCATGCCGTTGGTGTCGGGGACGTCGTCGGTCAGCAGCACGTCGGGGATGAAGACCACCGCGGTGGTGCCGCCGTAGGGGGACGGTTGCAGGGACACGCGGACGTTCTGGCGCTGGGCGAGGCGGCTGACCACGAACAGGCCGAGCCGGTCCGTGTCGGAGAGTTCGAACTCCGGTGTCTCGGCGAGCCGGAGGTTGGCCTCCAGCAGTGCTTCGGCCGCCATGCCGAGGCCCCGGTCGTGAATCTCCAGGGTGAAGCCGTTGGCGACCCGCTCGCCGAAGACCTGGACCGCCGTGTGCGGCGGGGAGAACACGGTGGCGTTCTCCAGCAGCTCGGCCACCAGGTGGGTGAGGTCGGCGACGGCCGGGCCGGTGACGGCGACGCGCGGCAGCCGGCGGACCTCGATCCGCTCATAGTCCTCGACCTCGGCGACGGCGGCGCGGACGACGTCCATCAGCTGGACGGGTTTGCGCCACTGGCGCGAGGGGGCGGCGCCGGAGAGGATCACCAGGCCCTCGGCGTGCCGGCGCATGCGGGTGGTGAGGTGGTCGAGGCGGAACAGGTCGGCGAGTTCGTCGGTGTCCTCGGTCCTGCGTTCCATGCTGTCGAGCAGGGTGAGCTGCTTGTGCAGCAGCACCTGGCTGCGCCGGGCGAGGTTGACGAAGACCTCGGAGACCCCGGCGCGCAGTTCGGCCTGCTTGACCGCGGCTTCGACGGCGGCGCGCTGAAGGGTGTTGAGCGCCTGGCCGACCTCGCCGATCTCGTTCTTGTCGTACTCCAGGCGCGGCGCCTCGGTCTCCACGTCGACCTTTTCACCCGCGGACAGGCGGCGCATCACACTGGGCAGCCGGACACCGGACGCCTCGTGCGCTTCCAGGCGCAGTTGCCGCAGATCGCGGATGAGTCCGCGGCCGAGCCGCACGGACAGGACGAGGGAGGCGAGCAACGCGGCCAGTCCGAGCAGCCCGGCGACGGCCGCCTGGACGATCACGCTCACCGCGACGGGGCGGGTGCGGTCCTGATAGCGGTCGCCGACGTGGTTGTCGAGGTCGCGCAGTTCTTCGAGCACGGTGCCCGCGGCAGCGTCCCAGCTCTTGGCGCTGACCTCGTTCGCGGTGCCCGCCCCGGAGCCGATGACCGCCTCCTCGGCCACCCGCACCGGCGCGGTGGTGGCACTCCTCCAGAACCGGTCGTAGCGGTCGCGTTCAGCCGCCGGCAGCAGCGGCAGGCTGATGTCGTACAGGAGGGTGCGCTGGGCGACGAGGTCGGAGATGCCGCGGGTCTCGTCCCGGGAGAGCCTGCCGACCACCAGGGCGGAGCCGAGCAGGGCGTCCTCGCGGGAGAGGAGTTCGCGGGCACGGTTGACATTGACGAGGGCGCGGGCCTGAGTGTCCATCTCCACGTCGTCGACGCCGTCGAGGCTCGCCAGCAGCGAGTAGCAGGGGTCGACGACGCGGTTGTAGAGGTCGAGGGCCTGATGGCGGGTGACTGTGCCGTCCTCGACGCTGCGGCGCAGGGAGTTGACGCCGTCGAACGCGTCCAGGACCGCGGTGAGCCGCTCGTCGTCGCCCGCGCTCATGCTGTCGCGGACGTCGGAGGTCTCGGCGTTCTTCCGGGCCTCGGCGATGGCCTCGTCGGTGGCGGTCCGGGTCCGGCGCAGGGCGCTGAGGGCGTCGGAGGCGCGCGGGTCGGCGAGGTAGACGAGGGTCTGGCGGCGTTCCTGCTGCAGGGCGCGGACGG
Source organism: Streptomyces sp. NPDC004629 (assembly GCF_042873595.1). Taxonomy (NCBI): domain Bacteria; kingdom Bacillati; phylum Actinomycetota; class Actinomycetes; order Kitasatosporales; family Streptomycetaceae; genus Streptomyces; species Streptomyces sp. NPDC004629. The sequence continues at coordinate 54,733 of NZ_JBIALO010000039.1, read as the reverse complement.
TGTCCTCGGTGGGGTACTCGATCTTCTCCACCACGCGCGAAACATTGAAGACCCGGGCCACCTCCCGACCCGTGAGCACGGTCGCAAAGCCCCAGATGGCGGCCAGGGACACCAGCGGCACGAGAAGCAGCGCCACGATCTTCCGGCGGATCGACTTCCCGCGAAAACGCATGGCCTCCCCCAGCTCGGTCCCCCTGCGGACGGGGGTGCACAGGTGCGTCAACAAACGGCGCGAGCCTACTACCGTCGCAGAGGCAACTCGAAGGCATGTCCGGAGCCTGAACTTCACCTTCACTTCTGGGACATGGCGAGTTGTCCGGGCATTACGGGAGATGGCCGCCTCGGTTCCGGCGTCCGCGGCTCGGGGGTCCGGTCCGGTACGCAGGGCCGGTTGGCCGAAATTCTTCGGGAGTCGGGAATCTTCCTGACGCGTCGTTCGTCCTTCTCTACGGGAAATGGGGGGCGGAATCGGCCACAGGAGCCGCATCCACCATCCTGGCGGCGTAAATCAGCGCAAGCCGGGCAACCACAGGGGAGCCGGTGCCTCGGGGCGCCGGAGGAGGGGTCTGCCGGCGGTGGGGAGTGACATGTCGATGGGCACGGCGGAGCGGCGCGAGGCGCCCGAGGACGGCGTGGTGGGGCGCGGGACGGCACGGCGGGTCCCGGAGGCGACGGGCGGCGGCGTTGCGTCCCAGGAGTGGGCTGCCGAGGCCGCCGGGGTAGGACGTCAGCCGGCGTACCGACCGTTGTGGGTCGAGGAACCCGCGCGCAGACGCCGGATGCCCGATCCGGTGCGTACGGCGGCGGTGCGGGCGGTGATCATCATCGCGGTGACGCTGATGCAGGCGATGGTGGCCTTCCTGTGCACGCTGGCCGGGTCCTGGCTGGCCTTCCCGATGGTCATCAGCAGTGTGGTCAGCACGGTGGTCGCCACCTGGGGCGTGCTCGACGTCTGGGTGACGCGCCAGGTCTGGAACCAGCGCAATGGCGTGGTTTCGGTGCCGAGCAGCACGGCGCGGTCGCTGCGCCGGGAGCGGCGCACCGCCCGGCGGCAGGCGAAGGCCGCCGCGCGGGAACGGGAGCGGATACGCCGGCGGGGCGGCACCGGCCAGCTGTCGCACTCCTGAGGCCGGGGCGGCGTCGACGGGGGCCGTGGCCGCCCGCCGACAGCCCGTGGCGCTCCGCCGCTGTCCCGGTCAGGGCGTGCTGGGCGCCGGGCGTTTGAACATGCGGGTCGCCGTGATCTCGCTGTGCACCGCTTCCCCGGCCGCGGCCTGCTGCGGAAGTCCCGGTCGCAGGTGTTCCTCCACGCTGATGTACTTCAGCCCGGCTCGCAGGTCGGCATCATTGCGCAAGCGGATGACCAGCGGGAACTCGGCCAGTGCCGTCGTGTCGAACAGGCCGGTGGTGTAGAGGAGCTGCACGCCTAGCGCGTCGGAGACGGCGCGTTGCAGCTCCAGCAGATAGGTGGCGTTGGCGCGGCCGATGGGGTTGTCGAGGAACAGGGTGCCGGCGTGCCGGTGCCTGTCCCGGCCGCGGTCGTTCGACCGCAGGGCGGCCATCGTGCAGTACAGGGCGATCGCGGCGGTGAGCAGCTGGCCGCCGGAGAAGACGTCGCCCATCTGTCCGACGGGGACGCGTTCGGCGCGCAGGACGGCGTCCGGCTTCAGGATCTCGACGGCCACGCCCTTGGGCCGCAGCGCGGCGGCGACGCCGCGGAGCAGCAGGGACATGCCGTCGCGCCGCAGGTCGGAGTTCTTCTTCAGGGCGGCGCGGGTCGCCTCGTCGATCACTTCGCCGAGCCGTTCGGTGAGCGTGGCCTGGTCGGGTTCCTCGAAGCGGATGCGCAGGAATTCCTGTCCCGACCACTCGCCGAGCCCCTCGGGCAGCCGGGACAGCCGCTGGGCGGAGCGCAGGGTGGCGAGCGCCGACTCGACCAGTCCGCGCAGCCGGTCCACGATGGAGTCGCGGTTGCGTTCGAGCTGCGCCAACTCGTCGGTGAGGACCCGCAGTCGGGGGGCGAAGGCATCGGCCCACTTCTGGGCGTGCTCGGGCAGCGCGGCGGCGGGCAGCTCACGGATCTGCTGCCGGGCTGGCGTGCGCACCTGCTCGTAGCGGGTCGAGTTGGCGTGCCGGACCAGGACGTCGCCGGCCTCGCGCACGGCGGCCTCGGCGGCGGACAGGTCGGCGGCGCAGCCGCGCAGCGAGCGCCGGGCCTCGGCGGCGGACCGTCTGGCCTCCTCCAGCAAGCCGGGGTACGGCTCGGGTTCCTCCTGCTCCTCGTCGGCCGCGTGCTCGCGCAGCAGGTCGCGGAGCATGGCCGCGACCTCGTCGAAGCCGCCGGCCGCGTCCTCGGCCGCGCGGTGGGCCGCGAGGAGTTCGGCGTGCGCGTCGCGGGCCTGGGCCAACGCTTCGGTGCGGGAGGCGAGTTCGGTCGTGGCGGTGCGCAGCAGCGCCTGGGCGTGCTCGGCGTCGCGCGGCAGGAGTTCCTCGGGCAGTTCGGTGTGCGCGTCGCCGTCCTCGGGGGCATGCCGTTCGGCCTCGCCGCGCAGCCGGCCCAGTTGCTCACTCGCGGTGGACATGCGGGTCTCCAGGAGCTGGACCAGCTCCTCGGCGCGTGCGGCGGCGGCCTGCCGGGAGGGGCCGTCGGAGCCGTCGGGCGACTGCAGCAGTTGTTCGGCCCGGGTGCGGACCTTGTTGCTGAGCCGGTCCAGTTCGGCGCGGGCCGCGCTCTCGTCGCTCTCCGCGCGGGCCTGCTCGGCGCGCAGGTCGGCCCCGACGCCCACCTTCTCGTACACCTGGGAGGCGGCGCGGTAGGCCTCGCGGAGGGCGGGCAGGGACGCCTTCGAGGCATCGCCGTCGCCCTCGGCTGCGGGTACGTCGTCGGGTGCGCCCGCGATCTCGGACCGCTCGGCGCGCAGCGCGCGGGCGGTGCGGCGGGCGTCGTCGGCGGCGCGCTGGGCGGCGCGGCGGTCCTCGTCGGCGGCGCGGGCGCGCTCCAGGCAGACCTGGGCCCTGGCCTCCGACTCGGCGGCCTCGTCGGCGAGTTCACGCAGCTTGGCCTGCCAGCCGGAGCGCTCGCGCAGCCGGAAGGCGAGCCCGGCGAGCGCGTCGGCGGCGCGCCGGGCCTTCTGCGCGGACTCCTGGCGTTCGTCGCGAGCCTGGGCGGCCTCGGCGGCGGCTTCGTCGGCCTCTGCGCGCGCGGTCCGGGCCTCGGCGAGTTCCGCCTCGGACTCCTCGGCGAACACGCGTGCGTCCCGGGCGGCGCGGGCCAGTTCGACGAGCCGTCCCGCCGGGCAGCCGGTGCGCCAGGAGGCGAGCCGCGCGGCCAGTTCCCGGTCCTTGGCGAGCCGTGCGGCGAGCGCGCGGATCTCCTCGTCCCGCTCGGCGGCACGGGCGCGCAGCGCCTGCCGTTCCTCGTCGGCGGCGTACTCGTCGTGCATGGCCGGGTTCGGCGGTACCAGGAACACCTCGCCGTCGCTCGCGTCGGCGGCGGGGGTCGGGGCGAGCAGGGCGGCGGCGGTGCCGACGGCCACAGCGGACCGCGGCAGCAGCGCGGCGTCCCCGAGGGTTTCGCGGGCACGGGCGTGGGTGTCCGGGTCGGTGATGATCACGCCGTCGACCAGTTCGGGGCGGGCGGCGAGCACACGCGCGTGGTCGGCCGGGTCGACGGCCTGGGCGAGGTAGCGCCAGCCGGGCAACGCGGGGATGCCGTGTTCTCCGAGGAACTCGACGGTGGCGAGCACATCGGGGCCGGGCGGCAGCAGTCCGCCGTCGCCGAGCGCCCCGAGGATGCGGGCGTCGTCGGCGGCGGCGGTGCGCAGTTCGAAGAGGTGCCGTTCGGCGGAGGAGACGGAGTCGTCGAGCAGGGCGCGCAGTTCGTCGGCGAAGCGGTCCAGGTCCTCGGGGGTGAGGGGTTCGTCGCCGTCGGGGCGGGCGCCGTCCGCGGCGGCGGCCTCGGCAGGGGCGCCGGGTGCCGCGCCCGGGTCCGGGGCCCGGGAGGTGTCGCCGCCCGCGCGCGGTGCGGGCACCCCGGCCCGCGTGCCGCCCCGGGTGCCCGGCAGGCCGAGCAGTTCACCCAGCCGCTCCTCGGCGGCCAGCGCCTCGGCGATGCGGTGTTCGGCCTGGTGGGCGCGCTCGGCGGCGGTCGCCGCGTCCGCGGCTCGGGCGGCGGTCAGCTCGGCGCGGGACTCGGCGGAAGCGGCTTCGCGCGCGTGGTCCGCCGCCGTGCGCGCCGCGTCGCGGGCTGTGTCCCAGGCGGCCACGGCGGTCTTCTCGGCGTCGCTGGCCGCGAGGGCGGCGCGGGCCGGGTCCGCGTCGGGGGCGCTGTCGTCCAGCCAGCCCGCGCGTACCGCCTCGGCGGTCTCCTGCTCGACCTCGGTCAGGCGCTGCCTGAGGTGTCCGATCTCGCTGCGGGCGCGCTGCGCCTCGGTGGCCGCGGCGGTCGAGTCCCGGTGGGCCGCCTCGCCTGCCTCCTGGAGGGCGGCCGCGCGCTCCTCCCCCTCGTTGGCGAGGGTCTCGGCGTTCTCGGCGGCCGCGTGCAGGGCCCGTACGAGGTCCACGGCGGCCTTGGCGCGGGCGGCCAGGGCCGGGGCGGCGTCCCGTTCGGCTTCCTGGATCGCGGTGGCCACGCGCGCGACGCGGTCGGCGGCGGCGCGGTGGCGCAGCACGGCCTCGGCCGCCTGCCAGGCGGAGTGCAGGGTGCGCGCGTCGGCCAGTTCGCGTTTCTGTGCGGTGGCCGACTTCTCGCCGGCGGCGAGCGCCAGTGAGGCGTGCCGGTAGGCGAGTTCGGCGGCGATGAGCGCGCTGCGCTCACGCGCGTCCTCGGAGCGGGTGACGGTGTGCGCGGCGGCCGTGACCCGCTGGGCGAGGTCGGCGGCCCGCACCCGTTCCACGACGCCTCGCGCGGACAGCCGCCGGGCGAGGGTGCGGGTGCGGCGCTCAGCGCCGACGTGGATGTCACGCGCGCGTGCGCGGGCTTCGGCGGCCTCGACGATCCGGCCGAGCAGGTCGACCGACCCGGCCGTGAAGTCCCGTTCGGCGATCAGTTCGGCGCGCCGGCCCAGCTTGTTGCCGAAGCCGCCGACCAGGTCGGCGAGGCCGTCGGTGTCCCGCGTGTCGGTGACCGCGCGCAGCAGCAGGTCGGTGAAGTCGGAATCCTTCTTGACCGCGAACAGGCCGGCCGCCTCGCCCTCGTCGGCGTTCATCTCCCGCTGGTAGCGGAAGAGTTCCGGGTCGAGTCCGAGGTCGCCCAGGTGCTCGGTCCAGCGTTCGTGGATCTCCTCCCAGTGCACCTCCAGGTGCGGATACGCCTTGCCCGCCTCGGTGATGGCGTCCCGGAAGCCCTTCATGGTGCGCCGGCGGCCCTGGGCCCCCGACTGGCCCTCGGCGGGCGGGCGCACGGCCGTGGACTCGGCCACGGGGAGGTTGTCGAGGCTGAGTCCGGGGCCCGGCCGGAAGGAGTACCAGGCCTCGGCGAACTTGCGCGGGTCGTTGGAGACCTGCCGTCCGCGCCATTCGCTGACCTTGCCGACGACGACGCATTCGCCGGTCTGCACGTGCTGCCACTCCAGTGCCACATGGCCGCAGTCGTCGGCGAGCAGAAACTTGCGCAGCACGCCGGAGCTGGCGCCGCCGAGGGTGTTGCGGTGGCCCGGCAGCATCACCGAGAAGATCAGTTTGAGCAGGACGGACTTGCCGCCGCCGTTCTCCAGGAAGAGCACGCCCGCGGGCGCGGGGCGGCGCGGCGGTCCGACGGGCTCCTCCTCGAAGAACTCCGCCTGCGTGGGGGCGGGGTCGGGCACCGGCTCGCCCACGCCCCGCAGGTCGAGCACGGTGTCGGCGTAGCGCGCACCGGCAGGACCGATGGAGTAGAGGCGGACCCGGGACAGCTCGTACATGGCGGACTCTCGTGGAAGGTCTTCGGAGGGGCAGGACTAAAGAAAGGCAGGGCTACGGAGGGTCAGGGCTACGGTCAGGCGCGGCGGCCGGGCCGTCAGGAGTGGAACGGCAGCCCGGCGTCGGACACCAGATCCAGGTCGTCGGTGTCCTCGGCGGGCAGCAGGCTGGCCGTGCCGTCGGTGACCGGAACGACGCCGAGTTCGAGCAGTTCGGCCATGGCGGCGCCGCCTGCCATGTCGCGGACCTGGAGCTGGTAGCGCGCCGTGGTGCGGTAGGTGCCGCCGTTGTCGTCGCCGGTTCTCTGCAGGAACCCGGAGTCGGTGAGGAAGGCGACCGCCTTGCCGACGATGCCGGTGGTGGAACCGGCCAGCCGGCGGGCGTCCTTGGTGGCACCGGTGGCGCTGCGCCGCACCCAGATCCGCCAGGCGGCCTCCAGGCCGGGCGCGTCGGTGGCCGGGTCGGTGTTCTCGCCCTGCTCCGCGGCCCGCTCTTCGAGACGCCGGCAGGCCTGCCGTACGAACGCGTCGACGCCGTTGACGGAGACCCGCCCGATGTAGCCGTCGTCGGCAAGGTCCTCCGGGCGGGGGAAGGCCAGCGCGGCGACCGCGAGATGGGCGAGGCCGTGCAGAAACCGGTCTTGGGAGTCGGCGGCGGTGCGGCGGGCGTAGTCGCCCATGCGGACGGCGAAGACGGAGTCCTCGGCGGCGGTCACCGCCATGCCCGCGCGCGGGGACACCTCCAGCACGACCAGGCCGAGCCCTGCGGCCACGGCGTCCGCGAGCCGCGCGAACGCCGGGTCCTCGCGGTGGCGGCGCAGCAGTTCCGTGTACTCCTGGTCGCGGGCGGGCTGCAGTTTGGGCTGCAGCCCGAAGGCGACGAGCCGGGCGGCGTCCGCGGCGTCGGCGGGGGTGACGGCGGAGCCCGCGGGCGTGGCGGCGGGCTCGGGCTCGCTGCGGTCGGCGTGCTCGGTCACGGTCGGGGCTCCTTGCTGCGCTGGCCTGGTCGGGTGGGACGGTCGGGTCGGGTCATGCCGCCTCGGTCCGGTCGGCCGCCATGCCCGCCGAGTCCAGCAGGGCGGTGCCGACGATCAGGTCGGCGCCGCCGAACTCGGGGTCGTCCAGTTCCGTACCGTCGTCCACGGCGAACAGGAGCTTCTGCTCGCCCTGGCGGTAGGCGGTGCCGACCGGAGGGCTGGCCGCGTGCACGGCCAGCAGTGCCACCAGGTACGGCAGTTCGGGGTCCCGGCGGCGCGCCTCGGCGAGCAGCCCGGACAGCCGGCGCGGCGCGTCCGCCGGCAGGTCCAGCAGTTCCGTGGCCGCGGCCAGCTGCTCGTCGCTGAACCGGCTGTCGTCCGGTGTGGCGATCAGATCGGGCTCGGGCATCTCGGCGCCCAGGTGCTCCCGCTCCACCGGTGGGGTGAGCAGGATGTCGAGAAGGTCACCGACCCGTACCGACACCGGTGTGCGCAGTCCGGTGCCGCGTGCGAAGAAGGCGTCCGTGACCCTGACCGCCCGCTGAACGGGCAGCGGGAGGACGGGGGCGACGAGGTGGCCGTACAGGTCCATGCCGGACGTGGTCAGGGGGGTGGCGAAGGCCTGCCGGTCCTGTTCGGCGCGGAACAGCGGGCCCGCCTCCAGCAGCCGGGACTGGAGCTGAGTGTGGCGCCGGATGCAGTCCTTGACGATGTCGACCAGTTCGGCGGCGCGGCGCTTGTGCCCGGGGTCCTCGGACTCGTCGCGTGCCTTGCGGATGTTGGTGAGGATGGCGTTCTCGTGGCGATAGCGGTCGGCGACATGGTCCAGGGCCTCGGCGATCATGTCGGGTACGGCGTTGAGCCAGTCCACCGCGCGGACGTTGCGCCGGGTGGCCTCCAGGGCCCTGCGCAGCGTTTCCGAGTACTGCACGGTCCGGTAGCGCGCCTGCTCCGCGGCGAGTTGGGCGTCGGCCAGGCGGCCGCGGTTGATCAGCACCTCCAGCTTGACCTCGGCGGCGATCTGGGCGCTGGTGACGTCGGTGTCGAGGGCGCCGACCAGGACGTTGACGGCTTCGTCGGTGGTGCGGAGGTAGACGGTGCCGCCGGGGCCGGGGACCTCCTCGACGAGTTTGAAGTCGTAGTCGCGGCGTACGTAGGTGCCGTCCGGCGCGAACGTGCCGTAGACGGCGCGGAAGCCGCGGTCGACGCTGCCGACGTTGATCAGGTTCTCCAGGACCCAGCGGGCCACGCGCTCGTGCTCGGCCACCGGGCGGCGCGGGGCCTGGGCGGCGATGCGCGGGATGAGCCGGGCGACGATCTGCTCGTGGTCGGCGCCCGTGTCGAAGTCCATGTTGAGCGTGACCAGGTCGATGGCGGCCAGGGCCACCTCCGCCATGCCGTACACCGAGTACTCGCCGGCGAGGTTGGCCTTGCGCGCGTCCAGGTCGTGCAGCGGCGCGGTGCAGGCGAGCGCGCGCAGCCGCCGCGCCAGCCCCTCGTCGGCGGCCGGGCCCGGGGCGGGGCGCGGCCCCGCGCTGAGCTGCGGCGGCACGCTGTCCGTGGATGCAGGCGAAGTCACGGTGCACAGACTAGGTCCTCGGTCTGACAACGACCCAAACGACGCAGAAGCGACGGCCGTCACAGCAGCGACGGCCTCGCCCCGATGCCCCTGCCTGCCCGCGCACCGCCCACTCCCGCCGACCCCACCCCGACCGCCCGGCGCAGCCCGCGCCCCGGCCCGCCCGCCGCAGCCCGCGCCCGCCGACCCCACCCCGACCGCCCGCCTCAGCCCGCGCCCCGGCCGTTCTCGCCGACCCGCCGCCGGTAGACCTCCACGACCCGTTCCAGCGAGTCCGCCAGCTAGATGCTGAGCAGCCGCTCGGCCACGCGCCGGTGGTGGTGCCCGCCGGGCAGTTGCCGGAGGTGAAGACGGCCGTCCTCGGGGTGCGCGCCTATGTGGCCGTGTCCGGCGGCATCGACGGGGAGCCGGTCCGCGGCGGCCGGTCCACGGATCTGCTGTCCGGGCTGGGTCCTGCGCCGCTCGCGGACAGCGTGGTGCTGCCCCTGGGCGACCCGCCGGGTCCGCACGCGCGCGTGGACGTCGCCCCGCAGCCGCGCCCGCCGGCCAAGCTCGTGCTGCGCGTGACGCCGGGCCCGCGCGACGACTGGTTCACGCCGCGTGCCGTCCGCGGCTTCGCATCACGCGTGTACCGGGTCGCGTCCGCGAGCAACCGGATCGGGCTGCGTACGCAGGGGCCCGCCCTGGAACGGGCGCATGCCGGTGAACCGCCCAGCGAGGGCATGGTCCTGGGGGCGGTGCAGGTGCCGCCGGACGGGCGTCCGGTGGTCTTCCTCGCGGACCACCCGACCACCGGGGGCTACCCGGTGATCGCGGTGGTCCGCGCCGCCGACCTGCCGGCTCCGCGCCGCCGACCTGCCGGCCGCCGCGCAGGCGGTGCCCGGCACCCCGGTCCGTTTCGTGGCCGTGCGGCGCCGCTGAGCCCTCACGCGGCGTCCGCGGCATCCGTCCGCTCCGCCACCGACAGGGCGGCGAGGGCCGCCGACACGGCGGCCGCGGCCCGCAGGTCGAGCCGGGCGCTGGTGCCCCGCGCGCGGTGCCGCATCTCGTCGGCGGCCAGCCTGAGCAGCTGCGGCAGCAGGTCGGTGCAGCGCCTGGCCACCCAGCCGGTGCCGGCGGTCGCCAGCCACCACAGGCTCGCCGACCTGGTCGGCGCGGGGAACTCCGGCTCGGGCGAGGGCGCGGTGCCGGTCGCGGCGCCCGCCGCGGCGAGCAGCGCGTGAAAGCGCAGCGCGAGCTGGCGGTGGCCCCGCTCGCCGGGGTGCAGCCGGTCCGCGCTCCACATGGCCCGGTCGGTGAGCCATGCGCCCTCGGCCGCGTGCAGGTGGACGGCGCCGTACCGCTCGGACAGCGCGTGGACGACCGTGTTGACCGCGCGCTGGCGCCGGGCCAGCGGGCGGGCCAGCGCGCCCGGCAGTCCCAGCATCGCGCCGGGGTCGGGCAGGCACGCGGTGAGCAGGACGGTGCCCTGCCGGGTGAACGCCGCGTAGACCTCGTCGAGCCGGGCGGCCACCGCGTGGATGTCGAAGGTGCAGCGCAGGGTGTCGTTGACACCGATCACGACGGAGGCGATGTCCGGGCGCAGGTCGAGTGCGTCCGGGGTCTGGCGCTCCAGTACGTCGCGCGTCTGCGCCCCGCTGACCGCGAGGTTGGTGAACTCCACCGGTTTCTCGGCGATCCCGTCGGCCAGCAGCTCGGCCCAGCCGCGCCACCCGTCGCCGACGGGATCGCCCACGCCCTCGGTCAGTGAGTCCCCGAGCGCCACGAAACGGACGGGTCTCATGCCACGCCCTCCGGCACGACACGACGGGACGGCGCGGACACGTCGTGCACGTCGGAGCGGGGGGCTCGGGGGGCCGTCGCCGTCCGGTCCGCGTCGCAACGGGACGGTAGCGACGGGTCGCCGTCGGTGCGACGGGACGCTGCCGTCACGTCGTCGTCCTCGTCCCGCCGACGGCTCACCGGCGCGTCGTGGGCCGCCAGGAACGCCTCCACCGCGGCGCCCCATCCGAAGCACTCCGCACGCGCGCGTGCGCAGTGCCGCCGCTCGGCCGCGGGCCGCACGAGGAGTGTTTCGACGGCGTCGGCGAACGCCTCTCCGTGGTCGGCCGCGGTGGCCCCGGCGGTCCCGATGACCTCGGGCAGCGCGGACGACGCGCTCGCCACCACGGGTGTGCCGCACGCCATGGCCTCCAGCGCGGCGAGCCCGAAGGTCTCGGCCGGGCCCGGCGCGAGGGCCACATCGGCCGAGGCCTGCAGCGCGCCCAGCTCATTGCGGTCGGAGACGTGCCCGAGGAAGGTCACCGGCAGCCCGCGCTCCCGCGCCCGCTGCTCAAGCCGTGCCCGCAGCGGGCCGTCCCCGGCCACCACGAGCACCGCCCGCCGCCCGCGCCGCAGCAGCGCCTCCAGCGCGTCCAGTGCCGTCCCCGGCCGCTTCTCCACGGACAGCCGGGAGCACATGACCAGCAGCGTCTCGTCCGCGCGCGCGTGGACGGCGCGCAGCCCGCCGTCGCGCAGCGCCGGGTGCCGGTCCGTCAGGTCCACGCCCAGCGGGGCTCGTACGACGTTGCGCGCACCGATGCGGACGAACTCCCGCTCGGCGAACTCGGTGGTGCACACGACCCGTGAGTAGGTGTGCGCCGTGCGGACGTTGAGGGCGTCGGCGGCCCGCCGGGACAGGTCCTCCGACAGGCCCCAGGTGCGCAGCACGCCGTCGGCGGTCTCGTGGGAGACCATGACGGCGGGGACGCGGGCCCGCCGGGCCCAGCGGCCGGTCCAGCGCAGTGTCGTGCGGTCCGAGACCTCCAGGCGGTCCGGGGCCAGCTCCTCCAGGAGGGCGGCGACGCGCCGCTTGTCGAGCAGCACCCGGTAGCCGCCGGTGCCCGGCAGCAGCGGGCCGGGCAGGGTGATGACCCGGCCCTGCTCGGTGTCCCGGTCGCTGTGGCGCTCGCCGGGCACGATCAGCACCGGCTCGTGGCCCGCCGCCCAAAAGCCCTTGCCCAGCTCGCGCAGCGCGGTGCGCAGGCCGCCGGACGCGGGGGCGACGAAGTTGGCGAGCCTGACGATGCGCAGGGAGTCGCCGCTCATGCCGCCACCGCCGTCTTGCGCGCGGCGAGCACGTCCTCGTAGTGCGTGATCAGCCGGTCGCCGATCGCGGCCCAGGTGCGGCCCTCCACGGTGGCGCGCCCGGCGGCGCCGTACCCGGCCCGCAGCGCCGGGTCGACGGCCAGGGTCCGCACGGCGTCCCGGAAGGCGTCCGCGTCGCGCGGCGGGACCAGCAGCCCGGTGTGCCCGTGGGCGACGAGGTCGAGCGGGCCGCCGGCGGCGGGCGCGACGACCGGCACGCCGCTGGCCATGGCCTCCTGGACGGTCTGGCAGAACGTCTCGAAGGGGCCGGTGTGCACGAAGACGTCCAGCGAGGCGAAGATCCGGGCGAGTTCGTCGCCGGTGCGCCGGCCCAGGAAGGCCGCGCCCGGCAGGGCCTCGGTGAGGTGGGCGTGGCTGGGCCCGTCGCCCACCACCACGACCCGCACGCCCTCAAGGCCGCAGGCACCGGCGAGCAGTTCGACCTGCTTCTCGGGGGCGAGCCGGCCGACGTAGCCGACGATCACCTCGCCGTTCGGGGCGAGTTCCCGGCGCAGCGCGTCGTCGCGGTGGTCGGGGCGGAAGCGGTCGGTGTCCACGCCGCGCGGCCACAGCCGTAGCCGGGGCACGCCGTGCGTCTCCAGGTCGTTCAGGGCGGCGCTTGACGGGGCGAGGGTGAGGTCGGCGGCGGAGTGCACGGAGCGGATGCGCCGCCAGGCCGCCGCCTCACCCGCGCCCATGTAGGTGCGGGCGTAACCGGCGAGGTCGGTCTGGTAGACGGCCACGGTGGGGATGCCGAGCCGGGCCGCGGCGGCCATGCCGCGGACGCCGAGGACGAAGGGGCTGGCCAGGTGCACGACGTCGGGGCGGTGTTCGACGAGCGCCGCGGCGAGGCGTCGGCTGGGGAGGGCGACGCGGACCTGGGGGTAGCCCGGGAGCGGTAGGGAGGGGACATGGACGACGGGGCACGGCGCAAAGGCGTCGGGCCTGTTTCCGGGAGCGGGAGCCGGAGCGACGACGAGGGGGGCGTGACCGCTATCGACGAGGTGCCGGGCGGTCTGGAGCGCGCAGTGGGCCACGCCGTTCACATCGGGGGGAAAGGATTCGGTCACGATGACGACACGCATACCCGTGTTCTCGCCGCACTGGACGTGGCCGCGTCAACGTGGATCTTTCCGAACGAGGAACGTCCCATGAGCGTTGCGCTGCACACCCGAGCAGGTCAGCCCGTGTCCATCCGCTCCTGACCCATGAGTCACCCCGTGTTCACGCGAACCGCCCGTCGGGTGCGATGCGGCTGCGTACGGCGGTCTGGACCTCGGCCTCCTCGGCCGGATCGGCGGCGAGCCGGCGCAGCCGCTCGACGACCCGGGCGTCGCCGGTCTCGGCATGCCGGGCGGCCACCTCGCGCGTGGTCTCCTCGCAGTCCCAGAGGCATTCGACGGCGAATCCGGTGGCGAACGAGGGGTCGGTGGCGGCCAGGGCGCGGGCGGCCCGGCCGCGGAGGTGGGAGGAGGCCGTCTCGCGGTAGACATGGCGCAAAACGGGTGCGGCGCAGGCGATGCCGAGGCGCCCGGTACCGTCGACGAGGGTCCACAGGGTGGGCGCGTCGGGCCCCTCGCCGCGTACGGCCTCTCGCAGCGCCGCGAGGACGAGTTCGCTGTCACGGGCCGTGCCGCGGCAGGCGAGCATGCGTCCGGCGGCGGCGCCGAGGGCGTCGGGCCTGTGGGCCCAGCCGCGCGCCCGGTCGACGGCGGCGACGCTGCGCATCCGTTCGAAGGCGTCGACGGCGGCCTCCGCGACGGGCGTCGGGCCGCCGGTCACCGCGGCGTCGATCAGGCCGAGGGCTTCGGGGTCGTTGCTGTCGGCGAGGTACCGCAGGGCGGTGCACCGGGCTCCCTCGGTGCCGTCCTGGGCGGCGCGGACGATCTCCGGCCGGTCCTCAGGACCCGCCACGGCGGCGAGACAGCGGGCGGCGGGAACATGCAGGACGGTGCCGCGTTCCACGCCCTGCTGGGCCCATTCGAGGACGGCCTGCACGCTCCAGCCCGGACGCGGTCCGGTCGATCGCAGCTGGCGCTGCCACCGGTCGAAGCAGCCCGTCTCCTGGGCGGCACGCACGCGCGTGGCGACGGATTCCCGCGGATCGTCGGCCCACAGCCGCCACGGCCTCGGTTCGAAGGCGTCGCGGACGGCGGCGGCCAGTTCGGCCTCGCCCTCGGCGTCCGTGCCGAAGCGGGCCAGGACGGGGACGGCGAGTGCGCGCAGGGCCGCGTCGTCGTCGCGCAGGGCGAGTTCGTCCAGGGCCCAGGCCCAGTTGGCGCCGTGGGCGGCGTAGCGGCGCAGCAGGCGCAGCGCGTCGTGCCTGCCGTACGAGGCGAGGTGCCCGAGCACGGCCAGCGCGAGGCCCGTGCGGGACTCGTCGGGCTCAAGGACGTCCTCCGGGTCGAAGAGGTGCGCCTCGATCGCGTCCAGCTCGCCGTTCAGGTCGAGGTAGAGGCGGGCGTAGTAGAGGGAGCGGTTCTCGACCTGCCAGTCGTGGCGGGGGTCGTGCAGCACGCAGTGGTTCAGTGCCGCGAGCGCTTCGGCGCGGGGGGCGGTGAGCGCGTGCAGGGTGCCGTCGCCGCGGCCCCGCTGGAGCAGGCCGAGCAACGTGCCACTGGGCGCTATGACCGGATCGAACATGGGAAACAGCCTCACATCAAGCGTCGACGCAACCGGGGAACGCGCACTACCTGGCCGCGTGACACAACGTCGGGGCGCCCGCCGTCTCTTGCTTGCTGTAGACCATCTTCCTCTGCCTCTCGTCGGTGGCCCATGCGGACCGCTTCACGGTCCGCGCGGTGCGGCAACACCTGCCCAGCCATCGCGTCCGTAAATCACGACGTCATGATGACTCGCGGGTTTCTCCTGCCGCGACCGTATTTCCGGCGGCCCTTTACCGCCTCCCCCGTTTTCCGTGTCGTGCCTGGTCAGAATGTTCGGATCACTGTGCGCCGAACAATTCCAGGAGTTCCGTCCTGCAGAACATCCGGGCGGTGTCGACGGCCGACGGAGTACCCGCGGCGGGATCGGCACCGCCGTCCAGAAGGGCTCTGATCACTTCCGGTTCGTCCTTGAAGACGGCGCCGGCGAGCGGGGTCTGGCCCCGGTCGTTGGCCCGGTCCGCGTCGGCGCCCCGGGCGAGCAGGGCGCGCACCGCTTCGGCGTGGCCGTGGTAGGCGGCGAGCATCACGAGCGTGTCGCCGCGGTCGTTGGTGAGGTTGGCCGGAACACCCGCGTCCAGGTACGCCACCAGCGCCTCGGTCCGCCCCTGCCGGGCCAGATCGAAGATCTTGGTCGCCAGCTCCACGACGTCGGGGTCGGGGGCTTCACTCATCGGCCGGACCGCCTCTCCTGCACTTCGGGCCTTTGGGGAACTGACAGAGCCTACGGCAGCGGGGTGAACCCGGGCCGTACGGGTGAATCGCCAGCGTACTGGCTGGCCGGGGCACATGGCCGGATGCGCCCGAGGTAAAGATCATCGCGAGTCCCACCGGCCACGGGAGCCACGTCCGCCGACCCGGTGAACCCTGCCCGACCGGGCCAAGACGGCTCCGCCACCTGGGGGAAGTCCCCCCTATTTCACCCATTTGCACCTTTTATCGTATAGATACATGCTGTGATGCTGGAAGTACTCACGGTGACTGTCCCCCCTCGACACCAGGAGACCGCAAATGATTCTCTCCATGTCAGGCGTCGTCCTGCTCGGCATCATCGTCTTCCTTTTCTTCCGCAAGGACGGCCTCAAGGCGTCGCACGCCGTGGTCTCGTCCCTGTTCGGCTTCTACCTCGCCAGCACGGCCATCGCCCCGAGCATCAAGGCGGGCGGCGAGAGCCTGGCGAGCCTCCTCGGCGGTATCAAGTTCTGACGCCGACCGTCCCGCCCGCACGCACCGTCAGGAGAAAGCAGTGGCCCGGCGCCCCCTCCCCCGCATTCTGAGCAACGGCAGCGCGCAGATCGCCAGGAGCCGGGAGCTGGCCCGGACGGCGGCCGACAGCGCCACCGACGTCCTCCACCCGCTGATCACCGTCTCGCGCGGGCTGGGCCGGCTGGCCGCGGCCGGGCGGCGCAAGTGGGCGGACACACCCAAGGACAAACGCGGGCCGCTGCTGTTTCTGGCGGCCTCGGTGGTCCTGGTCGTGGCGCTCGCCCCGTACGGACCGCTGCTGGCCGCCATCGCGCTGATGGCGGCGGCGGCCTGGCACGGCCGGGACCGCGCCCCGGCCGAGCCCGAGGGTCCCGACGAGTCCCAGATGCAGCGCCTGCGGTCGCTGTACGAGTCCCTGGTGCCCTACTTCTCGGCCCCCGAGGACCCGGCGCCGCTCTTCGACCACGGCGGGGACTGGGAGAAGGCCTTCCCCCAGTACGACTTCGACGACACGGGGCGCGTGGCCCACCTGGTGATCCGCTACCCGGCCTACTTCCCCGACGGCGAGGCCGGGGCCCGCGCCCGGATCGAGCAGCTGCTCGCCGCCAAGGCCGGGCGTGGCCGCGAGTACCACTTCGCGTGGGACGAGGAGGCCAACCAGCTCACGGTCGGCGTCCTCGCGCCGCTGCCCACCGACATCGCCGCCCAGCGCTTCGTCACCGCGCCGGGCGAGACGGTGCTCGGCTTCACCGACCCATCCGAGGTGCAACGCACGCTCCCGCTCGGCTACGGCGGCGAGCAGCGCGACGTCCCGCCGGTGGTGTGGCGCACCGGGATCCGCTCGACCGAGCCGCATCTGCTGGTGATGGGCCGGCCCGGCAGCGGGACTTCGACGCTGCTGCGGTCCGTCGCCCTCCAGGCGCTCCAGTACGGCGATGTGCTGATCGTCGAGGGCGGCGGCACCGGCGAGTACGCCTGCCTCACCGGCCGGGCCGGTGTCCTCGGCGTGGAGTGCGGGCTCACCGGGGCGCTGGCGAGCTTGGAGTGGGCCGCGCATGAGACGGAGCGGCGGCTCATCGCGGCCAACCGGGCCCGGCAGGCCGGGCATCCGCCGCCGGACGACACCAGGCGGCCGCTGTGGATCCTGCTGGACCGGCCGGGCGCCCTCACCCACCTGGCCGCCGCGGAGGGCCGCAAAGATCCGCAGTCCCTGCTCCAGGTGCCGCTGCGGCACGGCCGGGCGGCCCAGGTGACGGTGGTCGTCGCGGAGGGCTTCGACAACGCGGACGTCCTCGGCGACGCGGTACGCCAGCACACGCGCGCGCGTGTCGTGCTCGGGCCCGTGACGCCGGAGCAGTCGGCGGCGGTTCTCGGCGTGCCGCCGCACACGACGGCTCCGGCCCAGGTGCCGCCGGGGCGCGGCTACGCCCGGCTGGGCGACGGCCCCGTGCTGCGGTTGCAGGTCCCCGCGACGCCGGACCCGTACGACGACGCCACGAGCGAGGCCGACCGGCAGGCGGTGCTGGCGCTGCTCCCTGCGCGCACCACACCCGCGACCGCGGAACCGACCGAACCGCAGCCACCGACGACGGCGACGGAGCCGGCCCCGGCGGAACCGCAGCCACAGACGACAGCGACAGAGCCGACCCCGGCGGAAACAGCCTCGGTGGAAACGGTCCCGGTGAAGACCGTCCCGGTGGAGGCGGTCCCGGTGCGGACGTTCGCGGTTGAAGTGGTCCCGGTGAAGACGTACTCGGCAGAAGCCGTCCCGTTGAAGACGGTCCCGGTGGAAGCGGTCTCCGTGAAGACGGTCCCCGGGGAGAAAGGCCCGACGCAGAAAGGCCCGACGGAAAAAGTCCCCTCGGACAGGACCGAGATGGAGAAGGTCCGGACGGAGAAGGTCCCGGCGGAGACGGTCCAGGTAGAGACGGTCCCGGCGGAGACGGTGCCCGCGAAGACGTCCCTCGCCAAGGCCCTCGCGGCGGACGCCGTCGCCGCGGAGAGCGCCACCTGAGCGACCGAACCGCCCCGCCGCGCCGACACCGGGCCAGACGGACCGCCCCGTCCACGCCGCCCGCATCCACCGGCACCGGCCGCGCCCCCGACCTCCTCCCTTCCCACCGCCACCGCCAGGCGAACCGCAACGCCGCGCGGACGCGGAGGCCCGCCGCCACCCGTGCCGCGCCCGCCGACCGGACCCCGTCCGACGAGTCCCCGGCCGGGACGGTCGCTCACTGTTACGCGACGAACGTCCGCGGCGCCTCGGTCCCCGTTACGCGACGAACGTCCGCGGTGCCTCGGTCCCGGTGGTCACGCCCGTCGCGACCAGGTGGGCCGCTGCCGCCAGGCGGGTCGCCGCCTCGTCCGCCACCGCTCCGCCGACCGTGAACGGCAGCCGTACATAGCCCTCGAAGGCGCCGTCGACACCGAAGCGGGGGCCCGAGGGGACCCGGACTCCGACCCGCTCCCCCACCTCCGCGAGCCGCGAACCCGACAGGCCGCCCGCACGCACCCACAGCGTGAGCCCGCCGCGGGGCACCGCGAACTCCCAGCCCGGCAGCTCCCGCCGTACCGCCGCCACCAGGGCGTCCCGGTTCTCCCGGGCCTGGCCCCGGCGCAGTTCTACCGCCTGCTCCCACCCCCCCGTACTGAACAGCCAGTTCACGGCCAGCTGCTCCAGCACGGGGGTGCCGAGGTCGGCGTACGCGCGCGCCGCGACCAGACTGCGGATCACATCGGGGGCGGCGCGCACCCAGCCGATGCGCATCCCCGCCCAGAAGGCCTTGCTGGCCGAGCCGACCGTGATCACCGTCGAGCCGGCCGGGTCGAAGCCGCAGACCGGCCGCGGCATCGTGGCACGGTCGAGGTCCTCGTCCAGCCACAGCTCGCTCATCGTCTCGTCGGCGACGAGCACGGTGCCCGCCGAGCGGGCCGCGTCCACCAGCCGGCGCCGCTGGTCGTCGTCGGCGAGCGCGCCGGTGGGGTTGTGGAAGTCGGCGACGACATAGGCGAGCCGGGGCGCCGCCTCGCGCAGCACCTGGCGCCAGCGGTCCAGGTCCCAGCCGGAAAGCCCCTCGGCCATCGCGACGGGGACCAGCCGGGCACCCGCTTCCCGCATCAGCTGGAGGATGTTGGCGTACGACGGCGACTCCACCGCGATGCGCTCGCCACGCCCCGCGAAGAGGTGGCAGATGGCGTCGATCGCGCCCATCGCACCGGTCGTGACCATGATCTGCTCGGGCATGGTCGCGATCCCGCGCGCGGTGTAGCGCTCGGCGATCATCGCGCGCAGGGCCGGGAGCCCGGCCGGGTAGTCGCCATGGGTGTGGGCGTACGGGGGCAGTTCCTCCAGGGCGCCCTGGACGGCACGGGTGAGCCATGGCTCCGGCGCGGGCAGGGCCGCGCAGCCGAGGTCGATCATCGAGCCCAGCGCCTCGGGCGGGAGCGGTTCGAGGCCGCGCGCGGGCAGCGGGTTCCCGGCCGGTACGGCGGTCCAACTGCCCGCTCCGCGCCGGGACTCCAGGAATCCCTCGGTGCGCAGCGCCTCGTAGGCGGCGGCGACCGTGGTGCGGCTCACGGACAGCGCCAGCGCGAGTTCGCGTTCGGCGGGCAGTCGCGCGGCCACCGGCACCCTCCCCTCCAGGACCAGCAGCCGGACGCCGTCGGCGAGCGCCCGGTAGGCGGGCGGACGGCGGGTGCCGGGCCCGGCCGGGCGGTTCTGCTGGGGGGTGAGCAGCCGGGCGAGTTGCGCGGCACCCACCGCCGAGGTCCACTGCGCCATGGTGATCGGTCCACCTTCCTCGAATTGGCCCTGGATGATGTTTCTTTCCCTGCCACAGAGTGTCATGAGTCAGGCCACCGACACCACCAGGGGTGCCTCTTGTCCACTCAGGACCGTCTCGGGCGACGGTTGATCCAGCTGTACGCCGGGCTCGCGCTGTACGGCGCGAGTGCGGCGCTCCTCGTCGAGGCGGGACTGGGCCTGGAGCCGTGGGGCGTGCTGCACCAGGGCCTCGCCCGGCTCACCGGGCTGACCATCGGTGTGGTGTCGATCGCCGTGGGCGCCGCGGTGCTGCTGCTGTGGATCCCGCTGCGCCAGCGGCCGGGCCTCGGCACGGTCTCCAACGTCTTCGTCGTCGGCCTCGCCATGGACGGCACGCTCGCCCTCGTCCCCGACGCGCACGCGTTCGCCGCGCGGATCCCGCTGCTGGTCGCGGGCGTCGTGCTCAACGGAGTGGCGACCGGCCTCTACATAGCGGCGCGTTTCGGTCCGGGCCCGCGGGACGGCCTGATGACGGGGCTGCACCGGCGCACCGGCCGCTCGATCCGGCTGATGCGCACGGCGATCGAGATCGCCGTTGTCGTCACCGGCTTCGCGCTCGGCGGCACCATCGGCGTGGGCACCGTGCTGTACGCGGTGTCCATCGGCCCGCTGGCGCAGCTCTTCCTGCGGGTGTTCGCCGTCCCGTCGGCATCCCGCCGCAGCACGGCCGTTGCCACCGGGTCACCCGAACGGGTGATACTGCGTCCGTGAGCACCGCGACACGCCACCCGTACCTCGACCATCCCGGCCCGATCCCGTTCGCCCACCGGGGCGGCGCCGCCGACGGCCTGGAGAACACCGTGGCGCAGTTCCGGCGCGCGGTCGGCCTCGGCTATCGCTACATCGAGACCGATGTGCATCTCACGGCGGACGGGAGGCTCGTCGCCTTCCACGACGACACCCTCGACCGGGTCACCGACGGAGCGGGCCGGATCGCCGACCTCCCGTGGTCGCGGGTGCGGCAGGCGCGGGTGGCGGGCAAAGAGCCGGTGCCGCTCTTCGAGGAGTTGCTGGAGACGTTCCCCGAGGTGCGCTGGAACGTCGACCTCAAGACGGAGCCGACGCTGCGGCCGTTCCTCGACCTGGTCGAGCGCACGGGCTCCTGGGACCGGGTCTGCGCCGGCTCGTTCTCCGAGGCGCGGGTGCTGCGCGCCCAGCGGCTCGCCGGGCCGCGGCTCGCCACGTCGTTCGGCACCCGGGGTGTGCTCGGCCTTCGGTTGCGCTCCTGGGGACTGCCCGCCGCCGTGCGCAGGTCCGCGGTCGCCGCCCAGGTCCCGGGGTCCCAGTCGGGCGTCCCCGTGGTCGACCATCGCTTCGTGCGCGCCGCCCACGCGCTCGGGCTGCAGGTGCACGTCTGGACGATCAACGAACCGGATCGGATGCACCGGCTCCTCGACCTCGGAGTCGATGGCATCATGACCGATCACATCGACACGCTGCGCAACGTCATGCAGGACCGCGGCGTCTGGGCCTGAACCCCGGTCCCGGCGGATCGCGCACGGCGCTTCGGGCGGCACCTCCAGCGGAAAGGCGAGGGCACGGGTGGGCACTGAGACCGTGCGGGCGGGGGCGGACGACGTCGCCGACAGGCGGCGCGAGCAGCGCGGCTGGTACTTCTACGACTGGGCGTGCTCGGTCTATTCGACGAGCGTGGTCACCGTCTTCCTCGGCCCGTACCTGACGTCGGTCGCGAAGTCGGCGGCGGACGCCGACGGCTTCGTGCACCCGCTCGGGATACCCGTGCGGGCAGGGTCCTTCTTCGCCTACTCGGTGTCCCTGTCCGTGGTCCTCGCGGTCGTGGTCATGCCCCTGGTGGGCGGCCTGGCCGACCGCACCGGCCGCAAGAAGCACCTGCTCGGGGTGGCCGCCTACACGG
Source organism: Streptomyces sp. NPDC004629 (assembly GCF_042873595.1). Lineage (NCBI taxonomy): Bacteria > Bacillati > Actinomycetota > Actinomycetes > Kitasatosporales > Streptomycetaceae > Streptomyces > Streptomyces sp. NPDC004629. The sequence goes on along the minus strand of NZ_JBIALO010000039.1, from coordinate 33,586 downwards.
GTGCCGGGGCGACGACGGCCCTGTTCTTCCTGGACGGGGACCGCTATCTGCTCGGCGGGGTGCTGCTGGTCGTCGCGAACGCCGCGCAGTCCGTGGCGATGATGCTCTACAACTCCTATCTGCCGCAGATCGCCCCGCCCGAGGAGCGCGACGCGGTCTCCTCGCGCGGCTGGGCCTTCGGTTACGCGGCCGGCGCCCTGGTGCTGGTCGGCAACCTGGTCCTCTACTCGGCCCACGACTCCTTCGGTCTCTCCGAGACGGCCGCGGTACGGATCTGCCTGGCCTCGGCCGGCCTGTGGTGGGGTGCCTTCGCGCTGGTGCCGCTGCGCCGGCTGCGGGACCGCAGGTCCACGGCCGCCCCCGTCGCGGCCCCGGGGCTGCGGCAGCTGGCGGCGACCGTCCGCGACATGCGCCGACACCCGCTGACGCTGGCCTTCCTGCTGGCGTACCTCGTCTACAACGACGGCATCCAGACGGTGATCTCGCAGGCATCGGTGTACGGCTCCGAGGAACTGGGGCTCGGCCAGTCCACGCTCATCGTGGCGGTGCTCCTGGTGCAGGTGCTGGCCGTCGCGGGGGCCCTGGCGATGGGGCGGCTGGCCAGGATCTACGGCGCGCAGCGCACGATCCTCGGGTCGCTCGTCGCCTGGACGCTCACGCTGGCGGCCGGGTACCTCCTGCCCGCCGGGGTGCCGGTGGGGTTCTTCGTGCTGGCCGCCGGGATCGGGCTGGTGCTCGGCGGCAGCCAGGCGCTGTCCCGGTCGCTGTTCTCGCACCTCGTCCCGCCGGGCAAGGAGGCCGAGTACTTCGCGGCCTACGAGGTGAGCGACCGCGGCATGAGCTGGCTCGGTCCGCTGCTGTTCGGTCTCACCTACCAGCTGACGGGCAGCTACCGCTCGGCGATCATCTCGCTGGTGGCCTTCTTCGTCATCGGGTTCGCGCTGCTCGCGCGGGTGCCGGTGCGGCGGGCGATCAGCGCGGCGGGCAACCCCGTCCCCGAGAAGATTTAGCGCCGATTTAGCGCCCGAGGCGAAAGGGCGGTAGTGTACGCGTTTGGCCTGCCAGGCGTACCGTTACTGCGCGTCAAAGCTGCTGAAACGCTGGGTGACATCTGCTAGCAGATGTGACAAACCGGGCGCCGGTGGGTAGAACAAGGGGCGGCTACGACGGCGACGCATGACCCGGAACGGGACTCGGAACGGGAATCTTTACCGCCGACCGGACGTTGACCGGATGACGACGACAGCGACACCTGTCCTGTGGGCGACAAGCCCGGGAGGCACGATTCATGAGTGAGCGAGCTCTTCGCGGTACGCGCCTCGTGGTGACCAGCTACGAGACGGACCGCGGCATCGACCTGGCTCCGCGCCAGGCCGTGGAGTACGCATGCGAGAAGGGGCACCGCTTCGAGATGCCCTTCTCGGTCGAGGCGGAGATCCCGCCGGAGTGGGAGTGCAAGGTCTGCGGTGCCCAGGCGCTCCTGGTGGACGGTGACGGCCCGGAGGAGAAGAAGGCCAAGCCGGCGCGCACGCACTGGGACATGCTGATGGAGCGGCGCACCCGTGAGGAACTGGAAGAGGTCCTTGAGGAGCGCCTGGCAGTGCTGCGCTCCGGGGCGATGAACATCGCGGTTCATCCCCGGGACAGCCGCAAGTCCGCCTAGCGGGCGGCCGGAACACCAACAACGCACGTGCATCACCGCGGGCGCCGTACGTGATCGAGACGTACGGCGCCCGCGGTTGTGCGTGACCCCGGGTTGTGCGTGACCCCTGTGCGGCGCGGGCCGCACGCCCCTCAGCGGGTCAGGGGCGGGCGCGGCTCGCGTGCCGCGTCACCCGGCCCGTCCGCGTCCTCCCTGATGACCTCACCCTGGACGACCTTGCCGTCGGGGCGGTGAATGCGGGCCTGCTGGAAGGCGTCGCCGAGGGAGCCGGGGGCCGACCGGGAGAGCCTGCGCTCGAAGGCCCGCTCCGCATACCGGCTCACGGCCTTCTGCACCGGCGGGATCAGCAGCAGCAGGCCCGCCGCGTCCGAGATCAGTCCCGGCATCATCAGGAGCAGCCCGCCGAGCATCATCAGGCCGTTGCCGCCGCCGCGCTCCGGGGGGACACCGCGCTGCAACGCCTCGTTCAGAGACCGGAAGGCGCGCCGACCCGCCCGCTTGATGACCACCGAGCCGACCACGACACCGGCCACCAGAAGCAGGAACACCGTGAGGCCGCCCGCAAAGCCGGCGACCTGGGTCAGCAGCCAGATCTCCAGCACGAGCCAGACGGCGATGCCCAGCGGCAGATACCGGCGCGGCCGGGAGCGCCGGGGCCGGGCGGCGGGGTGCGGAGGGGTCGGAGCGCCAGTCGTCATGCTCCCAGTGTGCCTGGGTCCGGCTCAGTGCGGGATAAGGAGGACGATCAACGCTCCTGGGGCGGCTTGCCCTTGCCCGCGATCTTGCCGACCCGTTCGCCCACGCCCCACGCGGTGACCCGCCACAGCGCCTCCACGAGGATGTCGCGGCTCATCTTGGAGTCGCCCAGTTCCCGTTCGACGAAGGTGATGGGCACCTCGACGACGTGGAAGCCCGCCTTGACGGCGCGGCGGGCGAGGTCGACCTGGAAGCAGTAGCCCTGGGAGGCGACCTCGCCAAGACCGAGGCCCTCCAGGGTCTCGCGGCGGAAGGCGCGGTAGCCTCCGGTGATGTCCCGCAGGGGCAGGTCGAGGGCGAGGCGCGAGTAGAGGCTGCCGCCGCGGGAGATGACCTCCCGGCTCCTGGGCCAGTTCACCACCCGGCCGCCGGGCACCCAGCGGGAGCCGAGCACCAGGTCGGCGCCCTTGAGCGCGGTCAGCAGGCGGGGCAGTTCCTCGGGCTGGTGGGAGCCGTCGGCGTCCATCTCGATGAGCACGCCGTAGCCGTGTTCCAGGCCCCAGCGGAAACCCGCGAGGTAGGCGGCGCCCAGGCCCTCCTTGCCCTTGCGGTGCAGCACCCGGACGTGGTCGTCCTGCGCGGCCAGTTCGTCGGCGAGCTTGCCCGTGCCGTCGGGGCTGTTGTCGTCCGCCACCAGCACGTGCGCCTCGGGGACGGCCGTGCGTACCCGGCCGACGATCGCCTTGATGTTCTCCGCCTCGTTGTAGGTCGGGATGATCACCAAGGCCGTACCGAGCGGGCCGAAGTGCCTCGCCCCGGCCCGTGCCGCTGGGGTCCCGTCGCCGTCGTTCACTGCTGCCCCTTCATGTCGTGCGCAGGCGTCCACCATAGTGGCCGCCGCCTGCGGTGACGTGACGCCTCGTGCGTATGGCGGTGTCGATTCCGCAAGAGCGGGGTAAGAGTGCGCGCCCCGCGCGGGTGCCCCGCTGCGGATGGGGGCCCGGTGCCCTTCGGGCCGACCTGGCACCCGCTGGCTGCGGGTCGACCGAAAGCCGTTGTCTACTGAGCGTCCGGGCCCCACCCGGGTCGCACCTCCCCGACCGGCCGGAACGTTCCCTCGTCGGCGCGGGCGCTGAGCCTGGTTCCCAGCGACGGTGCCCCGGTGCGGCACACCGTCCCTGACCCAGCGGCGCTGCGACGCCTGCGCGGAAGCTCCCCGGTCGGGCGTCCGGTGGTGGACTCGGCCGAACCTACCGGCCCTCGGCCGCAGCCTGTCAACAGCCCTTTGACCTGCACCGATACCGGCCTGCTCGGGGGCGGTACGGAGGATGCGCAGGTCGCGCGACGCAGGGGCGGGCGGGCCGCGTCGGCCCGCCGCCCCCGGAGATCACTCGGCCGGGCGTACGTACACCGTCCGGCCGCCCACCACGGTGCGCAGACAGACCGGCAGGTCACGGCCGGGGGTCAGGTCGGGCAGGCCGGGGGTGCCCGAGCGGGGGTCGGTCGACCAGCGCGCGACGCGGTCGTCGGGGGCCTGGACGACGAGCGCGTCGGTGCGCCACACCGCGTAGTCGGCGGGCGCCCCGGGCACCAGGACGCCCGCGTCGTCCCGGCCGACGGCCCGCCAGCCGCCGCGCGTGTGCGCGGTGAACGCGGCGCGCACGGAGATCCGGTGCTCGGGCGTGCGGTGGAAGGCCGCCGCGCGGACCGTGCCCCAGGGGTCGAGGGGGGTGACGGGGCTGTCGGAGCCGAGGGCGAGCGGGACACCCGCACGCAGCAGGGCCGCGAACGGGTTGAGCGCACGGGCCCGCCGCGGGCCGAGCCGCCGCGCGTACATGCCGTCCTCGCCGCCCCACAGGGCGTCGAAGGCGGGCTGGACGGAGGCGGTCAGGCCCAGTTCGGCGAAGGCGGCGATGGTCTGCGGGGTGAGCAGTTCGGCGTGTTCCACCCGGTGCCGGGCGGCGCGGACCCGGGTGAGGCCGACCTTGTCGGCGGCGGCCCGCACGCCCTCGACCACGGCCGTCACGGCGGCGTCCCCGATGGCGTGGAAGCCCGCCTGGAGTTCCGCCTCGGTGCAGGCGATCACATGCGCGGTGACCGCGGCGGCGTCGAGGTAGGCGGCGCCGGTGTGGTCGGCGTCGGCGTAGGGCTGGTGCAGGCAGGCGGTGTGGGAGCCGAGGGCGCCGTCCACGAACAGGTCGCCGGCGGCGCCGAGCGCGCCGAGTTCCCGGGCCTTCGCGACGCCCTCGTCGGCCTGTTCTGCCCAGTAGCCGACGATGCGCGGGCCGGGCTCGCGCGCGGCGAGCCGCAGCAGGTCGGTGAAGTCGTCCTCGGAGGAGATCCGCGGGCCGCCGCACTCGTGGAGGGTGCCGATGCCGAGGGAGGCGGCCCGCGCGAGGGCGGCCCGCTGGGCCTCGGCCCGCTGGGCGGGGGTCACGGCCGCGAACGCGGCGGCCCGCACGGCGTGGTGGTCGTCGCCGGTCAGCGGCGTGTCCTCGCGCGTGACGGCGCCGGGCAGGAGGTCCAGCAGGGCGGTGGTCACGACGGCCGAGTGGACGTCGATGCGGGACAGGTACAGCGGGCGTCCGCCGGTGGCCGCGTCCAGTTCCGGGCGGGTCGGTGGCCGGCCGCCGGGCCAGCGGGCCGCGTCCCAGCCGTGCCCGAGCAGCACCCGGTCGCCGGGGCGGGCGGCGGCGAAGTCCCGTACGAGGTCCAGCGCGGCCTCGCGGGTGCCGGCGGCGGACAGGTCGAGGCCGGTGAGGGCGAGGCCGGTGGCGGTGGTGTGCACATGGGCGTCGGTGAAGGCGGGGGTGACCAGGGCGCCGTCCAGGTCGACCACCTCGTCGACGCCGTCCGCGAAGGCGTCGGCGGCGCCCTCGGAACCGACCCAGGCGACCTGGCCGCGCTCCACCACCATGGCGGTCGCGAAGGGGTCGGCGGGGCTGTGCACTTCTCCGCGGCGCAGGAGAACGGTCTTCGGGTCGGCGGGGCGCTCGTTCATGCCCGCCAGTCTCTCGCGCACCACCGGCTCGACGGCACCCGGGGCGGCGCCGGGGCGCGCCGACGGGGGTGCGCCGATCTTCGCGCGCCGGGCGCGGGGAGCGGGGCGGTTCAGATCCTCGGCGGCCGGGCCTCGTAGGGCGTCGACAGCACCACCGTCGTACGGGTGGACACGCCCGCCAACGTGCGCAGCCGGGCCAGCAGTTCCTCCAGTTCGTGCGGTGTGGCCACGCGCACCTTGAGAATGTAGTTCTCGTCGCCGGCGACGCTGTGGCATGCCTCGATCTCGGGGACGCCGGCGAGGCGGTCCGCGATGTCGTCGGGCGCGCTGGGGTCGAACGGTTTCACGGAGATGAAGGCCGTCATGGGCAGCCCGACGGCCTCGGGGTCGACGACCGCTGCGTAGCCGCGGATGACACCGCGCTGTTCCAGTCGGCGCACCCGCTGGTGCACGGCCGACGTGGACAGGCCCGTGGCCTTGCCCAGGTCGGTGTAGCTCATCCGCCCGTCCTTGACGAGCAGCTGCACGATCTGACGGTCCAGCTCCTCCATGGCGCCAAAACCTACAGTGCGCTTGATCTGCTCGGATACCCGGGCAACCCAGGTCATAGCCGGTTTGTGATGTCCCCGGGAGCCGAGCGGGGGTCCATGGAGGGACAAATGCGCCGCACCGGGCACCTGCGCACGGCATGTGACGAACGCCACACTCACCGGACGGGCTCCGTGATGGTCTCGTGATTACCGCCGAGAGCGGACGGGAAGTGCTTGCTGTGGTCGAGGCCGCAGCGCCTTCACGGCCCAGCCCGAGGGGGAGAATCCCATGCAGAGTCTTAAGCGCCCCGGTCGTACCGCGTCCAAGCGGCAGCAGCCGGCGCTCACGGTCGAGCCGCAGCCGGAGGGCGTCGAATCCGACGCCTACGACAGTGACGAACTCGACGCCTACGACACCTTCGAGATGTACCGGGTGATCTGCCCGGACTGCGCGCAGCCCATCGCCCTGCTGGCGGACGAGGACGTGCTGCCGGAGCACGCGCTGTGCGCCTCGCCGTGGAACCCGTTCGGCCTCACCGTGTGCGCGGGCACCGGCCGTTCGGCCGCCGAGGCCCGCTCCGCCGACGAGTCGTTCGAACCCCAGGAGCAGGACACCGCGCTTCTGCTCACGCTGCCCCAGGGTCTGAACTGGCGCACGCAGCCCTTCTCGCACGTCGGCGGCCCGGGCTCGCGCCCGATGCGCGTGCCGACGATGCGCGGCCAGGCCGCCTGAGCCGCCTCGCCCGGTCCGGACCACCGCCCTGCACCATGGCGCACAGGCTGTCGTGGTGCAGGATCGATGCGCCCGGCCCCGCCGGCACAGCGGCTTCCCCGAAGGCCATGGACGACGTTTCCGATGCGCGCGTTCTCCCATGACCACACGTCGGGCTCCGCGGCCACGGCCCGGCCGGTCGAACGGGCCCTGATCGGCGGTGCGCGGGGCGGTTGTGTCGAACAGCCCGGCGCGGCGAGCGCGCGGGGCGGGGACGTCCCACCGCACGCAGTGCCCACCACCGGCAGCGCGAACCGGGCCTCGGCCACCGGGATGTGGTCATGGTGGCGCCGGGCGGCCTGGTGCGTGGCCGGGCGGGAGCCGGCGGGTGGGCCGGGACGGGGCGCCCCGGTGCAGGGGTGGCCGCCGAGGGGTGCGCAGCAGCGCCGGGCGTGGTCCGCGCCCGTATGCACCGAGATCGACCCCGCGTCAGGCATTCGGGTGAGGAGGGGACCGCGGACGGACGCGGTTGAACTCACAGTCGAATGCGGCGCCCGGTGACCCGGGTGGCCGCGGCGGCGTTGCCCAGGCATGTCCCGCACGCAATCGACAGCCGGCCGGCCGCGCCGGCTCTTCGTCCACCGGACCGCGGAATCGGTTCTCCCGCCCCAGCCCCAGGACCCGCCCATCTACCGCGATCTGCTGCGCGCCTGGGCCGACCGGGGCCGCACCCTGCCGGGCCGCGACGACCCGGAGTGGGTGCGGCTGGCGGCCCTGCCGGCTGCGCCGGGCCGGATCAGTGAGTCTCGGGCCCCGCGAGGTGGCGGGCGATGACCATCCGCTGGATCTGGTTGGTGCCCTCGACGATCTGCAGGACCTTGGCCTCGCGCATGTAGCGCTCCACCGGGAAGTCGGCGGTGTAGCCGTACCCGCCGAGGACCTGGACGGCGTCGGTGGTCACCCGCATCGCGGTGTCGGTGCAGTGCAGCTTGGCCATGGCCGCCTGCTTGGCGAACGGGCGCCCCGCGTCGCGCAGCCGGGCGGCGGTCAGGTACAGCGCCCGGCCCGCCTCGATCTGGGTGGCCATGTCGGCGAGCAGGAAGCGCAGGCCCTGGAAGTCGGAGATCGGCCGCCCGAACTGCCTGCGGCCGGTGGCGTAGCCGACGGCCTCGTCGAGCGCCGCCTGGGCCAGGCCGATCGCGCAGGCCGCGATGCCGAGTCGCCCCGAGTCGAGCGCGGACAGCGCGATGCCGAAGCCCTGGCCCTCCTCGCCGATGCGCCGTTCGTCGGGCACCCGCACGCCGTCGAAGTGGACCTGCGCGGTGGGCGAGCCCTTCAGGCCCATCTTCTTCTCCGGCGCCGCCGCGCTCAGGCCCTCGGCGTCGCCGGGCACCAGGAACGCGGTGATCCCGCGGGGGCCGTCCTCGCCGGTGCGGGCCATCACGGTGTAGAAGTCGGCGATGCCGCCGTGGGTGATCCAGGCCTTCGTGCCGGTGATCACCCAGTCGCCGTCCTCGCCGCGCACCGCCTTGGTGCGCAGCGAGGCGGCGTCCGAGCCGGAGGACGGCTCGGAGAGGCAGTAGGCGCCGAGCAGCCCGCCGCCGAGCATGGCGGGCAGGTGCTCGGCCCGCTGCTCCTTGGTGCCGTGGGCGGCGAGCGCGAAGGAGGCCAGGGTGTGCACGCTGACCCCGAGGCCGACGGTGAGCCGGGCCGCTGCCAGCTCCTCCAGGACCTGGAGGTAGACCTCGTACGGCTGGTCACCGCCGCCGTGCTCCGAGTCGTAGGGCAGGCCGAGCAGGCCGGACTCGGAGAGCAGGGTGAAGACCTCACGCGGGAAGCGTCCGGCTTCCTCTTCCTCGGCCGCCCGCGGGGCGATCTCGCGGTGCGCTATCTCGCGGACGAGCGAGATCAGGTCCCTGGCCTCGGCCGTGGGCAGCTGACGCTCCACCGGCTGAGGGGCGCGGTCGGACATGTCGACGGTCTCCTCCCTGTGTCGGGCGCACCGGCGGACATGCGCCTTGGGTGGGGCGGCGCCGCCTGGTCTTCTCCGGTTCCGGCCGAGGTGCGCGCTCCCGGGTCGCGGAAGCGGCTGACCAGCGGCTCTGCGCTGTGAGTATGCCCGATCGGCACCCTCCAGTCACCAGTTAACGACCGCTTACTTCAAGAAACGTCCCGGCGGCTTCGGCCCCCCGAAATTGGTCCGAACCATTGACCCGAGTGGTCTAGTCCTCCTAACCTCTCGGATCAACGCTTGACCGCGTTCATGCCAATCGGCACGCGTTCCCCTCTCCCCCACGAGGAGACACACCGATGCACACGTCCCACCGTCCCCGCCGTCCCCTGCGGGCGCTGCTGTCCGCCGCGTGTTGCGCCGTCCTCGGCGCCGGGCTGCTGGCCGGAGCGAGCACCGCCACGGCCGCCTCCCCCACCGCGCCCAGGGCGGCCGCGGCCGGCTCCAAGGTCGTCGGCTACTTCACCGAATGGGGCACCTACGACCGCAAGTACTACGTCAAGAACATCGACACCTCCGGCTCGGCCGCCAAGCTGACCCACATCAACTACGCCTTCGGCAACGTCACCGGCGGCAAGTGCGCGATGGGCGACTCCTACGCCGCGACCGACCGCACCTACACCGCCGCCGAGTCCGTCGACGGCGTCGCGGACACCTGGGACCAGCCGCTGAGCGGCAACTTCAACCAGCTGCTCAAGCTGAAGAAGAAGCACCCGAACCTGAAGATCCTGTGGTCCTTCGGCGGCTGGACCTGGTCCGGCGGCTTCGGCGAGGCCGCGAAGAACCCCGCCGCGTTCGCCCAGTCCTGCTACGACCTGGTGAAGAACTCCAAGTGGGCGGGCGTCTTCGACGGCATCGACATCGACTGGGAGTACCCGAACGCCTGTGGCCTGAGCTGCGACACCAGCGGCCGGGACGCCTACCGGAACCTCATGGCGGCGCTGCGCGCGAAGTTCGGCTCCAGCAGCCTGGTGACCTCGGCGATCACCGCCGACGCCACGAGCGGCGGCAGGATCGACGCGGCGGACTACGCGGGCGCCGCGCAGTACGTCGACTGGTACAACCCGATGACGTACGACTTCTTCGGCGCCTGGGACGCGGCCGGCCCGACGGCCCCGCACTCGCCGCTGACCTCCTACTCCGGCATCCCGAAGGCCGACTTCCACACCTCGGCGACCATCACGAAGCTGACCGGCCTCGGCATTCCGGCCGACAAGCTGCTGCTCGGCATCGGCTTCTACGGCCGCGGCTGGACCGGCGTCACCCAGGCCGCCCCGGGCGGCACGGCCACCGGCCCGGCGGCGGGGACCTATGAACAGGGCATCGACGACTACAAGGTGCTCAAGACCAAGTGCCCGGCTACCGGCACGGTGGGCGGCACCGCGTACGCCAAGTGCGGCAACGACTGGTGGAGTTATGACACCCCGTCGACCATCGCCTCGAAGATGACGTACAAGAACCAGCAGGGCCTGGGCGGCACCTTCCTCTGGGAGCTGAGCGGGGACACCTCGAACGGCGAACTGATCAAGGCCGTCGACTAGACCCGGCGCGGCCGGGCGGGCGGGGCGGGGGCCGAAAGGCTCGCGTCCCGCCTCAGCCGTCGCGGCGGGCCGGCGGGGGCGCCGGATAGGACGGGTCCAGCTCCTCGATGGCGCGCAGGGCCCCGCCGAGCGTCTTCACCAGCAACTGGCACATGATGTCGCGGGGCAGTTCGGGGCGGGCGATCCAGTCGAGGGCGGCGCCCTCGACACTGCACACCCAGGCGAGCAGCCCCATCCGGGCCAGTGGCGCGATGTCCCCGCGGCCGTACGCGCCCTGCGCGATGGTCGTGACGATCGCCTCGCGCACGCCGTCCCGGATGGCATGCACCTCGGCGTCGAAACCGACGCCGCCGCTGACGATGGTGCGGTAGGCCGCCTGATGGTGCTCGGCGTAGCGCAGATAGCTGTCGATGGTGCGGTGCACGCGGTCCGCGGCCGGCAGTTCCAGGCCGCTCGCGGCGTAGCCGACCAGGTGCGCGACGGAGTCCTCGATGATCGCCAGGTAGTAGCCGCGCTTCGACCGGAAGTAGTAGTAGATCAGCCCCTTGGCGACATGTGCCTGCCGGGCGATGTCGTCCATGGAGAGCGCGTCATAAGAAGTGTCTGCGAACAACTTCCGCCCGATGGCGATGAGTTCGGCACGACGCGCCAGCGAGCGCTCGGTGCCGCGCGCCCGCGGCCGGGTGACGGCGGGCTGTTGGTCGATAGGCAATTCGGACCCTGGTCTCAACAGGCTGCGGGACATCCGCAGTATGTCAGAACGTCACAGCAGCCCCAGTTGGGTCACGAGCATCGCCAGGACCGCGACCAGGGTCCAGCCCAGGACGTGTTCGACGATCTTCGGGCCGTCGTCGCGGGGGCCGCCCGTGCGGGTGCGGGCGGCGGCTGAGTGTGCGGTCATGGCGTCTCACTGGGGTCGGCTGTGCTGGGTGGACTCCCCCCACCGTGCCGTCCACCATGCCACCGCCCACGGCCCGTGCGGCGGAGAGGTTGGTCACAGGCGGCACGGCCCCCGCGCCCCGGGGGCCGTGCCGCCTGTCTCAGCACACGCCCACCGCCGCGAGCGCCCTGCGCTGGCGCGGCGTCGGACGGACCGGGAAGAAGAGGTAGCACACGCCGCCGGTGCCCGAGACCACCGCGCCACCGGCGTTGTACCGCTTGGTCCTGAGCCAGATGTTCTCCCACTCCCGCCGGAGGTAGACGCGGCGCACCGCCTCATTGCTCGGCGAAGCCGGGTCGTTGGCGATCACATCGCCCTCGGCGGTGAAGCCGATCACGGTCATCAGATGCCCCGAGGTGCCGTACCCGGCGCCGGTCAGCTCGGTCTTGAGGAACGACTGGGACGTTATGGCCGGGATGCCCGCCGCGATCAGCCGCTCCAGGTCGGTGAGCGAGCCGAGCCGGGTGACCACGCCCTGAAGCCCCCGGAACGTGGCCGCGTAGGCGGCGTTGAACGGCCAGTTGCCGCAGCCCCGGTACTGGTGGTCGTAGGTGTGGCGGGCGGCGTGGTCCACCTGCGGGTCGGCGTAACTCGGGTCGACCCAGGACAGTTGCTCGGGGGTGAGCCGGCCGCCCCAGTACTCGATGATCATCTGCGAGGAGGTGGGGCTGCACCAGGCCTCGCCCCCGTTGTCGTACTCGGGGTACTGGCCCACGTGCACCTCCTGCGAGTACCGCGGGACGATCAGCTCCCTGGCGACGCGGGGCGGGGCGGCCGGGACGGTGAAGCGGTCGGGGATGTCGGAGCCCATCGCGCCGAGCCGCCAGACGGTGGGGGTCAGCTGCGTGCCGGGCCTGCGCAGCAGAGTGAGCCGCAGCCGGTAGGACACCAGACGCAGGCCGGTGGAGGCGTCGTCGACGGCGAAGGTGTCCGTCCAGATGCTGCTCCTGCCGTCGGACTGGCCGTCCACGGAGGTCCGTTTGATGTCCTGGTCCCCGGCCGCCCAGCGGCCCATCACATACCAGGGCGTGTCCGTGCCGTCGGAGTACGTCCCGCGCAGCTCGATCTGGATCCAGGTGCCGTCCGGGGTGCGCGCGTTCCAGGAGGCGATGGCCTCGGTGGCCGGGACGCAGAGGCGATGGACCGGGGAGGTCCAGGTGGCGTACTCCCAGGCGGCGGTGGTGCCGGTGTGCGGGTCCGTGTAGTCGGTGGTGCCCGCGGGGGCGCCGATCACCACGCCGGGGCGGACCCCCGCGACGGCCACGACGCCCTCGGCGACGCCGGAACGCCAGTCGCGGTACGTGGTCCAGGCGCGGTTGTCGACGGGTCGGTCGGGACCCGGTTCGTCGGCGTCGGAGACGGTCGCGGCGCCCGCCGGCCCGGTGCCGGTGACGACCGCGCCGGAGGTCACCGCGGCGGCGACCGCGGCGGCCAGGACGGTTCTGCGGGACGGCTGTTCGGCTCTGCTCATGGGCGGAACTACCCCCAGGTGTCCGAGTCGGGACGGGTCCGGTCCACGGCGGTCCGGCCCCGGGCGGTGCCGCCCGTCGGCTCGATCGCCGTGCGGTTGTGCGCCAACTATGGATCAGGCGGCATGCCCCTGCCAGCTCTTCGGCCCTTGCCACGCCCATGATTATTGGTCTCGTCCACTGGCACGGCCGCCGGAGCGGCCCGGCGGGGGCGCCGCACGCCCCGGCGGGGGCGTCCCTAGGATGATTCCGGATAATCTCCCTCTCTCTCGCCCCCGGAGGAACCGTCATTCGCGAACTCGCCGCCCGGTTGCGCGGCCTCGCGCCGTCCTGCGGTCCGGTCCGGCTGATCGGCGTCGACGGCCACGCCGGCTCGGGAAAGTCCACGTTCGCGGGGGCGTTGGCCGCCGCGCTGGGCGGGGCGCCGGTGCTGCACCTGGACGACATCGCCAGCCACGACGAGTTGTTCGGCTGGACCGGGCGGCTGCTGACCCAGGTGATCGAGCCGCTGGCCCGGGGCGAGAGCGCGGCATACGCACCCTACGACTGGCGGGCCCGCTCCTTCGGCCCGCCCCGCGCGCTGCCGGCCGCGTCCGTCGTCCTCGTCGAGGGCGTCGGGGCCGGCCGCCGCGCGCTGCGGCCGTATCTGGCGCGCCTGCTGTGGATGGAGTTGGCTCGCGAGGTCTCCTGGGCCCGTGGCCGCCGGCGGGACGGGAGCGAGCAGCGGGAGTTCTGGGCCCGCTGGGTCGGGGCGGAGCGCCGGCACTTCGCCGAAGACCCCTCGCGCCCCCATGCCGACCTGCTGGTGCTCCAGTCACAGAAGGGGTACGAGGTGCTGCCGGGGCCCGCCGCGACCCGCGGATCCACACCGAACGTCACGCACGGTGATGGACCATCCGCTATGTGCTGAATCTGTGAAGGCCCTTGCATGAGAACTTCTTCGAGTGCTTCAACTCCGCTTGACCCGGGGGCCGTACAGGACTTACGTTCTCAATGTGCGGCCACTCGGAGCCGCCCACAGACGCGAAGCCCCCGGTTGTTCCCCCGTGACCGGGGGCTTCGTTCTGCCCGCATGCCCCCTCCGGACGCCCAACGCGGCGATCCGATCACCCTCGGTCACCGCGCCGTGTGCGCCCCATCTGCTCCCACCTCGTCAAACGGGCCGTGCGACACCCTTCGGCGCGCACCCGACGCGCGGGTACGATGCCCCTGGTGCGACCTACGAACGGCTGCTTCGCGCACCTGCAACTCCGGTCCGCGGCACAGCGGTTCGACCAAAGGCAGCCGCCGGGCAGCCGCCCGGCGGTGAACCAACGGGGGCACGGTTTGTGGGGGACGTGATGGACTTCGGCACGCGGGGCCCCGAGGCCCCGGCCGACCTCGCCTGGCTGCGAGGCGTGGACGCCTACACCGTGGGCGCCTATCCGCAGGCGGAGGAGGAGTTCCGCACCGCGGTGCGGATGGATCCCGCGATGGCGGACGCCTGGCTCGGGCTGCACGCGCTGCGCGTGGACACGACGACCGCGCTGCTGCGGATGTTCCGGCACCGTGACCGGTTCGGGGAACAGCGCTCCCGGCACCGCCGCAGCCTCAACTCCTGGTACTGGCTGGGCTGGTGGGTGCAGCCGGTGCTGGAGAGCCCGCGCGACCTGCTGCTCGCGCACTCCTCGCACTGGCTCGACGGCCGCCATGTGCCGGAGCTGGACCGGGCGCTGGCCGGGCTGCCGCCCGTGGACACCGACCCGCAGGTCCGCTTTCTGCACGCCTGCCGCGCGTATCTCGTCAAGGACTGGGATCAGCTCGTCCGGCACACCGACCCGCTGCTCGACGACGCCCTGCTCGGCATCGAGGCGGGCCTGTTCGGCGGCATGGCCCGGGTCCGCCTGGAGATGTACGGCCAGGCCGAACCGCTGCTGTCGGCGGCCCTGATGCGCTGCCGCAGCGAGCAGCCGCAGCGCAAGGAGCTGCGCTACTGGCTGGCCCGCGCCCACGAGGGCACGGGCCGCAGCGCCGCCGCCCTCCCCCTGTACCGGGCCGTGCACCGGGTCGACCCCGCCTTCATGGACACCTCGGCCCGGCTCGCCGCGATCGCCGAGGGCGACGGGTACGACGGATACGACGACGCCGCGGACCTCGCGGCGATCATGCTCGCCGGAGCCGGCCAGGACAGCGTGGACGGCCCGGACGTGCTCGACCCCCTCTTCGGCAGCGAGGGCCGCGACCTGCGGCTGCCCGAGCCCGACCTGCCGCCGGCCGGCCCGCTGCCGTCGGTGACCGATCCGGCGGTGCGCGCGAAGACGGGCGTGCCGTCGCCGCCGCTGCCCACGGGGCCCACCGATCCCGCCCTGCTGGAGGAGGCGCTTGCCGAACTGGAGCGCATGGTCGGGCTGGAACCGGTGAAACGCCAGGTCAAGGCGTTGTCGGCGCAGTTGAACATGGCACGGCTGCGGGCCGGCCAGGGGTTGCCGGTCCAGCCGCCGAAACGCCACTTCGTCTTCTCCGGACCCTCGGGCACCGGCAAGACCACCGTCGCCCGGATCCTCGGCCGTGTCTTCTACGCCCTCGGGCTGCTCGGCGGCGACCACCTCGTGGAGGCGCAGCGGGCCGACCTGGTCGGCGAGTACCTGGGGCAGACGGCCGTGAAGGCCAACGAGCTGATCGACTCCGCGATCGGCGGCGTGCTGTTCGTGGACGAGGCCTACTCGCTGTCCAACTCCGGCTACGGCAAGGGCGACGCCTACGGCGACGAGGCCCTGCAGGTGCTGCTCAAGCGGGCGGAGGACAACCGGGATCACCTGGTGGTGATCCTGGCCGGCTATCCCGAGGGCATGGACCGGCTGCTGGCCGCCAACCCCGGGCTGTCCTCCCGCTTCACCACCCGCGTCGACTTCCCCTCGTACCGGCCGCTCGAACTCACCGCGATCGGCGAGGTGCTGGCCGCGGAGAACGGGGACGCGTGGGACGAGGAGGCGCTGGAGGAGCTGCGGTCGATCGCCGGGCACGTGGTCGACCAGGGGTGGCTCGACGAGCTGGGCAACGGACGGTTCCTGCGCACCCTGTACGAGAAGAGCTGCGCCTACCGGGATCTGCGGCTGTCGGGATACCCCGGTGCGCTGTCCCGGGACGACCTCGCGACACTGCGGCTGCCCGACCTGATGCAGGCGTACGGGGAGGTGCTGTCGGGGCGCGGGCCGCAGGATCCGTCGGCCATGTGACCCACGCCTCCCGCGGCCCGGCGCGGGCCCGGCTCAGCCGGCCAGCGCCTCCTCCGGTTCCCCGCTCACCTGCGGCTCCGTGACCTTCGGCCCGGCGGCCTGCCGGTGCGCGGGATCGCGTACCTCGCCGACCAGCAGTTCCAGTACGTCCTCCAGCGCGACCAGGCCGAGGATCCGGCCGGACGCGTCGGCCACCTGCGCCAGGTGGGTGGCGGCCCGCCGCATCACCGTGAGCGCGTCGTCCAGCGGCAGTTCGGCCCTGAGCGTGGTCATCGGACGCCACACCTGCTGGGGCACGGCCCGCTCGGAGTCCTCCAGGTCAAGTACGTCCTTCACGTGCAGATAGCCCATGAAGGCGCCGGTCTCCGCGGCGACCGGGAAGCGGGAGAAGCCGGTCCGCGCGGTGAGCCGGACGATCTGCCCGGGCGTGACCGACGGGGGCACCGTCACCAGCGACTCACGCTTGAGGAGTACGTCGGTGACCGGGCGCGAGCCCAGTTCCAGCGCGTCCTCCAGGCGCTCCTGCTCCTCGGGGCCGAGCAGCCCGGCCTGACCGGAGTCCTCCACCAGCCGGCCCAGCTGCACGCTGGTGAAGACGGCCTCGACCTCGTCCTTGGGCTCGACGCGGAACAGCCGCAGGATGGACTGGGCGCAGGCGCCGAGCGCCACGGTGATCGGCCGGCACAGCCGGGCGAAGGCGACCAGACCAGGGCTGAGCCACAGCGCGGCCTTCTCCGGCGCCGCCATCGCCAGGTTCTTCGGCACCATCTCGCCGATCACCAGGTGGCAGAAGACCACCGCGGCGAGGGCGATGACATAGCCGAGCGGGTGGATCATGCCGTGCGGCAGATGGATCCATTCGAAGACCGGCTCCAGTAGATGCGCCACCGTCGGCTCGGCGACCGCGCCCAGGGTCAGCGAGCAGACCGTGATGCCGAACTGGGCGGCGGCCATCATCTGCGGCAGGTGCTCCAGGCCGTACAGCACCTGGCGGGCCCGCGCGCTGCCGAGCGGTTCGATCTGGCTGCGGCGCACGGAGACCAGCGCGAACTCGGCGCCCACGAAGAAGCCGTTGGCGAGCACCAGCAGCGCGGCGAAGACGAGTTGCAGCAGGCTCATCGGACCGCCTCCGGGACCGCGGCCACGGTGGCGGTGCGCACCAGCCGGACCCGTTCCGCCCGGTAGTGGCCGACCTGGCGCACCGACAGCCGCCAGCCGGGCAGCTCGGCCCGGTCGCCCGGTGCCGGGATGCGGCCGAGCAGATCGGCGACCAGGCCCGCGACGGTCTCGTACGGCCCCTCGGGCACGTCGAGACCTATCCGCCGCAGGACGTCGACGCGGCAACTGCCGTCCGCGTCCCAGGCGGGCCTGCCGTCCTCGGGCGGCGCCACGGCGAGTTCGGGAAGATCCTGGCCGTCGTGCTCGTCGCGGACCTCGCCGACGAGTTCCTCGACGATGTCCTCCAGGGTCACCACCCCCGCCGTGCCGCCGTACTCGTCGACGACGACCGCGATGGGCTGCTCGCTGCGCAGCCGGGCGAGCAGCGGCTGCACGGGCAGGGTCTCCGGTACCAGCAGCGCCTTGTGGGCGATCCGGCCGACCGGGGTGCGCAGCCGCTCGTGCGCCGGGACCGCCAGGGCGTCCTTGAGGTGGGCCATGCCGACGATCTCGTCGATCTTCTCCCGGTAGACGGGGAAGCGGGACAGCCCGGTGGCCCGGGTGAGGTTGACGACGTCCTCGGCGGTGGCCGAGGACTGGAGTGCGCTGACCTTCACCCGCGGGGTCATGACGTGCTGCGCGGTCAGCTCACCCAGCGACAGGGTGCGCACGAACAGGTCCGCCGTGTCCTGTTCCAGGGCTCCCGCCCGGGCGGAGTGCCGGGCCAGCGAGACCAGCTCGCCGGGGGTGCGGGCGGAGGCCAGTTCCTCGGCGGGTTCGACGCCGAGGGCGCGCACCAGCCGGTTGGCGACCGCGTTGAGCGCAGCGATCACCGGGCGGAACAGGCGGGCGAACCGGTGCTGCGGACCCGCGACGAACCGCGCGACCTGCAACGGCCTGGACACCGCCCAGTTCTTCGGTACGAGTTCGCCGATCACCATCTGGATCGCGGAGGCGAGCAGCATGCCCACGACCACGGCGACGCCGGGGACGGCGCCGTCGGGGATGCCGGTCGCGGTGACCGGGCCGCTCAGCAGCTCGGCGAGGGCCGGTTCGGCGAGCATGCCGACCACCAGGGAGGTGATGGTGATGCCGAGCTGGGTGCCGGAAAGTTGGAAGGACAGCTCCCTCAGCGACTCGACGACCGTGCGGGCGCGCCGGTCGCCCTCGGCCGCGGCCTTCTCGGCGTCCGGTCGCTCGACCGTCACCAGGCCGAACTCGGCCGCGACGAAGAAGCCGTTGGCGAGGATCAGCAGGAATGCGGCTGCGAGGAGCAGCAGGGGGGTGGTCATGATGCCGCCGCCTCCGCGGTATGTCGGGAGGGGGCGGCGCAGGTACTACAGGACGATCCGTCCATCGCCGGAGAGGGTCACTCCTCGGGTAGCAGGAACCCCTGTGCACCGGGCGGCGCAGCAGGGGCGGAGGCACAACGGGAACGCCTCCGCCCACCAGATTAATCAAGACAGCGGCCACCGCGGCAGGGTGGACGGCCCGAAGTCAGCTCCGATGTCGGTCCGGGCCCTGTCCGGCGCGGTCCTCGGCGAGCGCCCGCAGGGCGCTCGCGTCGGCGATGGCGCGCTGTTTGGCGATGCCCGGCTGGATGCCGAGCGCGGGCAGGCTGGTGCCGTCGCTGAGGTCGAGGAAGACCCAGGGGTCGCCCGGACGGAGGTTCACCCGGAGGATCTCCGCCCAGTCCAGGCGCCGCCTGCCGACAATGTTGACGACGGTGACGCCGGACTCGTCGGCGACGACCTTCACCCGGGCGAGCTGGGCCAGCACCCAGAAGATCAGCGCCCCGGTCAGCACGAAGCTGAGCCGCTCCCCCGGGCCGAGCTGTTCCAGCGCCAGCGCGACCCCGGTTATCACCAGGAGTATCGCCGCTCCGGCGGTGAGCAGGATCACCCGGGTGAGGTGCGGGCGGAAGGTGATGGGCAGGGTGGGCGGTTCGGGCAGCGCGGACATGCGGGTGCGGCCTCCTTGTCGGTCAGAGGCGGCAGGCGTGGATGGCCGTGGTCAGGATGGCCCGCGCGCCGATGTCGTACAGGTCGTCCATGATCCGCTGGGCGTCCTCGGCCGGGACCATGGCGCGGACGGCGACCCAGCCCTCGTTGTGCAGCGGCGAGATGGTCGGGCCCTCCAGGCCGGGGGTGATGGCGACGGCCTGCTCCAGGTGCTCGGCGCGGCAGTCGTAGTCCATCATCACGTACGTCCGGGCGACCAGGACGCCCTGGAGCCGGCGCAGGAACTGCTGGACCTTCGGCTCGACAGAGTCTTCGGCGGCATCGGCGCTCGCGCCGGTGCGGCGGATGACGATCGCCTCGGACTTCATGATCGGCTCGCCGATGACTTCGAGGCCGGCGTTGCGCAGCGAGGTGCCGGTCTCGACGACGTCCGCGATAACCTCGGCGACACCGAGTTCGATGGCGGTCTCCACGGCACCGTCGAGGTGCACGACGGAGGCGTCGACACCCTGGTCGGCGAGGTGCTTGGCGACGATGCCCTCGTAGGAGGTGGCGACCGTCCTGCCGCCCAGGTCCGCGACGCCGGACGCGGTGCCGGGTTTGGTGGCGTAGCGGAACGTGGAGCGGGCGAAGCCGAGCGGAAGGATCTCCTCGGCGTTGGCGCCCGAGTCGACCAGCAGGTCACGGCCGGTGATGCCGATGTCGAGGCGGCCGGAGGAGACGTAGATCGCGATGTCACGGGGGCGGAGGTAGAAGAACTCGACCTCGTTCGTCGGGTCGACGGTCCTCAGTTCCTTGGACTCCCGGCGCTGCCGGTAGCCGGCCTCATGCAGCATGTCCGCCGCAGGGCCGGACAGGGAACCCTTGTTGGGGACGGCGATGCGCAGCATGAGGTCGGCTTCCTTCGTGTGACGGGAGTGACAGTACGAGACCTACGAGAACTACGGGGACTACGGGGCCTGCGTGGGGCGTGGGCGCCCGTGGCGGGTTCGGCCGCTCGGGTCTACAGATGGGCGTAGACGTCGTCGAGGGAGATACCGCGGGCGACCATCATCACCTGGACGTGGTACAGCAGCTGGGAGATCTCCTCGGCGGCCGCCTCCTTGCCCTCGTACTCGGCGGCCATCCAGACCTCGGCGGCCTCCTCGACGACCTTCTTGCCGATGGCATGGACTCCCTTGCCGACCAGTTCGGCGGTGCGGGAGGTCGCGGGGTCGCCGTGGGCGGCCTTGTGCTGGAGCTCCGTGAAAAGCTCCTCGAACGTCTTCTTGGACATGGTGGTCCCACCCTACGCGGTTGCGGGGACTCCTCAGCGCCAGGGTTCGGATACCGAGCGGAGTGTGGCCGCGGTGGCGACGGCGGCGGTCACCGCCTCGTGTCCCTTGTCCTCCCGGGAGCCTGTAAGGCCCGCCCGGTCCACGGCCTGCTCCTCGGTGTCGCAGGTCAGCACGCCGAAGCCGACGGGTACGCCGGTCTCGACCGACACCTGGGTCAGGCCCTGGGTGACGCCCTGGCAGACGTAGTCGAAGTGCGGGGTGCCGCCGCGGATGACGACGCCGAGGGCGACGATCGCGTCGTAGCCGCGGCCCGCCAGCACCTTGGCGACCACCGGCAGCTCCCAGCTGCCGGGGACCCGGAGCAGGGTGGGCTCGTCGATGCCCAGGTCGTGCAGGGCGCGCAGGGCGCCGTCCACCAGTCC
Organism: Streptomyces sp. NPDC004629; assembly: GCF_042873595.1. Taxonomy (NCBI): domain Bacteria; kingdom Bacillati; phylum Actinomycetota; class Actinomycetes; order Kitasatosporales; family Streptomycetaceae; genus Streptomyces; species Streptomyces sp. NPDC004629. Next base: position 12,990 of record NZ_JBIALO010000039.1, on the reverse strand, counting down.
GTCCATCACCTTCTCGTGCCACTGCGCCGCGATGACGGCGACCCTGAGGTCGCCGACGTTCCGCACGGACAGTTCCGGTGCACCCTTGCCGCTCACGTGTCTCCTCGGTGTTCTTTCCTACTGGTTGCCGCAGCCCGACCCGGCCGGTGCGTCCAGCCAGGGCAGGTCGTGGCCCATCCGGTCCCGCTTGGTGCGCAGGTAGCGGAGGTTGTGCTCGCCCGCGTGCACGGGCATCTGCTCGCGTCCGGTGACCTTGATGCCGTGGCGCAGCAGCGCGTCGGTCTTGTCGGGGTTGTTGGTCATCAGGCGGACGCTGCGTACGCCGAGGTCGTCCAGGATCCTGGCGCTTGCGCCGTAGTCGCGGGCGTCGGCGGGCAGGCCGAGTTCGAGGTTGGCGTCCAGGGTGTCCCGGCCGCGTTCCTGGAGTTCGTACGCGCGCAGCTTGGACAGCAGGCCGATGCCACGGCCCTCGTGTCCGCGCAGATAGACGACGACGCCGCGGCCCTCGTCCCGGATCCGGTCCAGGGCGGCGTCCAGCTGCGGGCCGCAGTCGCAGCGCAGCGAGCCGAAGACGTCGCCGGTGAGGCATTCGGAGTGGACGCGGACCAGGACGTCCTCGCCGTCGCCGATCTCGCCGTGGACGAGGGCGACGTGTTCGACGCCGTCGGCGGTGGAGCGGTAGCCGTAGGCCGTGAAGGTGCCGTGTCGGGTGGGCAGGCCGACCTCGGCCTCGCGGCGCACGGCGGGTCCGGGCGCGGGCACCGGCACGCGCTGCTTGACCGGGGTCATGTCCGCGGCGGCGCGCAGATGGGCGATCAGGCCCTCGATGGAGATGATCGTCAGGCCGTGCTTGCGCGCGAACGGGATCAGCTCGGGCAGGCGCAGCATGCGGCCGTCCTCACCGGCGATCTCCACGATCGCGCCGGCCGGCCGCAGCCCGGCGAGCCGGGCGAGGTCGACGGCGGCCTCGGTGTGGCCGGGGCGGACCAGGACACCGCCCGACCGGGCGCGCAGCGGGAAGACATGGCCCGGACGGACCAGGTCGCCCGGTTCGGCCTTGCCGCTCGCCAGCAGCTGGAGCGTGGTGGCGCGGTCGACGGCGGAGATCCCGGTCGTCACGCCGTGCTCGGAGGAGGCGTCCACGGAGACGGTGAACGCGGTCTTCATGGACTCGGTGTTGTCCTCGACCATCTGCGGGAGTGCCAGCCGGTCGAGTTCCGCGCCCTCCATGGGGGCGCAGATCAGTCCGCGGCACTCGCTCATCATGAAGGCGATGATCTCGGGAGTCGCCTTCTCGGCGGCGATGACGAGGTCGCCCTCGTTCTCCCGGTCCTCGTCGTCCACGACCACGACGGGGCGGCCGGCCGCGATGTCCGCGACGGCTCGCTCGATTGGGTCGAGGGCGATGTCCTCGACGTGGTCGGTGCCGTCGGTGCCGTACAGGATCGGTGCCGCGGTCATGCGGGCGCTCCTTCCATGACGGGCCGCGCGGCCTTGCGGGAGCGCAGCCACCAGTCGCGCAGGCCCCACAGGACGAGTGCGCCGTAGATGACGTAGACGAAGCCGGAGAAGGCGAAGCCGTTGGCGAAGTTGAGCGGGACGCCGACGGCGTCCACCAGGAGCCAGGCGAGCCAGAACTCGACCATGCCGCGCGCCTGGGCGTACATCGCGACGATGGTGCCGACGAAGATGTAGGCGTCGGGCCAGGGGTCCCAGGACAGCGAGGGGTAGGCGTGGAACAGCCCGGCCACGGCGAGGGTGCCGACGGCCGCGGCGACGAGCAGGACCGCCCGCTCGGACCAGGTGGCGAACCGTACGGCGATGTGGCCGTCCGCGCCCCGTGCCGAGCCGCGGTTCCACTGCCACCAGCCGTAGCCGGCGACGACCATGACCACGACCTGCTTGCCGGCGCTGCCGGAGAGGTGGGCTGTGGCGAACGCGGCGAACAGGATGAGCCCGGACAGGAACTGCGTCGGCCAGCTCCACAGGGAGCGGCGCCAGCCGAAGGCGAGACCGACCAGGCCGATCACGTTGCCGATCATGTCGGACCACTTGATGTGCTGGCCGAAGAGGGTGAACGCCTGTGAGTTGAGCCAGGTCACCGGGTCGCCCCCTGGTCCGCGAGCAGCCGCTCGACGTACTTGGCGATGACGTCCACCTCCAGGTTGACCGGGTCGCCGGGCTGCTTGTGGCCGAGCGTGGTCAGGGCGAGGGTGGTCGGGATCAGGCTGACGGTGAAGTGGTCCTCGCCCGCCGTCACGACGGTGAGGCTGATGCCGTCGACGGTGATGGAGCCCTTCTCGACGACGTAGCGTGCGAGGTCCGCGGGCAGGGAGATCTTCACGATCTCCCAGTGGTCGGAGGGGGTGCGTTCCAGGACTTCGCCGGTGCCGTCCACATGGCCCTGCACGATGTGCCCGCCGAGGCGCGCGCCGACGGCGGTGGGGCGTTCGAGGTTGACGCGGGAGCCGACGGTGAGGACGCCGAGGCTGGAGCGGTCCAGCGTCTCGGCCATGACGTCCGCGGTGAACTCCTCGCCCTCGTGCTCCACGACGGTGAGACAGACCCCGTTCACGGCGATGGAGTCGCCGTGCCGCGCGCCCTCGGTGACGACGGGTCCGCGGAGCCGGAAGCGGGAGGCATCGCCCAGGTTCTCGACGGCGGTGACTTCACCCAGCTCTTCGACGATTCCGGTGAACACTTCCCGGGTCCTCCTGCCTCTTCGGGCACGGACTCCGGGGCCTGTCGATGACGACAGAAGAAGCGGATGAGCACTCGGGGAACGACGCCGGACGGACCCGTCCACAGGGGACGTGTCCCAAGACGGCGGCGTGCACGGATGCCCGCCCGCCGCGCACTGCCTCCCATCCGGACTTTAACCGTCGGTCCAGGAATTTCACCTGGTCAACCGGTCGCTGGAAGCGACCGGGTCGCGGACTGTAACCGCCGGTTCGGACTTTCACCGACCCCGGAGTGCGCTGCTTCTGGTACACGCCCAGTGTGCCACGGCGAATCCCCGTCCCGGCAGGGCGGCCGTGTGGGGTGGCTCACAGCGCGGCGGGCCGGGCTCGCCCACCGGACCGCCCCAGGTCAACTCCCCCGGCCGGGAAGGCGCCTGACAGTGATTCAAACCCATTGACCTTACTGGTCTAGTCCTTTTAGGGTGCGGGCGGGCCCGGTGGCGGTGACGACGGCCCTTGCCCGCCGCCGGGCCGCCAGCCTGCCGGCGACCTCTGGCAGGCCGTGCGCGAGCACGCCGACCGGCGGGGGCGAGCGGGCGGCGGCGTGGCGGGCCGAGTGGGCCACCGACGTCCAAGCGGGTCGAACGAAGTCCGCCGTGGTGCGGCAGCGCCCCGAAGGGGCGCGGGGAACTGCGCGACCGGCCACGATGCCGCCGCAGCCGACCGACGGCACTTCCCGGCCCTGCCCGCGGAGCGCTCACCGCTCAGCGGTCCGCCGGGGCGAACAGGTCGTCCTGGGCGCGTTCCCGGGCGGTCAGCAGGGCTCCGCGGAGCACGGCCGCGCCGCCGAGGGTGCTCGGCCGTACGTCGGTGACCAGCGGCGACATCCGCCGCACCCGTTCTCGCACCCGGTCCGCGAGCGGGTCTTCGCCGGCCTGGCCGACCTCTCCGCCGAGGACCACGCAGCCCGGGTCAAGGACGGCGACGACGGAGGCCGCGCCGATGGCGATCCGGTCGGCGAGGGCGGCGAGAAAGCGGTCGGCGGCCGCCGTGGCGGCCCCGGTCACGGCCGTCCGCACCAGGCCCGCGGCGCGCGGCCCGTCCGCGTCGTCCGCGGCGCCGGTCAGCCCGCACTCGTCGGCCAGCGCCTCGATGGCCGCGGCGCCCGCCAGGGAGTGGAAGCCGCCCTTGCAGTCCGTCGCCGAGGGCAGCGTCGAGGTGCCCGGGACCGGCAGGAAGCCGATCTCGCCGGTGCCGCCGGAGGCGCCGCGGCGCAGGGCGCCGTCCAGGACGACGGCGGCGCCCGCGCCGTGGCCGAGCCAGAGCAGGACGAAGGTGTCGCGGTCCCGGACGGCGCCCTCGCGCTGCTCGGCCAGGGCGGCGAGGTTGGTCTCGTTCTCGACGCTGACCCGGGCCTCGGGCAGGCGCTCCTGAAGGGCCGCGACCAGCCGTCGGTGCCAGGCGGGCAGGCCGGTGGAGTCGCGCAGTTCGCCCGTGGCCGGATCGATCAGGCCCGGTGCGCCGATGCCGACGGTGTGCAGCCGGTCGGCCCCGGCCTCCTTCACCGCCCGCTCCACCAGCGTCACCGCCTGCTCCACCGCGGGCCCGGTCCCGATGTCCCCGGCGATGGGTACGGACGCCTCGGTGAGCACCCGGCCCAGCAGATCGGACACCAGCACGGAGACGCCCTCCGTGCGGACGTCGAGCGCGGCGAGGTGGGCGCGGTCGGCGACGATGCCGTAGAGCCGCGCGTTCGGGCCGCGGCGCTGCTCACCGGACTCGCCGACGACCGTGATCAGGCCGCGGTCCGCGAGCCGCTCGACGAGGTCGGCGACGGTCGGCCGGGACAGCCCCGTCAGCTGCTTCAACTGCCCTGCCGTGAGCGGGCCCTCCTCCTGCAGCAGCCGCAGGGCGAGCCGGTCGTTGATGGCCCGGGCGGTGCTCGGGGATGCGGGCATGACGGGAATCCTCCCAGATCGGCGGAGCCGGCGGGCCGGCCACTGCATGCCGGGACGGCGGCGATACTCCCTATCTATCAGGCAGGGTCCCTGATAGTTTACGCCCGAGACAGCGGGGCGACCGTCCAGGGAGGGGCCGGAACATGAGTGGCGTGCGCTACGCGCAAGGTGAGGTGAAACACGCCCGGTACGCCGTCGCGGCCGTGTTCGCCGTGCACGGGGCCGTCACCGGTTCGTTCGCGACCCGGGTGCCCTGGATCCAGGACCATGCCTCCCTGGGCGCGGGACAACTCGGGTTCGCGCTCGCCTTCACGGCGTTCGGCGCCGCGTGTTCGATGCCGGTGGCGGGCCGGATCAGCCATCGCTTCGGCAGCCGCACCGCGCTGCGCGGGCTGATCGCACTGTGGACGCTCTCGCTGATCCTGCCGAGCCTCGCGCCGAACCTGTACACGCTGTGCCTGGCGATGTTCGCCTACGGCGCGAGTGCCGGCATGGCCGACGTGGCGATGAACGCGCTCGGGGTGGAGGTGGAGCGGCTGCTCGGCAAGTCGATCATCTCGGGGCTGCACGGCATGTGGAGCACGGGCGCCCTGATCGGCTCGGCCGCCGGCACCCTCGCCGCGCATCTGGGCTCGGACGCGCGGCTGCACTTCGGGCTCGCGGCGGCCGTCCTCACGCTGCTCGGCGTCTCGGCCGCCAGCTGGGTGCTGGACCTCCAGCCCGCCGAGGACGAGGAGCCGCCGCCGCGGTTCGCGCTGCCGCCCCGTTCGGCGCTGCTGATCGGCGCGGTCGGCTTCTGCGCGGTGTTCGCGGAGGGCGCGAGCCTCGACTGGTCGGCGGTGTTCCTGCGGGACCGGCTGGACAGCTCCGCCGGACTCGCCGCGGCCTCCACGACCGGGTTCATGCTGACCATGGCGATCGCCCGGATCGCCGGGGACGCGGTGGTGAACCGCTTCGGCGCGGTGCGCACGGTCCGGGCGGGCGGGGTGCTCGCCGCGGCCGGCGGCCTGCTGATCGTGGTCGCGGGGCATCCGGCGGTGGCGATGACCGGGTTCGCGCTGATGGGGTTCGGCATCGCGGTCGTGGTACCGCTGTGCTTCGCGGCGGCAGGGCACAGCGGTACCAATCCGAGCCAGGCCATCGCGGGCGTGGCGACCATCACCTACACCTCGGGCCTGATCGCGCCCAGCCTGATCGGCGGGGTGGCCCAGGCGACCAGCCTGATGGTGTCGTTCTGCCTGGTGACCGTGCTGGCGTGCGGGCTGGCGGTGTTCGCGGGCGTGCTGCGCCCTGACGGGCGGGCCCGGACCGAGGTCAGCCGCCCGGCCACGGCGGTCCCCGACCCCCGCCCCTGAGCCCGCCCCTTCGGGGCGCTGCACACCACCATCGGACGCCTGGATCATGTATGTGAACCGGATTCATGAGAAGGACCAGGTGGGCGGAGGACCGCCAGGTACCCCTGACAATGGTCCGGATCCTCTTCACGTACAGAGAAAGCGAAACCTCACCATGGACCTCGGCGTGCGCTGGAAGCTGCACGGCGACGGGCGCACGCCCGCGCCCGGAGCGGTGGTACGCCCCGACGAACGGCTGTCCTGGCCCCGCACGATGGGCCTCGGCGCCCAGCACGTCGTGGCGATGTTCGGCGCGTCCTTCGTGGCCCCCGTCCTGATGGGCCTCGACCCCAACCTCGCGATCATGATGTCGGGCGTCGCGACCGTGATCTTCCTGCTCGCGACCCGCGGCCGGGTGCCGAGCTACCTGGGCTGCTCCCTGTCCTTCGTGGGCGTCGCCGCGGTCATCCGCGCCCAGGGCGGCACCAGCGCGACGGTCACCGGGGCGGTCTTCGTCGTCGGCGTCGCCCTGTTCCTGGTGGGGCTCGCCGTGCAGCGCTTCGGGGCGCGCATCATCCACGCGGCGATGCCCCCGATCGTCACCGGCGCCGTGGTCATGCTGATCGGTTTCAACCTGGCACCGGTGACCGCGTCCACCTACTGGCCGCAGGACCAGTGGACGGCGCTGCTCGTGATGCTCTTCACCGGTCTGGCCGTGGTCTGTCTGCGCGGCTTCTGGTCCCGTATCGCGATCTTCCTGGGCCTCGTCTTCGGATACGTCGTCTCCTGGGCCTTCGACCGGATCTTCGGCCGGATCCACTCGGTGGACGCGAGCGGCAAGCTCACCGACCACTGGCGCCTGGACCTGTCCGGCGTCGGCAAGGCCGACTGGATCGGACTGCCCTCCTTCCACGGCCCGTCCTTCCAGTGGTCGGCGATCCTGGTCGCCCTGCCGGTCGTCATCGCGCTGGTCGCGGAGAACGCCGGACATGTCAAGGCGGTCGGCGAGATGACCGGTGACCCCCTGGACGACCGGCTCGGCACGGCGATCTCGGCGGACGGCGTGGCGTCGATGCTGTCGACCGCCGTCGGCGGCCCGCCGAACACCACGTACTCCGAGAACATCGGCGTGATGGCCGCCACCCGTGTCTACTCGACGGCCGCGTACTGGGCCGCGGCCGGCTTCGCGCTGCTCTTCGGCCTGTGCCCCAAGTTCGGCGCGGTCGTCGCCGCGATCCCGGGCGGGGTGCTCGGCGGCATCACCGTCATCCTGTACGGCATGATCGGCCTGCTCGGCGCGCAGATCTGGCTGCACGCCGGGGTGGACCTGCGCAACCCGCTGAATCTGGTCCCGGCCGCCGCCGGCATCATCATCGGCGTCGGCAACGTCTCCATGAAGGTCACCGACACGTTCTCGCTGAGCGGGATCGCCCTCGGCACGCTGGTCGTCATCACCGGCTACCACGCGCTGCGCGCCTTTGCGCCCGCCCATCTCAAGGGACAGCAGCCGCTGTTGGACGAGGGCACCTCCGCCTACGACGAGACCGCGAGCCCCGACGGGGGCGGCCACCGCGCCGGTTCTTAGGCGTACTTGGCGTGCACATCCCCGCGGCGCCCTCGCGGCCCGCGGTGCCCCGCCCTGTGACGCGATCCCCCGCACGACGGGCCGGTTCCCCCGTTCCGGGGACGCGTCGGGCCCGTCGGCACACGCGGCGGCCTCGGGCTGGGACCCTGCCCCCATGGCGCAGTTGGAACAGTTCACGACGTCCGTCCACACGGTGGACTCCGTCGTCGCGCGGATGCGCGCCCTGGACGCCGCCCTGCCGGCCCGGGACGGGGTCGCGGTCTTCAACCGCGTCTACCTCACGGTCACCGAGGAGGTGGAACGGCGCCTGGATGCCGGGTACTTCACCGACCGGCGGGCCGCGGCCGCGCTGGACGTCCGGTTCGCGCACCGGTATCTGGCCGCGGTGGACGCGGCGGCGGACGGCCGGCGCGCGCCCGCCTGCTGGCGGCCCCTGTTCCAGCTCCGCCGCCATCCGGGCGTACGGCCGCTGCAGTTCGCGTTGGCGGGCGTCAACGCACACGTCGGCCACGACCTGGCGCTCGCCGTGGTGGACACCTGCCGGACGCTCGGCTGTGAACCCGACGACCTGGAGGACGAGTTCGACCGGGTGGGCGATCTCCTCGTCTCGCTGGAGGAACGCGTCCGGGAGGATCTGATGCCGGGGCCCGACCTCCTCCAGATCGCCGACCCGCTCACCCATCTGCTGGGTTCCTGGAGCCTGGAGCGGGCCCGGGACGCGGCCTGGTCGGCGGCGCGGGCGCTGTGGGCGCTGCGCCGGTGCGGGGACCTCGCCGAGGAGTTGGCCGAACGCCTCGACGCGGCCGTCGGCCTCGCGGGCCGGCTGCTGCTCACCCCGCTGCCGGACTGATCCGGCCATTGCGCGAGCGTCGCCCGCAAACCTGTGTATGTCGCAGCTAGGTTGACCGGCAGGCACCCCGATTGCGAAGGAGCAGCGGTATGGCGATCCGGCTCGGTCTCGGTCTTCCCCAGATGCGGCAGTACTCCATCGGCAGGGACGTGCCCGATGTGGCGCGCGCTGCCGAAGGGATCGGCTACGACAGCCTGTGGGTCTTCGAACGGGCCCTGTTCCCCGAGCCGGCCACCCAGGGGCTGTACGGCATCGAGGGGCTTGCCTGGCCGGACGGCTACCGCCAGGTCGCCGAGCCGCTGGTCACGCTCACCCTGGCGGCGGCGGCCACCGAACGGGCCCGGCTCGGCTCCAGTGTGCTGGTCGCGCCGCTGCACCAGCCGTTCCAGCTGGCCAAGGCCCTCGCCTCGCTGGACGCCGCGAGCGGCGGCCGGGTCCTCGCGGGCTTCGGCACGGGCTGGTCCCTCGACGAGTACGCGGCGGCCGGCATCCGGCCGTTCGAGGAACGCGGCCGGGTGCTGGACGAGCTGATCGAGGTCTGCCGGGCGGTGTGGGGCCCCGACCCGGTGCGCTACGAGGGCGGCATCACCAAGATCGCCTCGGCCGTGGTCGGGCCCAAGCCCGCCCGGCCGATCCCGATCCTGCTGGCCGCGGGCGGCGGGCGGGCGCTGCGGCGGCTGGTGGATCACGCCGACGGCTGGCTGCCGGTGGCCACGGGCGCCGACCGGTTCGCCGCGCAGTGGCGGCAGGTGCAGGACCTGGCGGCCGAGCGGGGCCGTACGGAGCCCGTCCGGACGGTCCTGCGGGTGAACACGGCCCTGTCGGCAGCGCCGTACGGCGGCACCGACCGACGGCCCTTCCAGGGCGATGTCGGCCAGATCGTCGAGGACCTGGTGGCGCACGCGGCCGTCGGCCCGGAGGAGATCCTCGTCGACCTCCAGAGCGGCGCCCGCGACGCCGCACACCTCAAGGACGTCGCCGCTGAGGTGTACGAGACGGCGCGGGCCGCGGGCGTCTGAGCGCGTTCATTCCTCGGGGAGTTCCACCGGGGCTATCGCGTCGAAGACGTCGCCGGGGCCGGGGTTGGTGGGGTCCGTCGCCCCGCCGAGGTGGTGCAGCACGCCCCAGACCGCGTTGAGCGCGGTCTGCACGGCGCCCTCGGCCCAGCCGGCGGTCCAGGAGATGTCGTCGCCCGCGAGGAAGATGCCGCGCTTGTCGACGGGCAGCCGGTCCTGCATGAAGTGGGTGAACAGGCGCCGCTGGTAGCGGTAGTGGCCGGGCAGGTTGGCCTTGAACGCGCCCATGAAGTAGGGCTCGTTCTCCCAGGAGACCGTCACCGGGTTGCCGATGATGTGGCTCCGGATGTCGACGTTCGGATAGATCTCGCCGAGGGACTTCAGCATGACCTCCATCCGCTCCCGGGCGGTGAGCGGCAGCCACTTCAGGCTGTCGTCGCACCACGTGTAGGACAGGCAGATCACGGCCGGCCGGTCCGGGCCGTCGTCGAGCAGATAGGTGCCGCGCGTCATCCGGTCGGTGAGCGTCATCGACATCACGTCCCGGCCGGTGGCGGGGTCCTTGTCCCGCCAGAACGGCCGGTCGACCGGGACGAACAGTTTGCTGGACTCCATGTAGTGGGTGCGCTCGATCGCCGTCCAGTGGTCGATCGGGAAGAGCGAGTCGTCGCAGGCGATCTGGGAGAGCAGCATCCAGGACTGGGCGGTGAAGACGGCCGCCCGGTAGGTGCGGATGTCGCCGTGCGCGTCCGTCACCGTGATCCGGTTGCCCGCCGTGCGGTGCAGCCGGGTCACCGCGGGCCGGGGCGCACCGTTGTCGTGCAGCGCCGCGAGGGAGGTCCCCCGCGCCCAGTGCACGATCTTCTCCGGCGCGCGCTCCCACAGGCGCAGCGGCAGTTGCTGGGAGCCGCCGACGATGCCGCGATGGTGGTCGTCGGCCTCGGTGTAGACGACGCGCAGGATCTCCAGGATGGAGTTGGGGAAGTCGGTGTCCCAGCCGCCGGTGCCGAAGCCGACCTGTCCGAAGATCTCCCGGTGCCGGAAGGAGCGGAACGCCGCGGAGTCGCACAGGAAGCCGTAGAAGGTCTGGTTGTCGAGTTCGGCCACGAGCCGGGCCCAGATCTCCCGGATGCGCGGTACGTTCCGCTCACGCAACGCCCGGTTCATGGCGGAGAAGTCCGCACCCTCTTCGAGGCACCTGTGCCAGGCGGCGGCGACGTCCCGGTAGACCTGCGGCAGGTCGTCGATCGTCTCGGCGTAGTGCGACTCGCCCTTGAGGTCGACGACGGTCGACGGCGTCGCCTCGGCGAGGGGGTTGGGGAAGGGACGCGTCCGAAGGCCGACCAGGTCGATGTAGTGCTGGAGCGCCGTGGAGGACGGCGGAAAGCGCATCGCGCCCATCTCGGCCGTCAGGGACGGGTCGCAGCCGTCGAAGCCCACCGTGCGCAGCCGGCCGCCGAGCCGGTCGGCCTCGTACACGACGGGCCGAAGGCCCATCTTCATCAGCTCGTAGGCGGTCACCACGCCGGACAGGCCGCCGCCGACGACCGCGACCTCGGTGCCGTGCTCGGTCGCGGGGATCTGACCGAGGCCCGCCGGGTGGGCGAGGTAGTCGTCGTACGCGTACGGGAAGTCCGGTCCGAACATGGTGATCGGCGGCTGCTGCCCGGGGGCGTGCCCGGCGGCACCGGGCACCGTGGACGTCATGGGGTGGGGACTCCTTGCGCGGGTGAACTCGGGTGGGATGTAAGGGGGTTCAGACGACGGAGCGGTACAGGCCGGGGCGGCGGTCACGCAGATACGGGTTGGCCTCGCGGGAGGCCGCCAGGAAGCCGGGGTCGACGTCGGCGATGAGCAGGTCCTCGGTGCGGCCGGCCCGGGCGCGGGCGGTGCCGTCCGGTCCGGCCAGCGTGGACAGCCCGACGAAGTCGAACTCGCCCTCGGGGCCGACCCGGTTGACGTAGGCGACGTACATCTGGTTCTCGAAGGCCCGCACGGGGACCAGCGACTCGGCGACGAACTGGTACGGGTGCATCTGTGCCGTCGGCACGACGAGGAGGTCGGTGCCGGCCAGCGCGTGCGCGCGGACGTTCTCCGGGAACTCGACGTCGTAGCAGATCAGCAGGCCGACGGTGAGGCCGTCCAGTTCGGCCTGGACGACCGGCCGGTCGCCGGGGGTGAAGTGGTCGTGCTCGAAGCGGCCGAAGAGGTGGGTCTTGCGGTAGCCGGCGAGCCGGGTGCCGTCGGCGGAGATCAGCTGGGCGGAGTTGTGCACGTCGGCGACCGCGCGCTCCGGGTAGCCGTAGGCGATCGCGAGGCCGTGCCGGCAGGCGATGTCGGCGACCGCGTCGGCCCAGTCGCCGTCGGCGGGTTCGGCGAGGCGGCCGATGCCCGCGCCGATCGCGTACCCCGTCAGGAACATCTCCGGGGTCGCCAGCAGCGCGGCGCCCGCGGCGGCGGCGCGGGCCGCGGCCTCGTCGAGGACCTTGAGGTTCTCGGCGGCGGAGCCGGGGCGGCCGGAGCTCTGGAGCAGGGCGGTGCGCATGCGTGATCCTCACCGGTGCAGGGGGTTGGGGCCACCTAGACCGTACGGTCGGCGTGCGGGCCGGACAAGAAGGACCCGTTGCGCGCAGACGAGCGGTTCATTGCGCGCATCCGGACCCACCCGGCGATTCGTTGCGCACCCGCCGCTGAGCGCTCTGCCGGATGTGCCGCACCGTGCCGTCGGTTGCCTGCGGCACCGCCGTGGCTGGTCGCGCAGTTCCCCGCGCCCCTTCGGCCAGCTCAGCGCCGCCGCCCGCGCGCCGGCACCGGCCCGCTGCCGAGTCGGGACGCACTGAGCGCTCTGCCGGATGTGCCACACCGTGCCGTCGGTTGCCTGCGGCACCGCCGTGGCTGGTCGCGCAGTTCCCCGCGCCCCTTCGGCCAGCTCAGCGCCGCCGCCCGCGCGCCGGCACCGGCCCGCTGCCGAGTCGGGACGCGGCGACGTCGCTCAGGTCGTCCAGGGTGAGGCCGACGAGGCTGTCGCGCACGGTGCGGCCGAGCGCGGCGTCGATCGGCGCGAGGGACGGCACGGCCAGGACGGCGCAGCCGGCCGCCTCGGCGGAGGCGACTCCGGTGTGGGTGTCCTCGACCGCCACACAGGACGCCGGGTCGACGCCGAGGGCGCGGCAGGCGGCGAGGTAGGGGTCCGGGGCGGGCTTGGTGCGGCCGGTGTCGTCGGCGGTGACGGAGACCGCGAACCGGCCGGGTCCGAGGGCGTCGAGCACGATGTCGGCCACGGTGCGCGGGGATGCGGTGACCAGGGCGGTGGGGGTGCCGGCCCGGCCGAGCGCGTCGAGCAGGTCGACGGCGCCGGGGCGGGGCACGACGCCCGTGCGGACGCGGGCCGTGAACTCCCGGTGCAGCGCGTCCGCGAGGTCGGCGGCCGGGCGTCCGGCCGCCGCGGGCCGCCCCCCCCCGGGGGGGGGGGGCCCGCCCGCCCCCCCCCCCCCCCGGGGGGGCGCCGGCCCCGGGGGGGCGCGCGCCCCCCCCCCCCCCCCCCCCCCCACCCCCCCCCCCCCCCC